>NZ_BAAAYL010000001.1:4939568-5248291 GCF_039536205.1 Streptomyces sannanensis | reverse complement strand
CGGTGGCGGCGAGGCCGACCCGGTCCACGTAGTCGTGGTGGGTGAAGCGGTGCACGTCGCGGTCGGAGAGTCGGGGGTAGGGCGCGAAGAAGCGGTAATACTTCGACTCGTCCGAGACCTGTTCGTAGAAGCTGACCAGGCGTTCGGCGTCGTCGGTCGTGATGGGCCTGATGCGCGCGGTGCCGCCGTCGCGCAGCACCACGTCGGCCTCCCAGTGAGCCGGGTACGCGGAATCCGACGGGGTCTGCATGCGGCAAGCCTAGGCCCTGGCCGGTCGATCGGGCCGGATCGGGGAGCGCCCGCCGCGGAGCGGCTGGTGTCTCGTGGTGCCGTGCGTCGCAAGAGGGAGGAGGGCCCGCCGTGGAGCGGCTGGTGTCCACGCATGCGGTGGGGGCACCTCTGGGGGCACCCCCAGAGGTAGCGGGGGAACATCGGCGACCGACGACAACGACGGGGGCACCTCCCGTGCCCGAAGGGCTACGGAGGAGAGGTGCGCCCGCCGCGGAGCGGCTGCGGTGACATCAGCCGCTTCGCGGCGGGCACCGAGACGCCGCGAGCCCGGCATGACCGGCCGGACAGGGCCTGAGGGTCGCGGGCCGTTGGAGCCCCGGACCTGATATAAGACAATGGTCTAGACAACTTTCCCAGCACCTGAAGGGCGACACCATGGCCGAGCGCCGCGTCAATGTCGGCTGGGCAGAGGGCCTGCACGCCCGCCCTGCCTCCATCTTCGTCCGTGCCGCCATGGCCGCCGGCGTCCCCGTGACGATCGCCAGGGCCGACGGAGATCCGGTCAGCGCCGCCTCGATGCTCGCCGTGCTCGGCCTGGGTGCCGAGGGCGGCGAGGAGATCGTGCTCGCTTCCGGGTCGGACGACGCCGACGCCGCGCTCGACCGTCTGGCGAAGCTGGTCTCCGAGGGGCTCGACGAACTGCCCGAGACCGTCTGACCGGCGCCCGAGTCCGCGGAGAGCCGTGGTGTCACGAATCCGGGACACCACGGCTCTCCGTTTTTCACGAATACGGCTTTTCCGCGGCTTTTCGCGAATACGGCGGCCGCCGCACAGACGAAGGCCCCGGCGGTGAAGCCGGGGCCTTCGCGGAAGTCTGTCGAGTCAGAGCGCGACGCCGTGCGAGCGGAGGTACGCGACCGGGTCGATGTCGGAGCCGTACTCGGCGGTCGTACGGGCCTCGAAGTGCAGGTGCGGGCCGCTCGAGTTGCCGGTCGAGCCGGAAATGCCAATCTGCTGGCCGGGCATGACCGTCTGCCCCTGCGAGACGGAGATGGAGGCCAGATGGCCGTACTGGGTGTAGGTACCGTCATTCATACGGATGACGACGTTGTTGCCGTACGCGCCGCCCCAGCCGGCCTCCACGACCGTACCCAGGCCCACCGCGTGGACCGGGGTGCCGTACGCGGCGTGGAAGTCGATACCGGTGTGGCTGCCGGAGGACCAGCGGCCGCCGCCCGCATGGTAGGAGGTGGAGACGTACGAGCCGGAGACCGGGGCGACGAACGCGTTGAGGCGCCTGCGCTCCTCCTCACGGGCAGCGCGCTCCTCTTCCTTGGCCCGGGCCTCGGCGATGCGCTTCGCCTGAGCCGCGGCCTTCGACGCCTGGACCGCGGCCTCCTCCTCGGCGGCCGCGTGCTGCTGGGCGTCGGCCTGGGCGCCGATCTCGTCCGCCAGCGAATCCTCGAGGGCGACGGCCTGGATCATGCCGGTGTCCTCCACGCCCTTCGGCTCGGGCTCGGCCGCGAGGGCCGGGGAGGCCAGGGTGCCGACGACGCCGGTGGTGGCGAGGGTGGCGATGCCCGCGATGCTCGCGCCCTGACGGGTCAGCGTGCTCGGACGACGATGTTTCCCGGTGGCACGGGTGAGCGCCATGAAGAGGCTGGTCCTTTCCTTCCCTGTCGCCTACCGGGTTAGCTGACGGGTTCGGAGCAGGAAGGTCTCCTACGGACCCCTCCGCGCGCGAAGGCGTCCGATTCACCCCAGGGGACGGACGGGTCCCCGGCTCCCCTGGCTCGCGCCGTACGGGGACTCGGCGATGACTGTCCGGTGCCGCGGGTGCGACGTCGTACGTCCGACGGACAGCGGGACCGACGCTAGACGGACGATCTTTCTTTCACCAAACAGACACGTGATTTTGTAGCGCACGCCACAAGGCAGACAGTCACGCTCTGCGACAAAGCAGACAAAAAGTCGGGCCCTGGCGGTCCTTCGACTGCCAGGGCCCGGACGGATCGTCAACTAGCCGTTGACGACGGTCACTTCGCCGATTCCGAGAGCCCTGACCGGCTCCTCGATCTGCGAGGCGTCACCGACGAGCACCGTCACCAGACGGTCCACCGGGAAGGCGCTGACGACCGCGGCGGTCGCCTCCACCGTGCCGGTCTCGGCGAGGCGCGCGTACAACTGCCCCTGGAAATCGTCCGAGAGGTGCTGCTCGACCTGATCGGCCAGCGTGCCCGCGACGGCCGCGGCCGTCTCGTACTTCAGCGGAGCGACCCCCACCAGGTTCTGTACGGCGACGTCGCGCTCGGCGTCGGTCAGGCCTTCGGACGCGAGTGTCCGCAGCACCTTCCAGAGGTCGTCGAGCGCCGGTCCCGTGGACGCGGTGTCCACCGAGCCGCTGATGGCGAGCATGGCCGCGCCCGTGCCGTCCGGTGCGGAGCGCAGCACCTGGGTGAAGGCCCGCACACCGTAGGTGTAGCCCTTCTCCTCGCGCAGCACCCGGTCCAGCCGGGAGGTGAGCGTACCGCCCA
Source organism: Streptomyces sannanensis (assembly GCF_039536205.1). GTDB lineage: Bacteria > Actinomycetota > Actinomycetes > Streptomycetales > Streptomycetaceae > Streptomyces > Streptomyces sannanensis. The sequence goes on along the minus strand of NZ_BAAAYL010000001.1, from coordinate 5,245,526 downwards.
GGCAGTAGGTGCCGAGCACCTGGGCCGGCCAGACCCGGTCGTGCCGGTCCGGACCGATCCGGCCGATCAGCAGCTGCGTCTGCACCGCGCCGGGACGGTCGACGATCACCACACGGCCGGTGTCGTCGGCGTTCACCGGCGGCATGGACCGGGTCCCGGCCGCCTCACCGGTCCAGGCGCCCAGGGTGTCGGCGAGCACGGCGTCGACGTCGGTGCCGCTGAGGTCGCCGACGATCACGGCCGTGCTCGTGGCGGGGCGTACATGGTCGTCGTAGAACGCACGGACGATGGCGGCGTCGATCCGTTCCACGGTCTCCTCGCTGCCCTGACGCGGCCGGGACATCCGCGAGTCGGCCGGGAAGAGCTGCTTGTACAGCTCCTTGGCGGCGCGGCGGGCCGGGTTGGCCGTCTCGTGCGGGATCTCGTCGAGCCGGTTGCGCACGAGCCGCTCGACCTCGCTGTCGGCGAAGGCGGGGGCGCGCAGTGCCTCGGCGAGCAGGCCCAGCGCCTTGTGCAGCCGGGAGACCGGGACCTCGAGCGAAAGCCGGACGCCGGGGTGGTCGGCGTGCGCGTCGAGCGTGGCGCCGCAGCGCTCCAGCTCTGCGGCGAACTCCTCGGCGGAGAGCTTGTCGGTGCCCTCGGAGAAGGCCCGCGCCATGATCGTGGCGATGCCGTCGAGACCCTCGGGCTCGGCGTCCAGCGGGGCGTTCAGGAAGATCTCGACGGCGACGACCTGCTGGCCCGGGCGGTGGCAGCGCAGCACGGTCAGCCCGTTGGGCAGGGTGCCGCGATCGGGAGCGGGGAAGGCCCAGGGCTTGGCGGTGCCCGGCTGCGGCTGCGGGTGGAAGTCCATGGTCACGGCAGCGTCGGTCACTGGTCCGCCCCCTCTGCGTCGTCGTTGTCCTCGTCGGCGGCGGAAACCTTGCTGCCGGTCGGTTCGTACACCAGCACCGCCCGGTTGTCCGGACGCAGCCGGTTCTGGGCGACCGCCTTGACCTCCTCCGCGGTGACGGAGAGGATCCGCTGGACGGCGGTGAACGCGAGCAGAGGGTCGCCGAACAGCACCGCGTACCGGCACAGTTCGTCGGCGCGGCCTGCGACCGTGCCGAGCCGGTCCAGCCACTCGCGCTCCAGCTGCGCCTGGGCGCGCTCCATCTCCTCCGGCGTGGGGCCCTCGTCGGCGAACCGGGCCAGCTCCTCGTCGACGGCCCGCTCGATGTCGGGCACCTCGACGCCGGCCGACGTCTTCACGTCCAGCCAGCCCAGCGAGGGGGCTCCGGCCAGCCGGAGCAGCCCGAAGCCGGCGGCCACGGCCGAACGGTCGCGGCGAACCAGACGGTTGTGCAGCCGGGAGGACTCACCGCCACCGAGGACCGTCAACGCCACGTCGGCGGCGTCACACTCACGGGTGCCGTCGTGGGGCAGACGGTAGGCGCCCATCAGCGCGCGGGCCGGGACCTCCTCCTCGACGACCTGGCGCAGCTCCTCGCCGATCACATCGGGGAGCGAACCGTCACGCGGCGGCTTCTTGCCGTCGTGCGAGGGGATGGAGCCGAAGTACTTCTCGATCCAGGCGAGCGTGCGCTGCGGGTCGATGTCGCCGACGACCGACAGGACGGCATTGTTCGGCGCGTAGTACGTACGGAAGAACTCGCGCGCGTCCTCGAGGGTCGCGGCGTCCAGGTCTGCCATCGAGCCGATCGGCGTGTGGTGGTACGGGTGGCCTTCGGGGTAGGCGAGGGCGGTCAGCCGCTCGAAGGCGGTGCCGTACGGAACGTTGTCGTAGCGCTGGCGGCGCTCGTTCTTGACGACGTCGCGCTGGTTCTCCATGGACTCGTCGTCGAGCGCGGCGAGCAGCGAGCCCATCCGGTCGGCTTCCAGCCACAGAGCCAGCTCGAGCTGGTGGGCGGGCATGGTTTCGAAGTAGTTGGTGCGCTCGAAGCTGGTGGTGCCGTTGAGCGAGCCGCCCGCGCCCTGCACCAGCTCGAAGTGACCGTTGCCCTTCACCTGCGCCGAGCCCTGGAACATCAGGTGCTCGAAGAGGTGAGCCAGACCGGTACGGCCCTTGACCTCGTGACGCGAGCCGACGTCGTACCAGAGGCAGACCGCGGCGACGGGGGTCAGGTGGTCCTCGGAGAGCACCACGCGCAGGCCGTTGGCCAGCCGGTGCTCGGTCGCTGTCAGGCCGCCGGAACCGGCCTGGGCTGTGGCCGTGTGACCCATGGGCATGTACGTCCCTTCGATCGCGTATGGAGAAGTCCTGCCACTGTATGCAAGCGCGCCGACACCTGGCGAAGTTCCCGCGCGCCCGGACGGCCCGTGCGACGGGTCGAGGTCGGGGTTGTCAGTGGGGCGGTCCACAATGGTCCGCGTCAGCACTCAACCATGTTGGTGAAGGAGCCGCAGCAGCGATGGCCCGCCGCAGCACGAAGACCCCGCCGCCGGACGACTCGTTCGAGGAGAGGATCCTCGACATCGACGTCGTCGACGAGATGCAGGGCTCCTTCCTCGAGTACGCGTATTCCGTGATCTACTCGCGGGCCCTGCCGGACGCCCGCGACGGTATGAAGCCGGTGCACCGCCGCATCGTGTACCAGATGAACGAGATGGGGCTGCGCCCCGAGCGCGGCTATGTGAAGTGCGCCCGAGTCGTCGGTGACGTCATGGGCAAGCTGCACCCGCACGGCGACGCCTCCATCTACGACGCACTGGTGCGCATGGCCCAGCCGTTCTCCATGCGACTGCCGCTGGTCGACGGCCACGGCAACTTCGGCTCCCTCGGCAACGACGACCCGCCGGCCGCCATGCGGTACACCGAGTGCCGGATGGCCGACGCGACGCAGCTGATGACCGAGTCGATCGACGAGGACACGGTCGACTTCGTCCCGAACTACGACGGCCAGGAGCAGGAGCCGGTCGCGCTGCCCGCCGCCTTCCCGAATCTGCTGGTCAACGGCGCATCCGGAATCGCGGTCGGTATGGCGACGAACATGCCGCCGCACAATCTGGGCGAGGTCGTCACCGCCGCCCGCCATCTCATCAGGTACCCGAACGCCGACCTCGAGGCGCTGATGCGTCACGTGCCGGGCCCCGACCTGCCGACCGGCGGCCGGATCGTCGGCCTCGCCGGCATAAGGGACGCCTACGAAACGGGACGCGGCACCTTCAAGATCCGCGCGACCGTGACGGTGGAGGACGTGACGGCCCGCCGCAAGGGCCTGGTCGTCACCGAACTGCCCTTCACGGTCGGTCCGGAGAAGGTGATCTCGAAGATCAAGGACCTGGTCGGCTCGAAGAAGATCCAGGGCATCGCCGACGTCAAGGACCTCACCGACCGCGCGCACGGCCTGCGGCTGGTGATCGAGATCAAGAACGGCTTCCACCCGGAGGCGGTGCTGGAGCAGCTCTACAAGCTGACGCCGATGGAGGAGTCCTTCGGCATCAACAATGTGGCGCTGGTCGACGGCCAGCCGCTGACGCTGGGCCTGAAGGAGCTGCTGGAGGTCTATCTCGACCACCGCTTCGACGTGGTGCGCCGACGCAGCGAGTTCCGCCGCGGCAAGCGCCGCGACCGGCTGCACCTGGTCGAGGGTCTGCTCGTGGCGCTGGTCGACATCGACGAGGTCATCCAGCTGATCCGGTCGAGCGAGAACTCCGCGGAGGCCAAGCAGCGCCTGATGGAGCGCTTCTCGCTGAGCGATGTCCAGACCCAGTACATCCTGGACACCCCGCTGCGCCGGCTCACCAGGTACGACCGCATCGAGCTGGAGTCCGAGCGCGACAGGCTGACCGCCGAGATCGAGGAGCTCACCAAGATCCTGGAGTCGGACAGCGAGCTGCGCAAGCTGGTCTCCGGCGAACTGGCCTCGGTGGCCAAGAAGTTCGGCACCGAGCGGCGCACCGTCCTGCTGGAGTCGGCCGGCGCGCCGATCGCCGCGGTGCCGCTGGAGGTCGCCGACGACCCGTGCCGGGTGCTGCTCTCCTCCACCGGTCTGCTGGCCCGTACGGTCACGGGCGAGCCGATCGCTGCCGGTGAGGACGGCAAGCGCGCCAAGCACGATGTGATCGTCTCGGACGTGCTCACGTCCGCCCGCGCGGACATCGGTGCGGTGACCTCGGCCGGACGGCTGCTGCGGCTCGCGGTGATCGACCTGCCGCAGCTGCCGGACACGGCGGCCGCGCCCACCCTCTCGGGCGGGGCACAGCTGTCGGAGTTCCTGTCGCTGGAGGCGGACGAGACCGTCGTCTGCCTGACCTCGCTCGACGAGGACTCGCCGGGTCTGGCGATCGGCACCGAGCAGGGCGTCGTCAAGCGTGTGGTGCCCGACTACCCCGCCAACAAGGACGAGTTGGAGGTCATCGCTCTCAAGGACGGCGACCGGATCGTCGGCGCGACCGAGCTGGCCACTGGCGAGGAGGACCTGGTCTTCATCACCGACGACGCCCAGCTGCTGCGCTACCCGGCCTCGCAGGTGCGCCCGCAAGGCCGGCCGGCCGGCGGTATGGCCGGAATCAAGCTGTCCGAGGGCGCCAGGGTGATCTCGTTCACCGCGGTGGACCCGGCGGCGGACGCGGTGGTCCTCACGATCGCGGCCGCGCGCGGCACCCTGGACGACTCGGAGCAGATGTCGGCGAAGCTGAGCCCGTTCGACCAGTTCCCGCGCAAGGGCCGGGCCACCGGCGGGGTGCGCTGCCAGCGGTTCCTGAGGGGCGAGGACATGCTGGTTCTGGCCTGGGCGGGCAGGACACCGGCCCGCGCGGCCCAGAAGAACGGCATGCCCTCGGAGCTGCCGGCCATCGACCCGCGTCGGGACGGCTCGGGCACACCGCTGGCCAAGCCGGTCGCGGTGGTCACGGGCCCGGCGTAGGGCCCGGGGGCGTCCGGCATGATCCGCCGGACACCCCTACGCCTCCTGGTCGCGTACGTACCGCAGGACGCCCCACATGCCGTGCTCGTCGGCGGCGTCCTGCGGTGTGGTCTCCCGGCAGTCCGCCAGTTCCTGGCGCAGCCTGCCCGTGTCGATCCCCGATCCGATGAACACCAGCCGGCTGAGACGCTCTTCCGCTCTCCCCCAGGGCTGCGGATAGAACCGCAGAAACCGCCCGACCGCGTGAACGGCGTACCGGTTGTGCGGATCGGCCGCACCGAAGTGCACATGTCCCTTGATCCGGTAGAGCCCGACGGGCCTGCCGTCGAGGAAGCCCATGAGCCGGCGAGGATCCATGGGCTCCTCGGCGGTGAAGGAGAGGCTCTCGTACTCCGTGTGCAGATGATCTCGGTGATCATCGCCGTCGTCCGCGCACAGGTCCTCGAAGGAGAGCTGCCCCACCGTCTCGGCTTTGGGCCGGCAGTCGAAGAACAGCTCGGGGGCGACCCGTCCGTACGAGGCCGGGATCACCGCCGTGCCCTCGCAGAGACCGGCCAGCGTGTCCCTCGTCCGGCCCAGCTCCGCCTCCCCCACCCGGTCCGCCTTGTTCAGCACGACGAGATCGGCGATCGCGAGGTGCCGGTCGAGCTCGGGGTGGCGCAGCCGCGTGGCGTCGAACTCCGCCGCGTCGACGACCTCGACCAGCCCTCCGTACACGATCCGGGGATTCTCGCTGGCCAGGATCATCCGGACGAGCTCCTGCGGCTCGGCGAGCCCGCTCGCCTCGATGACGATGACGTCAAGCCGCGTGGTGGGACGGGTGAGCCTCTCCAGGAAGACGTCCAGCTCGCTCGCGTCGACCGCACAGCACAGACAGCCGTTGCCGAGCGAGACCGTGGAGTCGACCTGTCCCGCGATCGTCATGGCGTCGATCTCGATGGCGCCGAAGTCGTTGACGATCGCGCCGATTCTGGTGCCGCCGCTGTGCCGCAGCAGATGGTTGAGCACGGTCGTCTTGCCGGATCCCAGGAAGCCCGCAAGGACGACGACGGGGATCTGCTGCTTGCTCGGCAGACTCAAGGAGCGGCCTTTCTCACACGGTCGGCACCGGCTGCGGCGGGGGCGGGCCGACATAGCGGGCCGCCGGGCGGATGATCTTCGAGTCCGCCGCCTGCTCAAGGATATTGGCGCTCCAGCCGACCACCCGGGCCGCGCAGAAAGTCGGCGTGAACATCTCGCGCGGCAGCCCGCACAGCTCCATGACCACGCCGGCGTAGAACTCCACGTTGGTGTGCAGCTCACGCCCCGGTTTGAGCTCCGCGAGGATGTCCTCGACCTGCCGCTCGACCTCCACTGCGAACTCCACCAGCGGCCCGCCGAACTCCTCCGCGATGCCGCGCAGCATCCGTGACCTGGGATCCTCGGTGCGGTAGACGGGGTGCCCGAAGCCCATGATCCGGTCGCCGGCCAGCACTCGTCCCCGTATCCAGGCGTCGATGCGGTCCGGCGTGCCGATGGCGTCCAGGGTGTCCAGGGCGCGGCTGGGCGCCCCGCCGTGCAGCGGGCCGGAGAGCGCGCCGACCGCCGCCACCAGGCAGGCCGCGACATCCGAGCCGGCGGAGGCGACGACGCGGGCGGTGAAGGTCGAGGCGTTGAAGCCGTGGTCGATCGTGGAGACGAGGTAGCGCTCGATCGCGCGGGCCCTGGCCGGGTCCGGTTCCGTACCGGTGAGCATGTACAGGTAGTTGGCGGCGTACGGCAGATCGTCGCGCGGCTCGACCGGCTCGAGGCCCCGGCCCAGCCGATGGAGGGCGGTGAGCAGGGTGGGAACGGCGGCGCAGGCGGCAAGCGCGTCGGCGCGGCGCCGTTCCGGGTCGGTGTCGTACACAGGACGGAAGCCCTGGGCGGAACCCAGCAGAGAGAGGGTGGTCCGCAGCCCGGCGAGCGGACCGGACATGGCTCCGGCGCGGGCGATCACGGGCAGGGCCTCTCGCACCTCGTCGGGCAGCCTGCGCAGGGCCGCGGTCCGCTCGGCGAAGACGATTTGCTCGGCCGTATCCGGCAGCCTGCCGTGGAGCATCAGGTACCAGACGTCCTCGAAGCTGCGCTTCTCGGCGAGCTCGACGGCCGAGTACTGGCGGTAGTGGTAGAAGCCCTGCCGACCTCGGACGTCCCCGAGTTCGGTGTCGGTGACGACGACGCCCGCGAGTCCTCGGGGTACGCCGGGCGGGGTCTGGGTGGTGACCGTCATCGTGTCCTCCCGCGTTTGATCGATCATTGATTCGACTGTCTACTCTTGACAAGAATCCTGTCAATATTGATTCAATCAATGTGAGTTAGAGTGAATCTCATGACGGATCAAGAGGCGAGCGGGCGAAGGCTGACCACTCAGGAGGCTGCGGAACGGCTCGGTGTGAAGCCCGAGACCGTGTACGCGTACGTCAGCCGCGGCCAGCTCAGCAGCGTGCGGGCACCCGGCGGACGCGGCAGCACCTTCGACGCCGCGGAGATCGAGGCGCTGGCCCGGCGCTCGGGCCGCCGCGAGCCGCAGCCCGCCATCGGTGACCTGGTGTTCCGCACCGGCATCACCCTCATCGAGAAGGGCCGGTACTACTTCCGCGGGGTCGACGCGGCCGAGCTCGCCCGGCACCACGGCTACGAGGAGATCGCCGAGTGGCTGTGGACCGGGGAACTGCGGCACGGCACACGGTTCACCGCGCCTCCGCAGCTTCTCGAACCGGCCCGCCGGGCGGTCGGCGCGCTGCCGGCACACAGCTCGGCCATGGACCGGCTGCGGGTGGCGGCCATCGCGGCGGCCGCCGCCGATCCTCTGCGGTTCGACCTGTCCACCGAGGCGGTGCTCGGCACGGCCCGCAGTCTGATCCCCACACTCGCCGAGGCGCTGCCGTACGTCGGTGAACCCCGGGGCACCGGCCCGATCGCCTGGCAGCTGTGGCCACGGCTGACCATGCGCCCGCCGGACGAGGCCTGGCTGCGCGCCCTGGACACCGCGCTCGCCCTCCTCATCGACCACGACCTGGCCGCGTCCACCCTGGCCGCCCGGGTCGCCGCCTCCGCTCGCGCGCACCCGTACGCAGTGGTCTCGGCGGGCCTCGGCGCCCTGGAGGGGCCGCTGCACGGGGCTGCCAGCGGACTCGCCCATCGCATGCTCGCCGAGGTCCTGGAGCGCGGCGGCGCCGCCCCGGTCGTCGCGGACCATCTGCGCGTCGGCCGGCCGGTGCCGGGGCTCGGGCACCGGCTCTATCAGGGCGAGGATCCCCGCGCGCGGACGCTGCTCCAGCTGCTGGAGGAGATCCCGGACGCGTCTGCGGCCCTGGCGGCGGCCCGGGACGTGGTCACCACGACCGCCCGGCACACCGACTCGCACGCCAATGTCGACCTCGCTCTGGCCGTCCTGTCGGTCTCGTCGGGGATGCCCGCCGAGGCCGGGGAGACGGTGTTCGCAGTGGCACGGACGGCGGGCTGGATCGCGCACGCGCTGGAGGAGTACGCCGAGCGCCCCCTGCGTATGCGTCCCAGCGGCCACTACACGGGCCCGCGCCCCCCGCAGCCGGTGCCGTCGGCGGGCTGATCGACGCGCTGCGCGCCCAGGACCATGAGCACGCCAACCGGATGCAGGTCGATGTGGACCGTATCTTCAGAGCACTACGAGCCCCGGGGAGCACCCCCGACCTGCCGAAGGGGCATTCACCGACCACGGCCGAACTGGTCCGGCAGGTACTGCTCACGGCGGAAGGACCACTGTCCGCCCTGGAGATCGCGGAGCGAGCCGGGGTGAGCCGGCAGACCGCGCAGCGGTATCTGAAGCTGCTGGAGCGCTCGGACCGGGTGTGGCTGACGCTCCGGTACGGGGAGACGGGCCGCCCCGAACACCGCTATGCCTGGGTGACACGTTAGGTCCTGTCCGGCCGATCAGGCCCGAGAGCGGCGCCTGGTGCCGTGCATCGCAGGGCGGAGGAGGGCCTGCCGCGGAGCGGCTGATGTCACCGCAGCCGCTCCGCGGCGGCACCGCATGCGGTGGGGGCACCCTGGGGGCACCCCGGGGGCACCCCGGGGGCACCCCCAGCGATAGCTGGGGGAGATAGCTGGGGGAGGCAGCGCTGGGGGACCTCGGCGACCGACGACAACGCTGGGCGCACCTCCCGTGCCCGAAGGGCTACGGGGGAGAGGCGCGTCGCCCGGGGGCACCCCCAGGCACGCACGCTCGCTGCGTTGGCCGAAAACCCGAGTAGCGCTGCTACGAGGGCCTTCGGCCGCCTTGCGATCGCACGCACCGGACGCCGCTCCTTTGACGGGCAAACGTTGCCGGTCGCGGCACTAGGCTGCACCCGCCCCGGTCAGCGAGCGGACCTCCGTCTCCGCGTGCTTGGCCTCGTCCGCCGGCTCCCGTGAGCAGACCGTCCCTGCCCAGCCCGCGAGGAAGCCCAGCGGAATGGAGACCAGACCGGGATTCTCCAGTGGGAAGAACTGGAAGTCGACACCGGGGAACAGCGAATGGGGGCTGCCGGAGACGACCGGTGACAGCAGCACCAGCAGCAAGGCCGGTACCAGCCCGCCGTACACCGACCAGACCGCTCCCTTGGTGGTGAAGTTCCGCCAGAACAGGGAGTAGAGCAGTACGGGCAGATTGGCGGAGGCGGCGACCGCGAAGGCCAGGCCGACCAGGAAGGCCACATTGAGGTCCTGGGCCAGCAGCCCCAGCGCGATGGCGGCCGCGCCGATGCCGACAGCGGCAATCCGGGCCACCGCGACCTCACTGTGCTGCCCGGCTTGGCGGCGCTTGAGTGAGGCGTAGAGGTCATGGGCCACGGAGGCGGAGGAGGCAAGGGTGATTCCGGCAACGACGGCGAGGATGGTGGCGAAGGCGACCGCGGCCACCACGGCGAAGAGGACCGTCCCGCCGGTGGCTCCCGGTCCGCCGCCCAGATCGAGGGCGAGCAGCGGAATCGCCGTGTTTCCCGCAGCGTTGGAGGCCCGTACCTCGGAGGTGCCGACCACCGCCGCGGCGCCGAAGCCGAGCACGATGGTCATCAGATAGAAGCTGCCGATCAGTCCGATGGACCAGACGACCGAGCGGCGGGCGGCCCGGGCGGTGGGCACGGTGTAGAAGCGGGCCAGGATGTGCGGCAGGCCCGCCGTGCCGAGGACCAGGGCGAGTCCGAGGCTGATGAAGTCGAACCTGGCGGTCGCGTCCGCACCGTACTTGCGACCGGGTGACAGGAAGTCCTTGCCGTAACCGCTGCGTTCGGCGGCGGTGTCGAGCAGTTGGTTGATGTCGCCGTGGAAGCGGACCAGGACCAGCACGGTGAGCGTGACGGCCCCGGCCATGAGCAGCACGGCCTTGACGATCTGGATCCAGGTGGTGGCCCGCATTCCGCCCACCGACACATAGACCACCATCAGCGCGCCGACTCCGATGACCGTCCATGCGCGGGCCGCCTCGGTCGTACCGCCCAGGAACAGCGCCACCAGGCTGCCCGCTCCGACCATCTGCGCGACCAGATAGAGCACGGAGACGGTCACCGAGGACGTGCCCACGGCGATACGGACCGGCCGCTCGCTCATGCGCGCGGCAACCACGTCGGCGAGGGTGAACCGGCCGCAGTTGCGGACCAGTTCCGCGACGAGAAGCAGAACGACCAGCCAGGCGACGAGGAAGCCCACCGAGTAGAGCATCCCGTCGTAGCCGAAGAGGGCGATCAGACCGGAGATGCCGAGGAAGGAGGCCGCGGACATGTAGTCGCCCGCGATGGCGAAACCGTTCTCCATGGGTGAGAAGAGCCGGCCGCCCGCGTAGAACTCCTCGGCGGAGCCCTGCCGGTGGCGGCTCACCCAGGTGGTGATGGCGAGTGTCGCCGCCACGAACGCGCTGAAGAGCAGCAGAGCCAGGGTCTGGTGCTGTGTTGTCAGGGTCTGGCCGCTCAACGGTCGTCCCCCTGTGCCATCTCCTGCTCGTGCTTCTGCTCGAACACGGTCCAGCGGAGGTCGAGTGCTGCTCGGTCCCGGCGCAGCCGGGCGTGACGGGAGTACGCCCAGGTCAGCAGAAAGGTGGTGAGGAACTGGCCGAGCCCGGCGACCATCGCGACATTCACCGCCCCTGCCACCGGCCGGGCCATCAGCCCCGGTGCGGTGGTCGCGGCCACGACATAGGCGACGTACCAGGCGAAGAAGGTGAGAACCGCCGGGATCACAAAGCGGCGGTAGCGGCCGCGCACCTCCTGGAAGGCAGGGCTGCGCTGCACCTCCAGATAGATGTCCGCCGCGCCGGGGCCCCGCTCGGGGGCCGTCGGAGCGACAGAAGCGGCGGGCACGGCCGCGCCCGTGTCGGCCGGCTCGCCCCGGCCGGAGGCCGGGGCGGCATACCACGGGTCGTCGAGCCGCACCGCCGAAGAATGGGGCTCTGTGTGATTTTCCACCGAACGATGATGTCGGCCTGGCTGGATCCAGGCCGCACGTATCCTCCCTGTTCACCCCATCAGGTGACGGTTTTCCAAGGGTTACGCGTCGATGCGTGAACGGTCCAGGGTCGCCGCGGAGTTGGTGATGAACTCCTTGCGCGGCGCGACCTCGTTGCCCATCAGCAGGTCGAAGGCCTGCTCGGCGGCCTCCAGATCACTGATGTTGATGCGGCGCAGCGTGCGGTGGCGCGGGTCCATCGTGGTCTCCGCGAGCTGGTCGGCGTCCATCTCACCGAGGCCCTTGTAGCGCTGTACGGAGTCCTTGAAGCGGATGCCCTTGCGCTGGAACTCCAGCAGGGTCTGCCGCAGTTCGCTGTCGGAGTAGGTGTACACGTACTTGTCCTGGCCCTTCTTGGGCTGGACCAGCTCGATGCGGTGCAGCGGGGGGACGGCGGCGAAGACACGCCCCGCCTCGACCATGGGCCGCATGTAGCGCTGGAAGAGGGTGAGCAGCAGACAGCGGATGTGCGAGCCGTCGACGTCGGCGTCGGTCATCATGATGACCTTGCCGTACCGCGCCTGGTCGATGTCGAAGGTCCGGCCGGAACCGGCCCCTATGACCTGGATGATCGCCCCGCACTCGGCGTTCTTCAGCATGTCCGAAACGGACGACTTCTGGACGTTGAGAATCTTGCCGCGGATCGGCAGCAGCGCCTGGAACTCGGAGTTCCGTGCGAGCTTGGCGGTACCGAGCGCGGAGTCCCCCTCGACGATGAAGAGTTCACTGCGGTCGACGTCGTCGCTGCGGCAGTCGGCGAGCTTCGCCGGCAGCGAGGACGACTCCAGCGCGGTCTTCCGGCGCTGGGCCTCCTTGTGCTGGCGGGCCGCGATGCGTGTACGGGCAGCGGCGACGACCTTTTCCAGGACGGCGCGGGCCTGCGCCTTGGCGTCTCGCTTGGTGGAGGTCAGGAAGGTCTTGAGCTCCTTGGCGACGACGTTGGCGACGATCCGGTTGGCCGCCGAGGTGCCGAGGACCTCCTTGGTCTGGCCCTCGAACTGCGGCTCAGCGAGCCGTACGGTCACGACGGCGGTGAGGCCCTCCAGGGCGTCGTCCTTGACGACGTCGTCCTCGGCGACGCGCAGCAGCTTGGCGGAGCGCAGCACCTCGTTCACCGTCTTGGTAACCGCCCGCTCGAATCCGGTCACATGGGTGCCGCCCTTGGGAGTGGCGATGATGTTGACGAAGGACTTGAGCGTGGTGTCGTACCCGGTCCCCCAGCGCAGGGCGATGTCCACGCCCAGTTCCCGGGTGACCTCGGTGGGGGTCATGTGCCCGCGGTCGTCGAGGACGGGGACGGTCTCCTTGAAGGTGCCGTGCCCGGTCAGCCTCAGTACGTCGCAGACGGCCTTGTCCTGCGCGAGGTAGTCGCAGAACTCGCTGATGCCTCCGTCGAAGCGGAAGATCTCCTCGCTCTTGCCCGTGCCCTCGAGATCGCGCTCGTCGCGCACGAGGATGGTCAGCCCGGGCACGAGGAAGGCGGTCTGGCGGGCGCGCTGGTGCAGCGTCTCCAGGAAGAGCTTGGCGTCCTTGAGGAAGATCTGGCGATCGGCCCAGTAGCGCACCCGTGTGCCGGTGCGGGTCCTGGGCACCTTCTTGGCCTTGAGCAGGCCGTTCGCCGGGTCGAAGGGGGCGTCGGGCCCGGACTCCGTGAAGATGCCGGGCACACCGCGCCGGAAGCTGATGGCATGCGTGTGTCCGCCACGATCGACCTCGACGTCGAGGCGGGCGGAGAGGGCGTTGACGACGGAGGCGCCCACACCGTGCAGACCGCCGGAGGCGGCGTACGACCCGCCGCCGAACTTGCCGCCGGCGTGCAGCTTGGTCATGACGACCTCGACACCGGACAGGCCCGTCTTCGGCTCGACGTCCACCGGGATGCCGCGGCCGTTGTCACGCACCTCGACCGAACCGTCGTCGTGCAGGACGACTTCGATGTGATCGCAGTACCCGCCGAGGGCCTCGTCGACGGAGTTGTCGATGATCTCCCAGAGGCAGTGCATCAGGCCCCGGCTGTCGGTGGACCCGATGTACATGCCGGGGCGCTTGCGCACCGCTTCGAGGCCTTCGAGTACGAGCAGGTGCCGCGCGGTGTAGTTGGAACCGTCACGGTCTGCGGTAAGCAGCGCACTGGACGGAACGGACGTCTCGGCGGTCACGCGGTTCGCTCCTCGCTGAATTTTCGATAGGGGCCCAGTGGATGGCGGGCAGGCGTCGGTCGCCGGTCAGAGGGTACCGAGGCCTGGTAGAGCGGATGTAACGCCACCCTCGGGAAGACTCATGCTAGTCCAGAGTCGTATGGGTGTTCGATCCCTCGATGGAGTGAAGCGGATATCACGTTCCCAATGAGGCATGAACCATTTAGGGTCGGGGCACGTCCTCATGAACAAACGGCAACCCCGCCGAGAGGATCAAAAGAGACAAGCCAGCGAAAAACCGTAGAGCGAAGCAATACGGCTAACTTCGCCGCCAACCGGCAGCAGACAGCCACCTTGACAAAAAATTTCGAGGAAAAGCCACGAGCGGGAACGTTTTCGGCCTGGTTGGATGTTGACCCTGGTACGACAGCTCGTCGAGCTAGAGAAGAGGCGACGTGACTACTGTTCTGACCCCCGCGAGCCCCCTGACGGCCGCTGATCGCTGCGACCGCTGCGGCGCCCAGGCATACCTGCGCGTCGTCCTGACCAGCGGTGGTGAACTGCTCTTCTGCGCTCACCACGGACGCAAGTTCGAGCCCGAACTGAAGAAGATCGCCGCTGAGATACAGGACGAGACGGACCGGCTCACCACCGTTCCGGCCATGGCAGGTGACGACGAACGCTGACGCCTCACGTCGCGACGAGCCAGGACCGGTGAAACACCGGTCGACGGGTGGCCCGGCCCCGGAAGGGGCCGGGCCACCCGTTCTGGTACCCGGGCCGGCGCTCCGCGTTCATCGTCCCGCGGTGGCCTGCTGGACGAAGGCGGAGATCCGGGTGTACACCCCGGGGCTGTCCGACTTACCGCAGCCATTGCCCCAGGAAACAAGCCCGATGAGCGTGCCCTTGGCCACCAGCGGCCCCCCGCTGTCGCCCTGGCATGCGTCACGCCCACCCCTGGGACCACCCGCGCAGAGCATGGTGGCCGAGCGGTACTTTCCGGCAGAGCCTCCGGGATACGCCTTTTCGCAGGCCTCGTCGGGCAGCACCTGCACCGGTGCCGCGCGCAATGACGAGGCGTATGTGCCGTAGCCCGTGGTGTCCCCCCAGCCGTAGACGGAGGCGGCCGTGCCCGGCTCGTACACGGGGTCGCCGGGACCCGCAACCTTGATCACATTCTCGGCCGGCAGAGCCCGCGCCAGGGTGAGAACGGCGAGATCACCCTCGCGCGTGTAGCCGTCGTACGTCGGATTGACGTAGACCTTGCTCACCTCGATCTCATGGCCCCCCTCGGCCTGCAGCTTCGTACGTCCCGCGACGACTTTGAGGTCGGCCAGCTCGGCCGGCGAGACGCCGAGCGCGTCCTCGTTCATGCAATGGGCGGCCGTCACCACCCGGTCCGGCGCGACCACCACCCCGCCGCAGAACTGACCCGCCCGCGCTGCGCCGAACAGGGAACGGCTGGACACCGCGACGACCCACGGATTGCCCGTGATGCTCACCGGAGCACCACCGATGATCACACTGTCGGCGGCCGCGGGGACGGACACCATCAGGGGTGCCAGAGCCGTCACGGCTGCCAGGGCCAGCGCTCTGGCCGGTGATCGGATGGGGCGAGGACGCATGACGGACTCCTGACTCTGCGCTGACATATGCACACCCAGAGTCATCCAGCAGTGGCCGACACGCACCTCGGAACGACGGAGGCCCGGAGCTCCGTACCGGTGGTACGGAGCTCCGGGCCCACGGCAGCCGTGTGACGCGGCCTTTAGTCGAGGTAGTCCCGCAGCACCTGGGAGCGCGACGGGTGACGCAGCTTCGACATCGTCTTCGACTCGATCTGGCGGATGCGCTCACGCGTAACGCCGTAGACCTTGCCGATCTCGTCGAGGGTCTTCGGCTGGCCGTCCGTGAGACCGAAGCGCATGGAGACCACGCCCGCCTCACGCTCGGACAGCGTGTCCAGCACGGAGTGCAGCTGTTCCTGGAGCAGCGTGAAGCTCACCGCGTCGGCCGGAACGACCGCCTCGGAGTCCTCGATCAGGTCACCGAACTCGCTGTCGCCGTCCTCGCCCAGCGGGGTGTGCAGCGAGATCGGCTCGCGGCCGTACTTCTGGACCTCGATGACCTTCTCCGGGGTCATGTCGAGCTCCTTGGCCAGCTCCTCCGGGGTGGGCTCGCGGCCCAGGTCCTGGAGCATCTGGCGCTGGACGCGCGCGAGCTTGTTGATGACCTCGACCATGTGCACCGGGATACGGATGGTGCGGGCCTGGTCGGCCATGGCGCGGGTGATCGCCTGACGGATCCACCAGGTGGCATACGTGGAGAACTTGTATCCCTTGGTGTAGTCGAATTTCTCGACCGCGCGGATCAGACCGAGGTTGCCCTCCTGGATCAGGTCCAGGAAGAGCATGCCGCGGCCGGTGTAGCGCTTGGCGAGCGAGACGACCAGTCGGAGGTTGGCCTCCAGCAGGTGGTTCTTGGCGCGCCGGCCGTCCTCGGCGATGATCTCCAGCTCGCGCTTGAGCTTCGGCGCCAGTTTGTCGGAGTTGGCCAGCTTGTCCTCGGCGAACAGACCCGCCTCGATGCGCTTGGCCAGCTCGACCTCCTGCTCGGCGTTGAGCAGGGGGACCTTTCCGATCTGCTTGAGGTAGTCCTTGACCGGGTCGGCGGTGGCGCCGGCCGCGGCGACCTGCTGCGCGGGCGCGTCGTCCTCGTCCTCGTCGGACAGGACGAAGCCCTGGGCCTCACCCTCGGCCTCGTCACCCTTGCCGGGCTGCACGTCCTCGAGCAGCTCATCGGCGTCGAGCAGCTCGTCGTCGCCCTTCTTGGCGGCGGCCTTCTTCGCCGTGGTCTTCTTGGCCACGGTCTTCTTGACCGCGGTCTTCTTCACGGCCGCCTTCTTGGCGACGGCCTTCTTGGCGGAAGCAGCAGTGGTTTCGTCGGCCGCGGCATCCACGGCCTCGGCCGACGGGGCCGCCGTGGCCGCAACGGTCCTGGTCACGGTCGTCTTGGCCGCGACAGTCTTGGTGGCGGTGCGCTTGACCGGGCTCTTAGCTGCGACGCTCTTGCGGGTGCGCTTGGGGGATTCCGCGGCACTGACCATCAGCGTCACACCCTCTTCCTCGAGGATCTGGTTGAGGCTGCGCAGAACATTCTTCCACTGGGTTGGCGGAATCTGGTCAGCCTCGAAGGCCCGACGCACGTCGTCGCCGGCGATCTGCCCATCAGCCTTTCCCCGCTCGATGAGCGCCATCACGGACTGGGACTCGGCGATCTCGGGCGGGAGCGTACGGGATGTGCTGGCCGACACGAACAACCTCTCGGAACGATGGAAAACGGCTTCCGGCCCCACCCTCGTCCGGGCTGGGGCCGACGACCACCGGTCTGCGGATGCACCGGCGGCGCGGGCTGAACCTTGGAGCACCTACAGCGCCATCAACGGCGTCCGTATTCCCTCCTCGGCTGTCACCTCTTAGGTCATCGCGCAACCGCGAGGAGTGTTACGCCCAATTTTCGTGGCCCGAGTCACACCCCAATTCAGACATAACGGAAATAATTGGTGAATATGGTCACAATCGTGTCGCCGGACCCCGTGGTCCGGCGACACATATCGCTACGCCACGGGCCGCAGCCCGGATCAGTGCTCCCGGGGGGCCGGGACGACACGCTCCACCTCGGGGTGAACGGTGAGCAGTTGGCGCATGGCCGTCTCGGCGGCGGCGGCATCACCCGAAGCGAGGGCATCGACGATCCGGGAGTGGTGGGTGAGAGCGGACTCGGTGGGGCGCTCACAGCCGGTGGCCGGGCCGCCGGACACCTGGAGAGCGGCGGAGACGATTCCCGAGAGGTGCTCGAGCATGCGGTTGCCCGCGACCTGGATGAGGAGGGCGTGGAACTCGGCGTCGGCCCGGGAGAAGGTGACGGAGTCACCCTGGGTGAGGGCGTGACTCATGATTCCGACCATGTCGGACAGCCGCTGCTGCACGTCCTCGCGTCCGTGTCCCGCCGCGAGGCGGGCGGCGAGGGGTTCGATCGTCCAGCGCAGCTCGCTCAGCTCGCGCCGCTGGTCCTCGCGCTGCGGGCCGAAGGCCCGCCACTCGATGATGTCCGGGTCCAGCAGATTCCAGTCGCTCACCGGACGGACCCGGGTGCCCACATTGGGCCGGGCGCTGACGAGGCCCTTGGCCTCCAGGACGCGCAGCGACTCCCGTACGACGGTGCGGGAGACCTCGAAGCGCTGACCGATCTCCTCGGGGACGAGCGGACGGTCGGCGCCCAGATCGCCGGAGACGATCATCTGGCCGAGCTGCTGGACGAGTTGGCCGTGCAGGCCGCGGCCGCGACTGCCGGCCGCGCGCCGGCCGCCAACCCGGCCCAGTTCCGTGTCCGCGCCCTCCCAGGAGGGAGCTCCGACGCGATCGGCGCCGGGCGCCTCCGCGTAGGGATAGCGGTCGAGTTCGCCCGGGCCCACGAGTCCGGTCTCTGCGGGGCGGGCGGTGGTCATCATGGTGTGCGCAAGGGTACTCACGCATCCTTTGTCGGCGTGGCTCCCGCAGCCCTTGAGGTCTTTGGTGAAAAGCACACGAAAGGGTGATCGGTGCCCGCCCTTCAATTGACGCTTTATCGGAAAGAAGCGCGCAATTCCCGGGGAGTTGTGTGCGACGACCGCACATTCGGTCACCAACGCGCTTTGGCGCGAAGGATGATGACCAGATACGCGCAGAGCAGGGCCAGGAGCGACAGCACCAGGGCCGCACCCACGGGCTGGGCGACGAGCCGTACGGCGGCCGCCAGCCAGCGGTCCGCCTCCTGCGGCCACCGCACCCAGGCCAGCCCTCGCAGCCTGGCCGCGAGGGCAAGGGCGGAAGGGGCCAGGGGCGCTTCCAGTACCTCGCGCACCAGTGGGGCGACGACGACCGGTACGGCCAGCACGGCGGCCACACCGGCGGTCGTGGCCCGGAACACCGCGGCGCCGAGCAGTCCCGCCCAGGCGCAGCCCACGGTGAGGCCGGCCCAACTCGCCGCCTTTGACGCCAAGTCCGCCGGGAGGTGCGCCAAGTCGGCTCCGTACAGCAGCCGAATGAGCTCCCAGTCCGCCGCAACGGTGAGCGCGCCGAGCAGCAGGGCCGCCCCGGCGGCCACCACGAGCTTGGCGAGCAACAGGCCGAGCCGGCGCGGCACGGTGCCCCGGTCGACGCCGAGCGCGGGATAGCGGAACTCCTCGCCGAAGGCGAGGGCACCGAGCAGCCCGGCCCCCAGAGCGGCGGGCGGCAGCGGAAGCCAGCCGGGCCACGCCGCCAGCAGGCCCGGCAGCACGGTGCGCGCGTCGCGCGCGAGCAGCACGGCGATGACGGCGGACCCGACCAGCACAGCGGCCACGATCAGACCGGTCGTCCGGACACCGAGCAGTCGGTGCAGCTCGTACCGGTACGGCCGCAACGGCCCGTGAAGCGTGCGCCGCCTGATCATGGGGCTCACGCCGGAGGCCTTCACTCCGCCCCGCACCGGTGAGCCGGTATGACGGCCATCTCCCACCGGGACGCCCGTCCCGGCGCCGTCCACGGCGCGGACGCGGGCGGCACGGCGCTCGGCATCGGGCGTGGTGTCAGCGGCACCGGCGCCCTCCGGTGCGTCAAGGCCGGCGTCGCCGTCGTATGGGGCCCCGGCCGCGGATTCCCCTGAACCGGGGGCGCCGTCGCCGCCTGTTTGGGCCGGGACGGCCGTGCCGGTGCCCGGCGCGGGTTGCCCGGTGCCGGTCAGGACTTCGGCGGGACCGCAGGCCGCGGCCTCTGGGTCGGCGTCGACGAATCCGTGAGGCCCGGCATCGAGTGAGGCGCCGTCAGTGGCGGCGGCAGCCGGGGCATCGGGACGGGCAGCGTCGGCACGGTCGACCTCCGGGCCAGGTGCGGGCCGGGGATCGCCGAGGCGCCGGGGCGGACTGAGGTCAGGGATCTCGTCGGCGAGTTGGTGGAGCAGGACGCCATGGCGGAAGGCCGCCTCGCCGATCTCCCCGCAGCTGCTTCCGTAGATGTACAGACGGCTGCCGCTCTCGGCGACCACCTCCATGGAGCGCCGGCCGGTGCGGGCCTCCCTGCTGAGAAGGGCGGCGAGTCGGGCGGCGTGCGGAGTTCGGACCGCTACGCAGGGACGCAGCCGGGTGCGGGTGAAGTCGGCTGCGCCCTGGTCCGCGACGAGCCGGCCGCCGTCGATGGCGATGACATGGTCGGCGGTGCGGGCGGCCTCCTTGGCGTCGCTGACGGTGCACAGGACCGTGCCCCCTTGCTCCGCGTGGCTGCGCAGCAGCTCGTACAGCCAGCCGCTCTCGCGCGGCGAGAGACGCCGGGCCGGTTCGTCGAGGAGCAGGGTGTGCGGGTCGCCCAACAGTGCGCAGGCGAGGCCGAGTCGGCGGTCCATGCCGAGTGGGAGCGTGCCGAGGCGCTCGTCGCGGACACCGGCGAGGCCCACGCGTTCGAGCATGGCATCGGCGCGGGAGACCGGCACTCCCACCGCGGCGCAGAGCATGCGGAGCTGGTTGCGGACGGTACGGGCCGGGTGGCCCGGTACGTCCCCGAGGAGGGCACCCACCTCACGGGCCGGGTGGGCGACCTGGTGGAGCGGACGTCCGCGGAAGTAGGTGACCCCGCGGCCCGTTTCGAGTTCGAGCATCAGTCGGAGGGTTGTGGTCTTGCCGGATCCCGGGGCGCCGAGGAGAGCCGTGACACAGCCGGGCCGGGCCTCGAAGCTCAGATCGTCCACGGTGGGCGGCAGGAACCGGCGGGGGGCACTGGTGAGTCCGATGGCCTGGAGCATCGCTTCTCTCGCAGATGGGGGAACCGCACGACGGCAAGGCGGGTACCTGAGCAAGATAACGCGATATTTCGGACTTTCGGCGCAGCCTTTCGGCTGCGGGTGTCAGACTTCCGGGCGCAGCATCGGCGGGTTGAGCAAGGTCGCGCCGCCCGCCCTGAACAACTGGGCGGGCCTGCCTCCCTGCCGGGTCGTCGTACCGCCCGCGGGAACCAGGAACCCCGGCGTACCCGTCACCTTGCGATGGAAGTTCCGCGGGTCCAGGGCCACCCCCCAGACCGCCTCGTACACCCGGCGCAGCTCGCCGACCGTGAACTCGGGCGGGCAGAACGCGGTGGCGAGCGAGGAGTACTCGATCTTGGATCGGGCCCGCTCCACGCCGTCCGCGAGGATCCGCGCGTGGTCGAAGGCGAGCGGGGCGGACTGCTCGCCCTCCAGGCCGGAACCCGTCTCCTGGTCGATCAGCTCCTGGACCGGCGCCCAGCGGGCACTGTGCGCGTCACCGCCCGCCCGGGGCGCGGGCAGATCGGGGGCGAGCACCAGATGTGCCACGCTAACGACCCTCATACGGGGGTCTCGCTCGGGATCGCCGTAGGTGGCGAGCTGTTCGAGATGGGCGCCGTTGCCGACCGCGGGTGACGCGGGGTCGTGCGCGCACAGCCCGGTCTCCTCCATGAGCTCCCGTGCTGCCGCCGCCGCGAGATCCTCGTCGGCCCGGACGAATCCGCCGGGCAGCGCCCACCGGCCCTGGAACGGCGGCTCCCCGCGGCGTACGACCAGCGCACAGAGCGCATGGCGCCGCACGGTGAGCACGACCAGATCGACAGTGACAGCGAAGGGCGGAAAGGCCGATGGGTCGTAGGGCGACATGTTCGCGATCATAGTCGTCTGCCTGACGATAAACACGCCTTCGGTCGTCCTCGATCACTTCTCCTTCCCACCCTCCCGACCGGAGCCCTCGTCACCCGCCCTGCCTGCCGTGCCGAACGCCACGACCGCGCGTGCGGCCGCGCGGTTCGGCGGCGCCGGGACGGGCGGCCGGTGGCGAGCAGCCCGGGGCGGCGGCCGAGGGACGGGGCGGCTTGCGGCGGACCCGGGCGCGGCGCGACGCCGCCCCTCCCTTCGACCGCGTCCGCTTCCCTCGCTCCTGCCGCAGGCAGCGACGCAGTGCCTCCGGGTCGATCCCCTCATTGCACGCCTGGTGCAGAAGTTGCGCGAAGTGATAGCCGGGGTCGGCTCGCAGGGCCATCCCGAGGGCGACCCGCGCCGCCGGCTCGTCACCGGTCGACCATGCGACCCAGCCGGCGAGGGTGAGCGGCGCCGCGGCATGCTCGCCGTACGGGCCGACGCAGCGGCGGGACAGCAGCCGCCACAGCCGCAGCGCGGCCGAGGCCTCCGGGCCCTCCATCCATTCCGCCGCCCGGTCACGGGTCCTGCGGTCCTGAAGTCCGAGGATCACGGCGGCGGCCTCGTCGTGAGCGATCAGTTCGTCGTCGACGGCGTCCGGATCACCTCTGCCGGGCGCCGGCGGGGTCTCGGCGAGCCTCCGCATCAGGCGCCCGGCCAGTTCGAGGGTCTCGGCTCCCACCTGCTCGTGCTCCGCATCGCTGAGGAGGCGCGGCAGGAGTGACGCTCCGGCCGCGTCGAGTGCCCGCTCCTGCGGCGCCGCCCGCGGTGCCGGCCACGGGGTGAGGCGTGCCTCCATCTCCCGCAGTGTTCCGCTCACACGCAGGCCGGCGTAGGTCGCGGCCGCGGCCATCACCGATGTGCCGGGCATGGCCAGGGTGTTGCCCTCGGGCGGGCAGCAGCGCGTATCAGGGCAGCAGTACGACCAGTAGCGCCCGGACGAAATGCACAGCGCTTCCAGCACGGGCACCTCGAGGCCGCCGCACGCGGTGCGCAGCCGCTGGGCCAGCGTCCGGAGCCGCTCCATCACCTGGCCGCCCGTCTCCCCGTCCGCCGGATCCTGGCAGAGGAAGACGAGGATGCCGTCGGGCCGCCGACCGCGCCGCTCGCTCCCCATCACCAGGCACTCCGCGAGCTGCTCGGCGACGGCCGGCCATTCCTCCGGCTCGCTGGGGATACCGAGTCTGAGCCGGCCTCCGAAACGGCCTCTGGTGCCGTGCAGTGCGATCATGACGATGGAGTCGCTGGGGTGGAAGCCCAGGACGTAGGGCAGCGCGTCGGCAAGCTCTGCCGGACCCCGCAGGGTGATCTGCGTCCCGGCGGACGCGGCGCCGGTGGATTCGTGGTGCTGGTTCATGCAGGGCAAGGTCCCGCGGCGGGCCCCGCTCCCGCCAGCCCTGTGGATAACTTTTTGTCCACAGGGGCTGGGCACGGGTTCGCGTGATGTCAGTGGCATCGGGTTGCATGGGGCCATGAGCAATACAGGCGACGCAGCCAACGCAGATCTCCGGGCTTCGGCCGATTCCGTACTCGCCCGCCTCGTCGGGGACGAGTCGGGCACCGCCCGGCTGCGCGAGGACCAGTGGCGCGCCATCGAGGCGCTGGTCGCCGAGAAACGCAGAGCGCTGGTCGTGCAGCGCACCGGATGGGGCAAGTCCGCGGTGTACTTCGTCGCGACCTCGCTGCTGCGCGAGCGGGGCAGCGGCCCCACGGTCATCGTCTCCCCGTTGCTCGCGCTCATGCGCAACCAGGTGGAGGCTGCGGCCCGGGCCGGCATTCACGCCCGCACCATCAACTCGTCCAACACCGAGGAGTGGGAGACGGTCCAGGCCGAGGTGGCGGCGGGCGCGGTGGACGTGCTGCTGGTCAGTCCCGAGCGGCTGAACAACCCTGACTTCCGCGACGAGGTGCTCCCCCGGCTGGCCGCCGCGACGGGGCTGCTGGTGGTCGACGAGGCCCACTGCATCTCCGACTGGGGCCATGACTTTCGTCCGGACTACCGCCGGCTGCGCACCATGCTGGCCGAGCTGCCGGCCGGGGTTCCGGTGCTCGCCACGACGGCCACAGCCAACGCCCGGGTGACCGCCGATGTCGCGGAACAGCTCGGCACAGGCGCGGGTTCGGACGCGCTCGTGCTGCGCGGCCCGCTGGACCGGGAGAGCCTCAGCCTGAGCGTGCTGCGGCTGCCGGACGCCGCGCACCGGCTGGCCTGGCTCGCGGACCATCTCGGCGAGCTGCCCGGCTCCGGGATCATCTACACCCTCACGGTCGCGGCGGCCGAGGAGGTGACGACGTATCTGCGTCAGTGCGGCCACACCGTCGCTTCGTACACCGGCAGGACCGAGAACGCCGAACGGCAGCAGGCGGAGGAGGACCTTCTGGCCAACAGGGTCAAGGCCCTCGTGGCCACGTCGGCGCTCGGCATGGGCTTCGACAAGCCGGACCTCGGCTTTGTGGTGCATCTGGGCTCCCCTTCCTCGCCCATCGCCTACTACCAGCAGGTGGGCCGGGCGGGCCGCGGCGTGGAGCACGCCGAGGTGCTGCTGCTGCCGGGCAGGGAGGACGAGGCGATCTGGCAGTACTTCGCCTCGGTGGCCTTCCCGCCCGAGGAACAGGTGCGCCGCACCCTGGACGCGCTGGACCGGGCCGGCCGGCCGCTCTCCCTGCCCGCCCTGGAGCCCCTGGTCGAACTGCGGCGCACCAGGCTGGAAACCATGCTGAAGGTCCTCGACGTGGACGGCGCGGTCCGGCGGGTGCGCGGCGGCTGGACCGGCACCGGACAGCCCTGGGTGTACGACACGGAGCGGTACGCCTGGGTGGCCAAGCAGCGCGAGGCCGAGCAGCAGGCCATGCGCGACTACGCGACGACGTCGGGCTGCCGGATGGAGTTCCTGCGCCGGCAACTCGACGACGAGGCGGCCGCACCGTGCGGACGCTGCGACAACTGCGCGGGAGCGCGGTTCACCCCGGACGTCTCGCAGGCCGCTCTGGACGCGGCGCTCGGTGAACTCGGCAGGCCGGGCGTCGAGGTGGAGCCCCGCAAGATGTGGCCGACCGGACTGGCCGCGGTGGGCCTGGACCTCAAGGGACGCATCCCGCAAGGGGAACAGGCCTTCGCCGGGCGGGCACTGGGCCGGCTCTCGGACATCGGCTGGGGTAACAGGCTCCGCCCGATGCTGTCCCCGCAGGCCTCCGACGGACCGGTACCGGACGATGTGGTGAGCGCGGTGGTGAGCGTGCTGGCCGACTGGGCCAAGGGGCCCGGCGGCTGGGCGTCGGGGCAGCCGGACGCCCCCGCGCGGCCGGTCGGTGTGGTGACGGTGGCCTCTCGCTCCCGGCCCGCGCTGGTCGGGTCGCTGGGTGCCCGTATCGCCGAGGTGGGACGTATGCCGCTGCTGGGGGCGGTGGAGTACGCGCCGGGGGCAGCAGGTGAGCGGCTCTCGCAGAGCAACAGCGCCCAGCGGGTGCGGGGTCTGCACCAGGCACTCGTCATACCGCCCGGGCTGGCCGCGGCGCTGGCCGGTGCGGATGGTCCGGTACTTCTCGTCGACGACTTCGCGGACACCGGCTGGACGCTCGCCGTGTCGGCCCGGTTGCTTCGCCGGGCGGGAGCAGCGGGCGTATTTCCGCTGGTCCTTGCAGTTCAAGGGTGACGTCAGGCGTTACGTGAGGCCCTGCTGGGCAGGGATATGAGTGTCATATCTGCCGATTCCAGTCAGCTGCCTCAATTGCTCATTGCCGCGTGACCCGACAGCCCGCAAGAATTGAAGCCGCTCCCCGTGCGGCCCGCCTGCGGCCTCGATGGGCTTGCCGCGGTGCGCCCCAAAGACCCTTGCCCGCATCGTGGGCGCGTATGCGAAGGGAGGATCGTGACCTTCGGATTCGCTCCGTCCGCAGCGTCGGCGGTGTCCGCCGTCGGCAACTCCGCGAGCCGGCTGGCCAGGATGCTGGAGCCTGCCGAGTGGGCCGCAGCCGGGGTCCCGTTGTTGCGGAACCCTCGCGAAGTGGTCAGCGGTCTGCACTCCCGGCACCGGCCCACGGCGACGACAGCCGTCGTCGCCGTGCTCGACCACGAGGAACGAATCACGGCAAGCGCGTCGTTCACCCGGCGCCGCGTCCCCGCCGACGGCTGGGAGTTCCGCAACGCGCTGCTCGCGCATCTGCGCCGGGTGATCCCGCACGATCTGCGCCGCCGCTCGCCCGTACGCACCGCGGTGCTGCTCTACTGCCGCGAGGGCGATGAGAGATGGACCGAGGAGGACGGGGCCTGGATGTGGGGACTGCGGGACGCCTGCACCCTGCACGGGCTGCGGTGCGGCGCGTACATCACGCTGACCGGCGGGGGCTGGCAGGTGCTCGGTGAGGGACGGGGCGGCCGCAGCCCCAGCTCCGTGTCCCGGCCCGTCGAGCTGGGGGACACGGCAGCCGACGCCGAGATCGGCCTGCTGCGCACCGGGGGCGGTGCGCCCGAGGTGCTGCTCCGCACGGCTGCGCGCTGAGCACAGATGCTCGGGCCGGGGCCGCCGGCGCCGGGCGGGCTGGAGGTCTGTCCTCCAGCCCGGGTGCGACGACAGGATTCAGACGCCCGCGCCCAGCAGCGTGTTGATCCGCTGCGGGTCGCCGCACACGATGAGCAGCGTCCCGGCTCGCGTCAGCGCCTGGGGCAGCGCGCGGGCCGCGGCGTCGTCACCGCCGCCGTTGACCGCGACGACCACCACCGGCCGGGGGGCGGCACGGCCCGCCGCGGCGGCGTCGGCGTAGAAGACGTCGTCGCGGGCGTCCTGCTGGGCCCAGTAGGCGGCTTCGCCGAAGGACAGCTCGTGCGCGGCCCAGGGGTGCTGCTCACCGGTGGTGAGCACCAGGATGTCGCCGGGCGCTCGGCCGGAGTCCAGGAGCAGGTCGACGGCCTCGTCGGCGGCGTCGAGCGCTCCGTCCACCGGGGCGGGGATCAGCTGGATCTGCGGAACGGAACGATTCTCCGGCCGCGCCGCGGAGGGCTGGGCGGCGGAAGAGTTCGTCCGCTGCGCCGGGGTCGTCGGCCTGGCGGGACCGGGTCCCGGGCGTCCGGGGCGCGGCGCGGCCGCGGGGCGCGGACCGGGTACGGGGCGAGGGGTCGGCGTGCTGCGGCCGGTGGCCGGTGTGACACGGGGACCCTGGGCACTCTCGTGAATCTGAGGCTCCTCGGGGATGAGAGGCATGAGTGGATGTCTATCAAACGCCGCTGTGGCGGGCATCAGCGGGTCGGCACTTAGTGTGTTCCGGGTGGGTTCGCCCCGCCACGGCGGGGCGGTTTCAGAAGTCGAAGCCGAGCTGGCCCCCGCTTTCCAGTGCTGCCGCCTCCGCTGAGATGCGAACCTTCTTGAGGTGCCGCCACTGGGGCAGCGCGTCCAGATAGGACCAGGAGAGCCGGTGGTGGGGGGTCGGCCCCCACTGCTCCAGCGCCGCCTTGTGCGCCGGCGACGGGTAGCCGGCGTTGGCGGCGAAGTCGAACGCGGCGTATTCCTCGCCCAGTTCGGCCATCATCGCGTCGCGCCGCACCTTGGCGATGACCGAGGCGGCGGCGACCACGACGCAGGATCGGTCACCCTTGATGACCGTACGGACCTGCCAGGGTTCGCCGAGGTAGTCGTGCTTGCCGTCGAGGATCACCGCGTCGGGGCGTACCGGCAGCCCCTCCAGCGCCCGCTCGGCCGCGAGCCGCAGGGCCGCGGTCATCCCCATACCGTCGATCTCTTCCGGGGAGGCATGGCCGAGCGCGTGCGCGGTGACCCACTCCTCCAACTGTCCGGCCAGCTCCGTACGGCGCTTCGGAGTGATCAGTTTGGAGTCGGTCAGCCCGGCGGGGGGCCGGCGCAGCCCGGTGACGGCCGCGCACACCGTGACAGGACCGGCCCACGCTCCTCGCCCGACCTCGTCGACACCGGCGATGATTCGGGCTCCGGTGGTGGCGCGTATCGAGCGCTCAACGGTGTGGGTGGGTGGTTCGTACGGCATGGCGCCAGACAGGGTACGCCGCCGGGGCCGCGCGCGACACCCCGGCTCGGCCCCCAGCGCAGTCAGCCGCCGCAGGGGCGCAGCAGGGGCATCATGACGTGATCGATCATCCTGGCGAGGTCTTCGTCCGGCCATTCACTGCCGCACACCTTCGACCGGTACATCATGAGGCCCGGAATCACATCGAAAACCAGGTCGGCAGCGGCGTCGGGACGTACTTCTCCGCGTGCGATCCCACGGTCCACGACCGCCTTGACGAGTTGCACGGAGGGTTCGACCACCTGCCGCAGGATCAGGCTCTGGAAGCGTTCGGCGGCCGCACTGTCGCATTCGTAAAGGACTGAGCGCAGTGCGAATCCGGGTCTCGAGAACATCGTGTCGCGCAACTGCCGGCACAGCTGGTAGAGGTCCTCGCGCACGCTGCCGCGGTCGGGTGCCTCGTCGAAGCCGGGCAGCCCGGCCCGCAGGGCGTCGGCGACCAGGTCCTCCTTGGACGGCCAGCGGCGGTACACGGCGGCCTTGCCGGTCTGTGCGCCGGCCGCGACGCCCTCCATGGTGAGGCCGTTCCAGCCGACGGTGCTCAGCTGTTCCAGGGCCGCTTCCAGGATGGCCCGTTCGAGCACGGGTCCACGGCGGCGCAGCAGGGGCGGTCGCGCGTCCGGAGCGGCGGTCCAGCGCGAAGTAACCATCATTTTCTCTCCGTTGGGGGACGGGGCACTAGTGAACGCTTGCGTTCATTGTCTGGCACTCTCTACCTTTGACGTGACAGTGAACGGACTCGTTCACTAACGAACTTGCGGGGGACCCCTAGTGACAACCTCTCAGTTAACCGCTCCAGGACAGCCCGGCACCGCCCGAAGGCAGGGTCGCCCCGGGATCGCCCTCACCGTCATCGCCGCGCTGCAGCTCATGGTGGTCCTGGACACCACGATTGTGAATATCGCGCTCCCTCACATCCAGGAAGCGCTGTCCTTCACCACCACTCAGCTTTCCTGGGTGGTCAACGCCTACACGCTCGCCTTCGGCGGGCTGCTGCTGCTCGGCGGTCGCGCGGGCGACATCCTCGGCCGCAGGCGGGTGTTCATCACGGGCGTGCTGCTCTTCACCGCCGCCTCGCTGCTGTGCGGTATCGCCCAGGAGCCCTGGCAGATGCTTGCCGCCCGGGCGCTGCAGGGCGTCGGCGGCGCCATCGCCTCACCGACCGCGCTGGCCCTCATCACCACCACGTTCCCCGAAGGTCCTGAGCGCAACCGGGCGTTCGGAATCTTCGCCGCGGTCTCCGCCAGCGGCGCCGCCATCGGCCTGCTGGCCGGCGGCATGCTCACCCAGTGGCTGGACTGGCGCTGGGTGTTCTACGTCAATCTGCCGATCGGCATCCTGGTCGCCGTGCTCTCCCCCTTGTTCATCAACGAGTCGGAGCGCCACCCGGGACGGTTCGACATCACCGGCGCGCTCACCTCGACGGCCGGTATGGCCTCCCTGGTGTACGGGTTCATCCGCGCCGCCGACGACGGCTGGCGGAACGGGCTCACCCTCGCGGCGTTCGGCGCGGCCGTCGTGCTGCTCACGGCGTTCGTCCTCATCGAGCGGCGTGCGCGCGAACCGATCACGCCGCTGCGGATGTTCGCCGACCGCAACCGCTCCGGCACGTACCTGATCATGATGAGCCTGTCCGCTGCGATGTTCGGAATGTTCTTCTTCATCGTGCTCTTCGTGCAGAACGTCCTGGACTACGACCCGATCGAGTCCGGCCTGGCCTTCCTGCCGGTGACGGTGATGGTCGTGACAGCGGCCGGGATCTCGTCGAAACTGCTGCCCGTGTTCGGCCCGAAGCCCTTCCTGACCGGAGCCACGGTGTTCACCGGGTCGGGCATGGCCTGGCTGACCGCGATCGACCCGGGGAGCACCTATCTCGGCGGCGTGCTCGGGCCGATGCTGCTCTTCGGCTTCGGCATGGGCCTGGTGTTCGTGACCGTGACGCTTACCGCGGTGTCCGGGGTGGCCCAGCACGAGTCGGGGGCAGCCTCCAGCCTGCTCAACGCCGCACAGATGGTGGGCGGCTCCCTGGGGCTTTCGATTCTGATGACGGTCTTCGGCACCGCCGGCCGCGACGAGGCCGAACGGCAGCTGCCGTCCTTCCTTGCCAAGGCGACTCCCGCGCAGCAGGCGGCCTTCGCCAAGACGCACGAGCTGCCTCCGCCGTGGGGCCACCGGGTGCTCGCGGAGGGCATCGCCACCTCGTTCTGGGCCGGCGTGGGGCTGGTGGGCCTCGCCTTCCTCATGGCGCTGTTCGTCATCAAGGTCCGCAAGAGCGACCTGGAGGCCCTCAGCGGCGCGGCGGGCACGCCGGGACACGGCGCCGTCTGAGGCGGAGCACGCACAGGACTCCGCGCATGCCGGGTCGTCCGGGAGCGGACGGCCCGGCAGTGGCATCAGAAGAGATAGCGCTCCTCGTCCAGTCCGAGCTCCGCGCAGCCGACGCTCGCCGTGAGCGGGCGCTCGCGCAGGAGCTCCCGGGCCCGTGCCTCGCCGAGGCTGGCGGCGTACCAGGGCTCCTTGTCCTCCTCCAGGCGCTCGGCTGTGCCCCGCAGTGCGCAGAAACGATACGGCTCCGGCAGTTCGTAGAGCGCGGGTACGGCGTCGGCGGACAGCTCCTGCAGATAGTTCAGGTCGATCTTTCCGCTGGACCTGAAGCGTTCGACGTTCTGCTCGGCGACCAGTCCGTCCGGCGAGACCAGCCCGAAGGCCAGGACCGCCGCGGCCGCGCTCGCTCCCACCGCGCGCGGCAGCCAGCGGGCGCCCCACACACCGGCCGCCATGATCAGAACGATCACCAGCCCCAGCCACAGCTCCATGGCGGTCACGGAGATCCGCAGCCGGGTCAGCCCGTACGCCTCGACATAGAGGTCCATACGGCGCAGCGCGGAGGCCACCACGATCAGCGTGAGCGCACACAGCGACCCCAGCACGGCGCGGAC
Organism: Streptomyces sannanensis; assembly: GCF_039536205.1. GTDB lineage: Bacteria > Actinomycetota > Actinomycetes > Streptomycetales > Streptomycetaceae > Streptomyces > Streptomyces sannanensis. The sequence continues at coordinate 5,215,355 of NZ_BAAAYL010000001.1, read as the reverse complement.
CAGCACCCGGTCGCGAGCGCCGTCGCGCGGGGACCGGCGCAGCGCGAGCGCGATGACGAGAAGAGTGAGGAGGGTGGCCCAGAGCAGCTGCCAGAAGCCCTGACGCGCGTACTCGGAATAGGTCAGTCCCGTCTCCCGCAGCACCTTGTCGTAACCGCCGAAGAGGACGGCGAGCTGAACCGCGTTGAAGGCAGCGAAGAGCAGGTCGAGCACGATCAGCGGCAGCGCCCACTCGGTACGGCCGCGTGCCCGGCCCCTGCGCACCTTGAGGCGGTCCCAGCGCACCGGGGCGGCCGCGGTGCGCGCGGCCGCCAGCGCGCCGATCAGGCCCAGCAGGAAGAGGAAGAAGCGCCAGGGCCCGTCCGCCACCGACACCTCGGGGACGAAGCCGCCGAGCAGATCCGCGAAGGCGGCGTCGGCGCCCGCGAAAAGAGCTCCGAACACGACCAGCAGCAGCACCGCCACCGCGGTGGTACGCACTACCGGACCCCAGCGGTCGCGGCTGCCGTGCGCACGCTCGCGCAGTCCCCGCCAGGCCCAGGCCATGCCTGAGCCGACCGAGCCGAGCAGCCCCACCGAGCCCATCAGCACCCCGGGCCAGGTGCGACCGCCGTGCAGGACGAGCGAGCCGAGCGCCAGCGCGGAGACCACGGCGAGGAACGTCGGCCATCCGGCGTCGCGCAGCGCCGGCACGACGAGCAGCGCCAGTCCGCCGAGCGCCCAGGCCAGCGTCCAGGGCCGCGGACGGCGGCCTGCCGCCCGGGCCGCGAAATACGCCGCGAGCGCGGCGGGCACCGCCACGAAGAGCAGGTTCAGGCCCAGCCCCTCGCCCAGCAGCAGGGCGCTGAGCACCGCGGTCGCCAGAACCGACCAGAGTGTGGCGGGGCGGATCGCCGCGGGCGGCGCGGCGCGTATGTCGGTGAGCCACTGCGGAGGCTCACTCTTCACGTACACCCACTGCTGGGGCACCTGCTGCTGCGTGTGGTGCACTGCCGGCGGCACTGGTGCCTTCGGCGGTGTGGCCGGTGTCTCGGTCACGGGACCCCTCCCCGCCGGGCAGTCGCACGCGGCAGTGTCCGCGGAGGTGCGGGGCCCGGTGAATCGTCGGCGCCGCCGTTGATGATCAGCGGGGCGGCGTGGCCGAAAGGCTAACCGGACCCGGCGGAATCGACGTGTCCGGAACCGGGCTGTGGCAGGATCGTGACAAAGGGCCCGGGTGCCTCGTCAGGCTGCCCCGGCCGGAATCCAGTCGGGCAACGCCTCGGTGCCGGCCAGCCAGGACTCGGGGGGCGCTCCGGCGGCCGCCGCCGCGACCACTCCGCCCACGATCGCGCACGTCGTGTCGACATCCCCGCCCACCTGCGCGGTGGTCCAGAAGGCCCGCTCGAAATCGCCGAGCCCGCGCGCCGCCGACCACAGCGCGAACGGCACCGTGTCATGAGCACTGGTGCGGCGGCCGCAGCCCAGCACGGCGGCGACCGTCGTGATGTCGTCGTAGTCGAGCATGTCCCGGGCACGGCGCAGCCCGGCGCCGACCGCGCTCCGCGGCACCAGGGCGATCACCCCGTCCAGCAGCTCCTCCGCAGCGGGCGGCCCCTCCGGGGCGGCCGCCAGCGCGGCCGCCGCGGCCACCGCCATCGTGCCCACGACGGCCTCACGGTGCTGATGCGTGGTGTAGGAGGAGATCTCGGCCTGATGCGTGGCCTGCTCGGGATCGCCCGCGTACCAGGCGCCGAGCGGCGCGATCCGCATCGCGGCGCCATTGCCCCACGACCCCTGGCCCTGGAAGAGCGCGGCGGCGAGCTCGCGCCAGTCGCCGCCCTCCCTGATCAACCGCAGCATCCTGTTCACGGCCGGGCCGTAGCCCCGGTCGAAGTCGTGGTGCTCGGCAAAGGAGCGGGCGAGCGCGTCCTGATCGATACGGCCGTGCTCCGCGAGCACGGCCAGCACCGAGCAGGCCATCTCGGTGTCGTCGGTCCACTGCCAGGGGCCGGGCGGCAGCTCGCGCCGCTTGAGCAGGGGATGGTTGGACGGTACGAAGAACTGGGAGCCAAGGGCATCGCCCACGGACAGACCACGCAGACTGGCCAGAGCGCGTTCGAAGCGGCGGCCGGGCGTTTCGAGAGCTGAGTCGGACGTCATCGCTCAGCCACTCTATCCGCTGGTGTCGTACGGTTCCGGGTCCCGCCAGCGCTCGAAGGGCCGGTCGAGCCGGTACCGGCCGTCCTCCCCGAGCTCCAGCATCCGGGTCTCGCCATTGCCCGGATTGGACAGGCATTCGAACTCGGCCACCGACCAGTGGAGCCAGCGCATGCAGAACAACCGCATGGTCAGGCCGTGCGTGACCAGCAGGACGTTCGGCGGATGGTCCGGGGCCTCGAAGCTCCGGTAGAGGCTCTCCAGGAAGGACCCCACCCGGTCGTACACATCGGCCCCCGACTCGCCCTGCGCGAACCGGTAGAAGAAGTGGCCGTAGGAGTCGCGGTACTCCTTCTGCAGCTGCACGTCCTCGTGGTCCTGCCAGTTCCCCCAGTCCTGCTCGCGCAGCCGCGGCTCCTCCCTGACCCGTACCAGAGCGGGGTCGAGCCCCAGGGCCCGGAACGTCTCGTGCGTCCGCCGGTAGGGAGATACGTACACGCTGACGCGCTCGCCGCCGAACAGCTCCCTCAGCCGCTCGCCCGTCTCCCGGGCCTGACGCCACCCCGTCCCGGTGAGCCGGAGCGCATGGTCCGGCACGCGTTCGTACACCGTGTCGTCCGCGTTGCCCTCGGACTCGCCGTGCCGGAGAAGGACGATGCGCCGCGGTCGTGCCATGCAGAAACCCTAGTGCTCGGTTCCGGCCGATTCGAGCAGCCGTCCGCCTTGGTCCGGCCTCCCGCGCTCCGGCTCAGACGGTCCAAGACGCCTCGAGGTCGACGACGGCCCCTGACAGAGACACGACATCCGCCGACGTCTGCGCGCGCAGCGAGAGCCGCTCCACCCGCTCCACGCGGTACTTGCCATGCTCGGCGGCGGACCACCACATCGACAGCACCAGGAACTCGTCCTCCCCCGGCGCCTCCCCGAACAGCCCGCGCACCATGCCCGGAGACCCCGCCATCGCGGGATTCCAGACCTTCTCCTGCATCAGCGCGAAGTGATCACTGCGGTCCGGCCGCACCTTGCAGTGCGCGACACGGACGACATCCGCGTCCGTGAAGCGCGGCTCGAAGCCGGTCTTCACATCGAAGCGGTGGTCGAACAGCCCGATCCGCATGTTCCGATACGTCCCCGACTGAGCAGCGGCGAGCCGGTCGTGCGAGCGCGCCATGAAGGAGTCGTAGAACGCCCGGCTCTCCCAGAAGGAGAACACATGGGCCTCCTCCGGCCGCTCCCGGCTCCAACCGCCGCTCTGCCCCCGGAAACCCGGTTCGCCCAGCAGCCCCGCCCACTTTCGCTGTCCCCGTTCGAAACCGCGACGGTCCACCACGGTGCAGCGAATCCACTTGACCAGCACCGCGCCATCGTACGGCCCTGGATCCATACGAAGTACGCATGAACATCCAACTGCTCATCACTCCACGACGTGCTCCAATGACCGCCATGACCGCGCTGCACACCAATCCGCTCTTCGACCGCCTGCACGAGGCCCAGCGCATCCTCGTCGCCGGCGCGGGTGGCGGCTTCGACATCTACTCCGGGCTCCCCGTGGCACTCTCCCTCCTCCACCAGGGCAAGGAGGTGCACCTCGCCAATCTCTCGTTCGCCGCGATCGAGGGCCTCCCGCCCGACTCCTGGCTCGCCCCCGACATCGCTGCCGTCACCCCTGATGCGGCACCCCACCAGGCTTACTTCCCCGAGCGCACCCTCGCCCGGTGGCTCGCCCTCCACGGCTACCCGGGCACCGTGCACGCCTTCGCCCGCGTGGGGGTGCAGCCGCTGCGCGCCGCCTACCGCGCGCTGATCGAGCACTACGCCATCGACGCCGTCGTCCTCGTCGACGGCGGTACGGACATCCTGATGCGCGGAGACGAATCGGGGCTCGGCACGCCCGAGGAAGACCTCACCAGCGTCGGCGCCCTCGCCGGACTGGACATCGCCGGCGTCACCGAGAAGCTCGTCCTGTCCATCGGCTTCGGCGTCGACGCGTACCACGGAGTGAGCCACGGCCTCGTCCTCGAGAACATCGCTGCCCTCGAACGCGACGGCGCCTACCTCGGCGCCTTCTCCGTCTCCCGTACGACCCGCGAGGGCGCGCTCTTCGTGGACGCGGTCGCCCATGCGCAGGCCAACACCCCGGAACACCCCAGCATCGTGAACGGTTCGATAGCGGCAGCGGTCCAAGGCGCTTTCGGAGACGTCCAGTTCACGGACCGCACGCGGGGCAGTGAGCTGTTCGTCAATCCCCTCATGTCGCTGTACTTCGCCTTCGAACTCGACGGTCTGGCCCGCCGCTGCCTCTACCTCGACCGCATCGAGGACACCCACCTCATCCGGCAAGTGAGCAGCGCCATCGCGCTCTTCCGCGACGAGGTCCTCAGCGCGCGGCCGCCACGCCGCATTCCGCACTGACCCCGTCCGGCAGCGCGGGGAACGCCTCCCACCGCGCGGGCACGTCGCGCATCAGCAGGGCGCAGTCCAGCCGGGCGGTACCGGGCGGGAAGCGGTCCGGGTCACCGAAGAACGACGAGCTGACCGAGCGCACCTCGGCGGGCTCCACCCGCCAGGCGTCCGTGCGCAGTTCCATACCGTCCAGTCGGCGGCCGCCGCGGGCCGGGGACAGCCCCCGCGCGCCCTGCCGGAAGAACTCCGAAGCGGCGTCCACGTCCATGAAGAGCTCGCTGCCGCGCAGCTCGTCCGTCGCCTCGGCCGCGACGCTCACGCTCGTGGAGCCGTCCTTGGTCCGGTACGCGATCCGGACCTCCCGCGGGCTCTCGCGGACGTCGAACACCGCTGCGCCGTGCCGACCCGGGAACACCCGGCCGCCCGCCAGCACGTTCAGGCGCGAACCGCTGTCCCGGCGCGGGATGTAGACGCCGGTCTCGATGCCCTCGGGCCCGTCCCACTCGACGGATATGCGGTGCGCGGCGTTCTCGCTGCGCAGTCCGGTGCCGCCGGGCGCCCAGCGGGGCCGGGTGTCCCCCAGCCGCAGGAGACAGATTCCCGCGACCGCCCAGCCGTTCACCAGCTGCGGGCGAAGCGGCGCGGGCAGCAGAGCGGCGGCGTACTCGGGCTCCACCCGGTAGTTCACCAGGAGCCGCCGTTCGATGACACTCGCCAGTGCCGGTGTGATCATTTACTTCTTCCTCCCCCTGCGCAGCACGATCTGCTCGGGGCAGACCGCGCTCAGAAACCTGCCGACCGACGCCGCGAGCCGCTCCTCGGCCAGTGAGTAGAGGATCCGGTTCCCGTCGCGCCGTTCATGGACGAGCCCAGCCGACTTGAGTACGCCGAGATGACGCGAGACCGACGGCCCGCTGATCGGGAACCTGCTCGCGATCTCGCCCGCGGCCAGTTCGCCCGGGCGCAGATCCTCCAGGATCTGCCGCCGGGTCGGGTCGGCCAGCGCGCGGAACACGCTGATCTCATCGTCCGTTCCTGTCATGACGGGTATTTAACATCTTCGCTAAATAGCTAACAAGCAATACGGCAGCGGGCGGGTGATCTTGCGGGAGAGACTGTTCTCCAGCGGCCCGTTTCGTCACAGGGGAGAGGACGTCAGGTGAGCGGTCTCAGCAAGGGGTTCGGGAAGGTCGAGGTTGCGCTGCGGTGGGACCCCAGTCCATCCGGCAACCCGGTCCATGACCTCGACCTCGTCGCCGCCGTCTATCCCGCGGCCGCCCCGCACGGCGACCCGGTCCAGCTGGTGCACGCCGGCAGTCGCTCCCCCGACGGCACGATCACCCTGAACAGGGAGAGCCGCACCGGCCAGGGCTTCGGCTACGACGAGGTCATGACACTGGAGCTGGACCGGCTGTCCCCGGCGTACACGCGCGTCGTGGTCGGGGTCTTCATCCAGCAGCGGGCCGGTCGCACGACCTTCGGCGCCATAGCGAACAGCGGCATCCGCATACGCGAGGGCTACACCGACCTCGCCCTCCACGACTTCGCCGGTGTGCCGGATTCCACCGCCGCGACCGTCGCGGAGTTCACCCGGGACGGCTCCGGCGAGTGGAGGTTCCGCCCGGCACTCCGCGGATTCGACACCGACCCGGCGGACTTCGCCCGGCTCATGGGCAGCGCCGCCCCGTAGGCCGCGTCACCGAAGACATCCCGCTCCGTCCCGTGCACCGCGGTCCAGGGATCCGGAAGGGGCCGCCGGCCGCGTCCATGGCGACGGCACAACCGACACACCTCATGCCAATAGCCCAGCAGGGTCCACTGGCAAAAGAAGCGGGATGCGGACCCGAAAGTCCACATCCCGCCTCAGAGTTCACCGCTCAGAGTGAAGATCAGCTGCAGCCGCTGGTCGAGCCGCAGCCCTCGCAGATGTAGCAGCTGCCCGCGCGCTGCATCTTCGTGCCACAGGAGAAGCACAGCGGCGCGTCAGCGCTGATGCCGAGCTGCATCTCGACGAGCTCCGCCGAGGTGTGGGCCTCCTTCGGCGCGGGGTTCGCGGCCTCCGGAGCCTTCGCGGCGACGGCCTTCGGGCTCTCCGTCTGGATCGGGGCGGACTGGGCCAGGCCCTCGACGTCGACCTCGTCCTCGATCAGCTCGTACGAGCCGGTCTCCAGGTGGCGCTGGCGCTCCTCGGCGGAGTGGATGCCGAGCGCCGAGCGGGTCTCGAAGGGAAGGAAGTCCAGCGCCACGCGGCGGAAGATGTAGTCGACGATCGACTGTGCCATCCGCACGTCCGGGTCGTCCGTCATGCCGGCCGGCTCGAAGCGCATGTTGGTGAACTTCGAGACGTACGTCTCCAGCGGGACGCCGTACTGCAGACCGACTGAGACGGCGATGGAGAAGGCGTCCATCATGCCCGCGAGGGTCGAGCCCTGCTTGGACATCTTCAGGAAGACCTCACCCAGACCGTCGTCCGGGTAGGAGTTGGCGGTCATGTAGCCCTCGGCGCCGCCGACCGTGAAGGAGGTGGTGATGCCGGGACGGCCCTTCGGGAGGCGCTTGCGGACCGGGCGGTACTCGACGACCTTCTCGACCTTGGTCGGCTCGACGGCCTTCTCGGCCTTCGCCTCTTCCTTCTTCTTCGCGGAGAGGGGCTGGCCGACCTTCGAGCCTTCGCGGTAAATGGCCAATGCCTTTACGCCCATCTTCCACGCCTCGAAGTAGATCTCCTCGACCTCTTCGACGGTGGCGGACTCCGGCATGTTCACGGTCTTCGACAGCGCGCCGGAGATCCACGGCTGGATGGCCGCCATCATGCGGACGTGGCCCATCGGGGAGATGGAGCGCTCGCCCATGGCGCAGTCGAACACCTCGTAGTGCTCGTGCTTCAGGCCGGGGGCGTCGATCACATTGCCGTGCTCGGCGATGTGGGCGACGATCGCCTCGATCTGCTCCTCGAGGTAGCCGAGGCGGCGCAGGGCCTGCGGGACGGTGCCGTTGACGATCTGCATCGAGCCGCCGCCGACCAGCTTCTTGAACTTGACCAGGGCGAGATCGGGCTCGAGGCCGGTGGTGTCGCAGGACATCGCGAGACCGATGGTGCCGGTCGGGGCGATGACGGAGGCCTGGGAGTTGCGGAAGCCGTTCTTCTCGCCGAGGCGGATCACGTCCTGCCAGGCCTCTGTGGCGGCGGCCCAGACCGCGGTGTCCAGGTCGTCCATGCGGACGGCCCTGGTGTTGGCGTCGGCGTGCTGCTTCATGACGCGCAGGTGCGGCTCGGCGTTGCGGGCGTAGCCGTCGTACGGGCCGACGACCGCGGCGAGCTCGGCGGAGCGCTTGTACGACATACCGGTCATCAGGGAGGTGATGGCACCGGCGAGGGCGCGGCCGCCGTCGGAGTCGTAGGCGTGGCCGGTGGCCATCAGCAGGGCGCCGAGGTTGGCGTAGCCGATGCCGAGCTGACGGAAGGCGCGGGTGTTCTCGCCGATCTTCTGGGTCGGGAAGTCGGCGAAGCAGATGGAGATGTCCATCGCGGTGATGACGAGCTCGACGACCTTGGCGAAGCGCTCGACGTCGAAGGACTGGTTGCCCTTGCCGTCGTCCTTGAGGAACTTCATCAGGTTCAGCGAGGCGAGGTTGCAGGACGTGTTGTCCAGGTGCATGTACTCGCTGCACGGGTTCGAGCCGTTGATGCGGCCGGACTCGGGGCAGGTGTGCCAGTGGTTGATGGTGTCGTCGTACTGGATGCCCGGGTCGGCGCAGGCCCAGGCGGCCTCGGCCATCTTGCGGAAGAGCGCCTTGGCGTCGACCTCCTCGATGACCTCGCCGGTCATACGGGCGCGCAGGCCGAACGTGGAGCCGGACTCGACCGCCTTCATGAACTCGTCGTTCACGCGGACGCTGTTGTTGGCGTTCTGGTACTGGACGGACGTGATGTCTTCGCCGCCGAGGTCCATGTCGAAGCCCGCGTCACGGAGGGCGCGGATCTTCTCCTCCTCCTTGACCTTGGTCTCGATGAAGTCCTCGATGTCGGGGTGGTCGACGTCGAGGATGACCATCTTGGCGGCGCGGCGGGTGGCGCCGCCCGACTTGATCGTTCCCGCGGAGGCGTCGGCGCCTCGCATGAAGGAGACCGGGCCGGAGGCGTTGCCGCCGGAGGAGAGGAGCTCCTTGGAGGAGCGGATGCGGGAGAGGTTCAGGCCGGCGCCGGAGCCGCCCTTGAAGATCATGCCCTCTTCCTTGTACCAGTCGAGGATCGACTCCATGGAGTCGTCGACGGACAGGATGAAGCAGGCGGAGACCTGCTGGGGCTGGGGCGTGCCGACGTTGAACCAGACCGGGGAGTTGAAGCTGAAGATCTGGTGGAGGAGGGCGTAGGCCAGCTCGTGCTCGAAGATCTCGGCGTCGGCGGGGGAGGCGAAGTAGCCGTGGTCCTCGCCGGCCTTGCGGTAGGTCTTCACGATGCGGTCGATCAGCTGCTTGAGACCGGTCTCGCGCTGGGGGGTGCCGACGGCGCCGCGGAAGTACTTGCTGGTGACGATGTTGACCGCGTTCACCGACCAGAACTCGGGGAACTCAACGCCGCGCTGCTCGAAATTGACCGAGCCGTCGCGCCAGTTGGTCATGACGACGTCACGGCGCTCCCAGACCACCTCGTCGTACGGGTGCACGCCGGGGGTGGTGTGGATGCGCTCGATCTGCAAACCCTGCCGGGCCGCTGCGGCCTTGGATCCCTTGGAGCGGGAGCCTCGTGCCGGGCCGCTCGTCGTCTCTGTCATGCCGCCTCCCATATACGGGCAAAAACGCCCTCAAGTGCCCAGTTCTTCCCATGGCACGGTGTTCTGTCTGTTACCGCGGGCGCCACACACAGCGCTCACGGCAGGTCTGTGTCCGCCGTCGGCCGACCGGTCCCCGAGAGGGGCCGACTGTCAGTCGGCGGCGGTGGCGGGCACGGGGACCTCGGGGGTCGCTCCGGGCGTGCTGCCGCCGGGTGTTTCCGCGGAGGGCCGCCGCTCGCGGAGTTCCGCGATGGCGGCCTCGAAGTCTTCGAGTGTGTCGAACGCCCGGTACACGGACGCGAAGCGCAGGTATGCGACGAGGTCGAGCTCCCGCAGGGGGCCGAGTATGGCCAAGCCCACGTCGTGCGTGGTCAGCTCGGCGCTTCCGGTGGCGCGCACCGCTTCCTCGACGCGCTGGCCGAGCTGGGCGAGGGCGTCCTCGGTGACGGGCCGGCCCTGGCACGCCTTGCGCACACCGTTGATGACCTTGGTGCGGCTGAAGGGCTCGGTCACGCCACTGCGCTTGACCACCATCAGCGAGCAGGTCTCCACCGTGGTGAAACGGCGGGAGCAGTCGGGGCACTGGCGGCGCCTGCGGATCGAGGTGCCGTCGTCGGTGGTGCGACTGTCGACCACGCGGCTGTCGGGGTGCCTGCAGAAGGGGCAGTGCATGGTTCCATCCCTCCTTACAAGCACGACGAAATAGCCTCGGTGGGCCCCGGAGAGGGCCCGCGAAGCAGCCACAAGCATAGGCGATCCCGGAGGCCCTCCCGGACCGCCACCACAACTTGTGGGTTGCGCGGCCAATCCAACCACTAGATCTGGTGTTTCGCCGCCCTCGGGACCCCTGCGCGTGTCACGCGCCCCCGGCAGCGGAGGGCCGGCCACGAGGGTACGGGAAATGCCGTCGCTGCCGGGATTCGGGGCCGCCGGATGACACACTGAAGGCGCGAACGCGCGCTTCACGGGGTACCGTAATGCACCGAATTGCGTTTCGGCCGCATCACATCAAGGGCCGCTCATACACCTGAAAAGACATCCACGGCGGACTTTCCGCGATTTTTCACTCGAACGTGTGTTTGGCGCAACCTTTCGAAAGCAACTACCGTTGTCCAGCTAGGGAGAACATTTCGAGAGGGGCCGCCGTGACCACCACCGCAGACAGTGCCACCATCACTGCCCAGGACCGCTCCCAGAACCGACTCGAGCCGGTGCATGCCATGAATGACGCGATCACGAATCCGGAGGGGCCCAAGCCCACGCGCTCCCTGCCCGGCCGACCTCCCGGGATCCGCGCTGACAGCTCCGGCCTCACGGACCGCCAGCGGCGGGTCATCGAAGTCATCCGGGACTCCGTGCAGCGCCGGGGTTACCCACCGTCCATGCGGGAGATCGGCCAGGCGGTGGGCCTCTCCAGCACGTCGTCCGTCGCCCACCAGCTGATGGCGCTGGAGCGCAAGGGCTTCCTGCGCCGCGACCCGCACCGCCCCCGGGCGTACGAGGTGCGCGGCTCCGACCAGCCCAGCACACAGCCCACCGACACCACCGGCAAGCCCGCCGCGTCGTACGTCCCGCTCGTCGGCCGGATCGCGGCCGGCGGCCCCATCCTCGCGGAGGAGTCGGTCGAGGACGTGTTCCCGCTCCCCCGCCAGCTCGTCGGAGACGGCGAACTCTTCGTACTCAAGGTCGTCGGCGACTCGATGATCGAGGCGGCCATCTGCGACGGGGACTGGGTGACGGTCCGCCGCCAGCCGGTCGCGGAGAACGGCGACATCGTCGCCGCGATGCTGGACGGCGAGGCCACGGTCAAGCGCTTCAAGCGCGAGGACGGCCATGTGTGGCTGCTGCCGCACAACTCCGCGTACCAGCCGATCCCCGGTGACGAAGCCACCATCCTCGGCAAGGTGGTGGCGGTGCTGCGGCGGGTGTGAAACCCTCGCCGCCCCTGAACGGCCCCGGGACCCACTGCGCCGGTCCCGGGGCCCTGCTGTGCCCGCGGCAGCGCCGCTGATGCCTTGCAGTGCCCATCACCGAGACCCGTCGGGTGCGGGCCGGTGTGCCGGGTTGTGCCCACCCGCCCCCACAGCCCTTCGGGCCTGGGGGTGCCCCCGTCACTACGCTCGCCCGGCGGTACCCCGGACGAAGGCTGGGGGAGGTACAACTCCCCACAGCCCCTCTACGTGCCCTCTGCCTTCACTTACCCTCTGCCTTCGCCGCCGCGTCGATCGCCGCGAGCGATTTGCGGACCTGGTTACGGTCCGTCGTGTACCAGAAGTCCGGCAGTGACGCCCGCAGAAAGCTGCCGTAGCGCGCCGTGGCGATCCGCGGATCGAGAATCGCGACCACACCACGGTCCCCCGTCGCCCGTACGAGCCGGCCCGCCCCCTGCGCCATCAGCAGGGCCGCGTGCGTGGCCGCGACGGCCATGAAGCCATTGCCTCCGGCCTCCTCCACCGCCTTCTGGCGGGCGCTCATCAACGGGTCGTCGGGGCGCGGGAACGGAATCCGGTCCATGACGACCAGCTGACAGCTCGGCCCGGGGACGTCCACGCCCTGCCAGAGCGAGAGCGTGCCGAAGAGGCAGGTCTCCGGATCGGCGGCGAAGTTCTTGATGAGCTCGCCCAGGGTCTCCTCACCCTGGAGCAGGATCGGCTTGTCAAGTCTGCCGCGCAGCTCCTCGGCCGCCGCCTGGGCGGCCCGCATCGAGGAGAAGAGGCCGAGCGTGCGACCGCCGGCCGCCTCCACCAGCTCGGCAAGCTCATCCAGCATGTCCCCCCGGGAGCCCTCGCGGCCGGGCGTGGCCAGATGCCTGGCGACGTACAGGATGCCCTGCTTGGGGTAGTCGAAGGGCGAGCCGACGTCGATGCCCTTCCACACCGGCTGATCCTCGGTCGCCGTGCCCTCGGGGGCGAGGCCGAGCGAGGCACCGACGCCGTTGAAGTCGCCGCCCAGCTTGAGGGTGGCGGAGGTCAGCACGACCGAACGGTCCTCGAAGAGCTTCTCGCGCAGCAGCCCGGAGACGGAGAGCGGGGCGACACGCAGCGAGGCACCACTGTGTCGATATGCGGCTCCGCCGCGGGGATCGTGCCGCTCGTACCAGACCACGTCGTACTCGGAGCCCTGGCAGATCCGCTCGGCGACGTCATGGACGGTCTCGACCGAGCCGAGGGCCTGCTTGCGCACGGCGTCCTCCTCCTGAACGGTCTTGTCACGGGTGTTGCCTAGGGCCGAGATGACCGTACGGGCCGCGTCGCGCAGCGCCATCAGGGCGTAGCCGAGGTCCTCGGGGATCTCCTCGAGGCGGCCGGGCAGGGCCAGCTCCATCAGCCGCTCGAAGCCCTCGGCGGCGGTCTGCAGGGCGTCGGCGGCCTTCTCGTCGACGAGCTTGGCGGCGCGACGCACGGCGCGGTTGACCTGGCCGGGGGTGAGCTCGCCGGTGGCGACGCCGGTGACCCGGGAGACCAGCTCATGGGCCTCGTCGACGATCAGCACCTCGTGCTGCGGCAGCACCGGTGCGCCCTCGATGGCGTCGATGGCGAGGAGCGCGTGGTTGGTGACGACGACCTCGGAGAGCTTGGCGCGCTCGCGGGCCATCTCGGCGAAGCACTCCGCGCCGTACGCGCATTTCGAGGCGCCCAGGCATTCGCGGGAGGAGACGGAGACCTGGGCCCAGGCGCGGTCGGAGACTCCGGGCGTGAGGTCGTCGCGGTCGCCGGTCTCGGTCTCGTCGGCCCAGTCGCGCATGCGCAGCAGGTCCTGGCCGAGCTTGCTGGTGGGCGCGGCGGCCTCGAAGGGGTCGAAGAGGCCGTCCTCGTCGTCCTGCGGAACGCCTTCGTGGAGCCGGTGAAGGCAGAGATAGTTCGAGCGGCCCTTGAGCATGGCGAACTCGGGGCGGCGGCGCAGCAGCGGGTGCAGCGCCTCGACCGTGCGGGGCAGGTCGCGCTCGACGAGCTGACGCTGCAGGGCCAGGGTCGCCGTGGCCACCACCACGCGCTCCCCGTGCGCGAGGGCGGGGACCAGGTAGCCGAGGGACTTTCCGGTGCCGGTGCCGGCCTGGATCAGCAGATGGGAGCCGTCGCCGATGGCCTCGGCAACGGATTCGGCCATCGTGACCTGGCCTGGCCGTTCCACACCGCCGACGGCGGAGACGGCGGCGTGGAGGAGCTCGGGGAGGGAGGGCTTCGTCATAGCCGTTCCACCCTACGGGTCACCACTGACATCAGTGGTCAGGGACGGGAAAGACGGTGCAGCGGGTTGGGCACGGTGCCGTGGACCGCGGCGTGCGGGCGCTCGGAGCGGTCTCGGTAGCCGTCGAGGTGCAGCCGGTTGCGGTTGAGGCAGAGCCGCTCGATGCGCGGGGTGAGCAGGTCGTAGGTCTCGTAGCGGTCCTTGAGCTCGGGGAAGCGAGCCTGGTGGCGCAGGATCTCGGCGCGTACGAGCGACCAGAATTCCGCTTCGGGTACGCCGAGTTGTCCTTCGCACAGTGGGGCGAGGAAGCGGAACACGCCGACGAAGAGCCCTGCGTGGATGAACTGGGTGAGGAATGCGGGCGGCTCGGTGAGCAGTACGGCGCGTACGTCGTCCGGCATGGAGTCGTGTTCGGGCAGTGACTCGGCGCTGATGTTGACGTCGTCCACGAAGTCCTTGATCGCCAGGCGGACCGGAACGTCCCGTTCGTCGAAGACGACGATGGCGTTCTCGCCGTGCGGGGAGAAGACCGTTCCGTAGCGGTAGAGGAAGCGCAGCAGCGGTGGCAGCAGCGCGGCGAAGAGCCGGCGGAGCCAGACGGTGGGGTCGAGTCCGGACCGTTCGACGAGTTCGGCGGTGAAGGCGCGCCCCTGTGGATCGGTGTGCAGCAGGGAGGCGAGCGTACGGGCACGTTCACCGGGGGCGAGCAGGGGCTGGAGCGGCTCCCGCCAGATCACGCCGAGCAGTTCCTTGTACTGGTAGGGCACTTCGGGCAGATGGTCGTAGAGGGGGTGCTCGACGGTGACCGAGGCGACCTCGCCGAGGAGGATGACGCCGCATTCCTCGCGCAGGAAGGGGTCGGCGTCGCGCAGTCCGAGGACCCAGGAGGTGACGGCGGGTGCGGCGAGGGTGCGTTCGGTCGGCAGTCCGCGCCACACAAGTGTGTTCAGGATGGACAGCGGCATTTTGACGGTGTGCCGGTCCGGGCGGCTGGTGTTGACGAAAGTGCGGATGGACTGCTGCGGCAGCCGTAGGTCGCCGTCGGTGTGCAGTGGCACGATGAGGTCGTGGGCAACGGCGGGGGCGAACAGCGGCAGCACGATCTCGCCCCACTGCCAGGGGTGCACGGGCAGGTAGAGGTAACTGTCCGGGTCCAGGCCGCGCTCGCGCAGCCGCGCGACGAAGGCGGCACGTACCGGTTCGTCGAGTTCGCGGGCGTAGAGCCGGCCGGGGGTGTCGAGACCGGGGATTCCGCGGTAGGCGGCGAGTTCCGTGCTGACCGCGATCCAGGGGAGGGCAGTGGGCCTGCGGGCCTCGGGGGTCCAGCGGGCTGCGTCGGTGGGGGAGAAGCCGAGCCGTCCCTTGTTGAGGACGAGCCAGGGGTGTCCGGTCTGGTGGCCTTCGATGTCGGCGTAGTCGAGGTCCGCGAGGTGGGAGACCGGGAGCGCGGTGGTGTCGAGCCGGGTGTCGGCAGCGAGTGTGGTGGTGAGTTCGCGCACGAGATGGCCGAGGGTCGTTCCGTCGAGGCCGAGCAGCCGGCGAGCGAGCATCAGGAAGCGGAGCGGGTCGCCGAAGGGCCGTGCCTCGTGCTCGATGGAGTCCGGGTCGACCCCCCAGTGGCCGTATGCTCCGCGGCGGGCGGTGAAGGCGAGGGTGGATCCGTCGTCGAGCCGGAGGGTGTGGAGGTCGTCGCCGTCGCCGGACCGCGGGACCGGCTGGATGATCTCTTCGTAGGCGAAGGCGCCGAGCGCCTTGGCGAGCAGGCGCCGGGCGGCCCGGTCCCAGGCTTCGCGGTTCAGCTCGGGTGGGGCGAACAGTGCGGGGGTCTCCTCGAGGTCGGGGGCAGCGGGTGGTTCGGCTTTCGTCACCAAGGACTCCTCGGGGTGGGTACGTTCACAGCAGGCCCCGCAGGGCGCGTTCGCGGATCATGAGGGCGGCTCTCTTCTCGGGGAGGTCGACCTCCGCGGCGAGGCGGAAGCCCGCGCTCAGAAAGGCGGAGACGGAGGGGATGTTGCGGAGGTCGGGCTCGGCGACGACCCGCGCGCACAACGGACGGTGGTCGAGCACCTGGTCGGCGACGGCCTTGAGCAGGGTGGTGCCCAGCCCCCTGCCGCGGTCGGCGACCGTGCCGATGAGCAGATGGATTCCGGTGTCCTGAGGGCGTGCCTGGTAGTAGCGGGCCAGTGGGTCCAGGTCCGCGCGGTAGATCTCCCAGTAGCTCATCGGTACGCCGCCGAGGACGCCCAGGCAGGGCACACTGCGTCCGTCGCTGTCGAGCTGGGCGCACAGATGGTCCGCGGTGACGGATTCGGGGCCTGCAAGCGCCCAGAAGGCCGCCACGGCCGGATCGTTCATCCAGCGGCTGACGAGCGGGAGGTCGCGTTCGATGCACACGGGTACGAGCTGGAAGACCCCGCAGCCGGTGGCCACCGGTCCCCAGGACCCCGGGGAGTCGAGGAGCTCCTCGCCGGGTTCCGGTCCGCCCGCCCCGTCCGCCTCGGCGATCAGTGCCACCAGTTCCTCCGGCAGCTGGAGATCCAGGGTGTCCCGGGAGTCCTCGGTACCGTCGTCGGTGGGCATGGCGGGCACTCCTGTCAGCGCAACGGATTGGCGATGGTGACGTAGACGGACTGGGTGTCGACCGGGCCGACGAGTTCGTCGAGGCCGTGCAGCCGGGTCAGGAGGTTGGCCTTGCAGCGCAGGACCGGTGCGGCCAGCAGTTGGGCGGGCAGCGGGGATCCCAGGGTGGTGGCGGTGCCGAGGAACTGGCGGAAGGCGGCGAGCAGGACCCGCTCGTCCGCGAGCCGTTGGGAACCGAACGCCCCGATGAGGCCGAGGACGTTGTTGATCCCCAGGTAGTAGGCGAAGCGTTCGTCGGTGACGGCGTCGTCGACGAAGGTGTCGCTGGCGGCCCCGATGCCCGGCAGCCGTTGTTCGAGTGCGTCGCGGTGGGACTCGCGGAAGTAGTAGCCCTGGTTGTCCCGGTAGCGGCCGCCGCACGGCCAGCCTTCCGGGTCCAGCAGCACCAGGGTGTTCTGCTGGTGTGCCTCCAGCGCGATACCGGCCATGCCGTCGAGCCGGAGCACCGGGCGGACGACATGGTCGAGGTAGCGCAGGAACCATTCGGCGGCGACGGCCGTGGCGGGCCGCCCGGTGCGGGCCGAGAGCCGGGCGACGATGTCGGCGAGGCGCGACCGCACCCCGGTCCTGCCGGGCCAGGGGCGAGGGGCGGTGAGGCCGGCGATGCACACGGCGTCGTCGCCGAAGCCGAAGGGGTTGTGCCGCAGGACGACGTCGAGTCCGGTGACCGGTTCGTCGTCGGGGGTGTCGACGGCGAGCCACGCGGGGTCGCGGACGATGTCGAAGCAGGGGTTGGCCGCGTGCCACTGCTGGGCGAGGCCGCCGCGCAGCAGCCGGTGCACCTCGACGCCGCGGTGGAGTTCCTTGCGGAGGTTCTCGCGCCGGGAGTTGGTGATGCGCAGGGCCAGCGACAGCTTGAGCATGGCGGGTGCACCGGGGCGGTGCACGGTGCGTACGGAGGAGGTGGGGTGCCAGTGGTCGCCGTACGGGCCGAGGTCGTGCAGCAGCCCGGCGTCGAGCAGCGCGGCGACGGCGGGCCGGTGCCTCGACTCCTGTGCCTGCCAGGGGTGGAGGGGCAGTGCCACGCAGCCGCCGGGCAGGGGGAGCTCGCCGGCCAGCCGTCCCGTGAGCCGCTCGGCGGGCACGACACGGCCGCGTTCCGTCCATGCCGAGTCCGCGGCCAGTACGGAGCGGTCCACCGCGAACCAGTGCAGCGGAAAGGATCCGTACAGCTCTGGGGAGTACAGGCGCGCCTCGGCCTCGGAGAGCCCTTCCCTGCTCTTGGGGGTGGGGTGCATCGGATGTCCGAGGAGCAGTGACTGCTCGGCGGTGAGGAAGAGGTCCGCCCGTGGATCGGGGCCGGCGCTGTGGCGCCGCTCGGCGATGAAGGAGGCGGTGCGGCACACCGAGTCGGCCACCCTGGCGACCAGATCAGTTGTTTCGGGCTCGGTTCGCCTCCGGGGGCGCTCAAGGATGTGTCGACGGTCGATCGTGCTCGGTCCCTCCTTCGTCGGGACCTCCGCGCTCCCCCAGCCACCTCCCCCGGCTACCTCCCCCAGCTGCCGCTGGGGGTGCCCCCAGGGGACCCCCAGAGGTGCCCCCACTCCCTCTCGACACAGCCGCGCCCCCTTCGGCTCACTCGCCGACCCCCCATCCGACTCGCGGCCGATGAGGGCTGCGAGGGTGACCGCGTCGACGGGCAGGGCGCCCTGGGGGGCGTCATCCAGGGCAGGTGCGCCGAAGCGGTGCCATCCAGTGGGCGACCAGTAGAGGACGGGGACGAGGAGGACGGTGCCGCTGGCGGGCAGCGGGACCCTCAGGACGGTCCCGTCAGGTGCGGCGAGATCGTTCTCCCGTACCCAGCAGCGCAGCAGGTTCTCGACGGCTGCCGCGTCCGCCGCGGTGTACGGGTCGGGGTCGTCCAGCGGTTCGGACGGACCGCTGTGCGGGGTGAGGTGCTCCGCGAGGACCCCCGCCTTCTGGTGCGGCACGGCGGCCGGTCCGTCCGCGAGCGGGGTGACGGGGGCGTCGGATGCGGGGGTGGGGTTCACAGGCTCTCCCTTGTCCGGGTGGCGGCTGCCAGGGCGTCGGCCAGCCGGTCGAGGACCGCCATGGCCTGTTCGTCGGTGAGCGTGAGGGGAGGCAGCAGCCGGACGACGGCGGAGTCGCGGCCGCCGAGTTCGACGATGAGCCCGCGGCGCAGGCACTCCCGCTGTACGGCGACGGCGAGGGCAGGGTCGGCGGGCGGGGCTTCGGCGGGCTGACGGCCGGACGCCTCCGGGGCGACGAGTTCCAGGCCGATCATCAGCCCCCGGCCGCGTACGTCGCCGACGCACGGGTGCTCGGCGGTCAGTTCCCGCAACTGGTCGAGCATGCGCGCGCCGAGGACGGCGGCCCGCTCGGCGAGCCCGTTCTTCCGTACGTACGCGAGCGTGGCCGTACCGGCCGCCATGGCGAGCTGATTGCCCCGGAAGGTGCCGGCGTGCGCGCCGGGCTGCCAGGCGTCGAGATCGTCCCGGTAGACCACCACCGCCAGGGGCAGCGAGCCGCCGATGGCCTTCGACAGCACCATCACATCGGGCACGATGCCGCTGTGCTCGACCGCCCAGAAGGCGCCGGTCCTGCCGACCCCGGTCTGTACTTCGTCGGCGATCAGCGGGATGGAGCGGTCGGCGGTGATCCGGCGCATCCGGCGCATCCAGGAGTCGGGGGCCGGGATCACCCCGCCCTCGCCCTGTACGGGTTCGAGGATCATGCCGGCCGGGGTGGTCACCCCGCTCTTGGGGTCGTCGAGCAGGTTCTCGGTCCAGCGGGCGGCCAGTTCCGCGCCGTGCTCCCCGCCGGTTCCGAAGGGGCAGCGGTAGCTGTGCGGATAGGGCAGCCGGGTGACGCGTACGTCCTCGGCGCCGCCGGAGGCGTCGAGGGAGCCCGCCGTCATGCCGTGGTACGCGCCGGTGAAGGCGAGCAGCCCCTTGCGTCCGGTCGCGGTGCGCACGAGTTTGAGGGCGGCCTCGACCGCGTCCGTGCCGGCCGGGCTGCAGAACTGCACGCGTCCGTTGTCGGCGAGCCCGGACGGAAGGGTGCTGAACAGCTCTGTGATGAAGGCGTCCTTGACGGGCGTGGCGAGGTCCAGCACATGCAGGGGCGCCCCGGAGTCCAGGACCTTCCTGATGGCTTCGAGGACCACCGGATGGTTGTGCCCGAGGGCCAGTGTCCCGGCTCCCGAAAGACAGTCGAGGTACCGCCGGCCGTCCGCCCCCTCGATCGTCAGTCCCCGTGCCCGTACGGGCACGATGGGCAGCGAGCGGGCGTAGGTGCGGGCCGCCGACTCACGCAGCGACTGCCGCCGCAGAATCCCCTCGTGTACGGACGGAGATGCCGGAGCGGGTACCGCCGCAGCGGTTTCGGACACGGCCACGTCTGTCGTTCCTCCTGCTGTGACGGTTCCGTTGCACATCCGTGGCGCCGCGCTGACGGCCGCCCTGAACGCTGTTGATGGGTCCCCCGTACGTACCAACGACGCCGGGAGCAAAGGATCACGGGCAACACCGGATCGATTGCGGGAACGGAAAGCCGACCTGGCCCGTACCGCCCCCGACGACGCGGGCATAGTGGGGATGCCATCACGTCTTCGAAGTCCCAGGGGGATCACGACACATGCGACCGATACGCCCGAACCTGTCAGCCCGCGGCGCAGGGAGCGCCCGTCGTGGAACCTCCCCCGTTCTCGCGGCGGCCGTCCTGACCACGGCGCTCGCGCTGACGGCCACCGCCTGCGGCCCGAGCGACGACAACGCGGCGGCCGACCCGTCCGCTTCGGCGGCAGCGGGCGGCGACAACAAGATCACCATCCCGGACGATCTCAAGGACAAGCTCAAGAAGCACGGGATCGACCTGGACAAGTGGAGGAACGGCGAGTGGAAGAACTGGGACAGGGACAAGTGGCTGCGTGAGGCCCAGGACTTCGTCAACCCGATCATCGAGGATCTGTGGGACCCGGACCGGATGCGGGACGCGGAGCAGCCCGACAAGCCGGTCGACAACGACATCTCCGGTGACACCGGGGTGACCGACCCGACCCCACGGCCCGTCCAGGCGAAGGCGGCGGACACGCCGTACCACGAGAGCGCGGCCGAGGCGGGAAAGGTCTTCTTCGACGGGCCCGAGGGGTCGATGGTCTGCTCCGCGACGGTGGTCAAGGACCCGGCCAACCCCGGCAGGTCCAACATGGTGTGGACCGCGGGCCACTGCGTCCACGCCGGCAAGAACGGCGGCTGGTACCGCAACATCGCCTTCGTCCCCTCCTACAACAACGACGGCAAGCCGGCGGCGGAGCTGGCGGGCGCCACCAAGGAGGACGTCGCCCCGTTCGGCGTCTACTGGGCCGACTGGGCGCAGACGTCCGAGCAGTGGATCTCGCAGGGCGGCCCGACCGGCGGTCAGGGCGCTCCGTACGACTTCGCGGTGCTGCACGTCACCCCGGAGAAGGGCGGCAAGTCGCTGGAGGAGACGGTCGGTTCGGCCCTCCCGGTGGAGTTCGCCGCTCCGGCTGCGCCCAAGATCGGCACCATGACGGCGACCGGCTATCCGGCCGCGCCGCCTTTCGACGGTCAGAAGCTGTTCCAGTGCGCGGACAAGCCGGGCCGGCTCTCGCTCAGCGCCGACCAGCCCACGATGTACCGCATCGGCTGCACCATGACCGGCGGTTCCTCGGGCGGCGGCTGGGTGGCCACGGGCCGGGACGGAAAGCCGGCGCTGGTCTCCAACACCTCGATCGGCCCGGTGACGGCCGGCTGGCTCGCCGGACCGCGCCTGGGTGAGGAAGCCAAGGAGATCTACACGACGATGAGCGAGAAGTTCGGCGGCCGGTAGGCCCACGGACGCATGAGCGAAGGCCCGCTCCCCCCTCGGGGGGAGCGGGCCTTCGTTCGTAGGGTCAGCGCGCCACCGGTACGTACGGAGCGAGCTCCGCGGCCAGCACCTCGTGCACCCGCGCCTTGAGCAGGGTGCCCTCCGCGGTGTGCTCCTCGGAGATCACCTCGCCCTCGTCGTGCGCCCGCGCGACCAGACGACCGTGCGCGTACGGCACCAGCGCCTCGATCTCGATCGCCGGCCGCGGCAGATCGGCGTCGATGAGCCTGAGCAGCTCCTCGATGCCCTCTCCGGTACGCGCCGAGACGGCGATGGAACGCTTCTCGATGCGCAGCAGACGCTGGATCACCAGCGGATCGGCGGCATCCGCCTTGTTGATCACCACGATCTCGGGCACGTCGAGCGCGCCCACATCGCGGATCACCTCGCGCACGGCGGCCAGCTGCTCCTCCGGCGCCGGGTGCGCACCGTCCACCACATGCAGGATCAGGTCGGAGTCGCCGACCTCCTCCATGGTGGAGCGGAACGCCTCGACGAGGTGGTGCGGCAGGTGCCGGACGAAGCCGACGGTGTCGGCGAGGGTGTAGAGCCGTCCGCTCGGTGTCTCGGCCCGGCGAACGGTCGGGTCGAGGGTGGCGAACAGAGCGTTCTCCACCAGCACGCCCGCGCCGGTGAGCCGGTTGAGCAGCGAGGACTTGCCGGCGTTGGTGTATCCGGCGATCGCGACGGACGGCACCTGGTGACGCTTGCGCTCCTGACGCTTGATCTCGCGGCCGGTCTTCATCTCCGCGATCTCCCGGCGCATCTTCGCCATCTTCTCGCGGATCCGCCGCCGGTCCGTCTCGATCTTGGTCTCACCGGGACCACGGGTGGCCATACCGCCACCCGAGGAGCCGGAGCCACCGCCACCCATCTGCCGGGACAGCGACTGACCCCAGCCGCGCAGCCGCGGCAGCATGTACTGCATCTGCGCGAGCGAGACCTGCGCCTTGCCCTCTCGGGACTTGGCGTGCTGGGCGAAGATGTCGAGGATCAGGGCGGTCCTGTCGACCACCTTGACCTTGACGACATCCTCCAGCTGAATCAGCTGGCCGGGGCTGAGCTCACCGTCGCAGACCACGGTGTCGGCCCCGGTCTCGAGCACGATGTCGCGCAGCTCCTGCGCCTTGCCCGAGCCGATGTACGTGGCCGGGTCGGGCTTGTCGCGGCGCTGGATGACGCCGTCGAGCACCAGGGCGCCGGCCGTCTCGGCGAGCGCCGCGAGCTCCGCCAGGGAGTTCTCCGCGTCCTGCACGGTCCCCGAGGTCCAGACTCCGACCAGCACCACACGCTCGAGGCGCAGCTGCCGGTACTCGACCTCGGTGACGTCCTCGAGCTCGGTGGAGAGGCCCACCACACGGCGCAGGGCCGCGCGGTCGGAGCGGTCGAACTGGTCGCCGTCCCGCTCTCCGTCGATCTCGTGGCTCCAGGCGACGTCCTCTTCCATCAGGGCATCGGCCCGAAGGCTCTCGGTGAAGGTCTCCGCGAAGCGCTGCTCGTCATGGGAAGGGGAAGAAGAGGAGGTCATTGGATCCTTACGTCGAAGAGAGTCTGTTACGTCGGTGACAACGTGTGACGGGCGCTGATCATTCCCCGCGGCCGCGTCGCCTGCCGACCTGAAGATGGTCGCACGGCGCGGCCGGGGCCGTCACCCCGTTTTCACTGCCCGTCAGCGGCCGGTGGCCGGCTGTGCCAGTCCGGGTGACCGGGCATGGGCGGGGTCTTCTGCCCGTGCAGCCAGTCCTTGAAGAAGCCGGTCAGATCGCGTCCGGCGGTCTTGGACGCGAGCCGCACGAAGTCGGCCGTGGTGGCCGTGGAGTCACGGTGTTCCGCCACCCAGTTCCGCTCCAGGCGGCCGAAGGCTTCCGCTCCGATCGTCTGCCGCAGCGCGTAGAGGACCAGGGCGCTGCCGTCGTACACCACGGCACGGAAGAGGCCTAGCTTCTCTCCGGGCTTGCCCTGCCTGGGCGCCGCGGGCGGGCCGCCGGCCGCACGCCAGGTGTCGGACAGGGCATAGGCATCCTTCATCCGTTCCTGCAGCGAGATCCCGCCGTGCTCCTCGGCGTACCGGGCCTCGTACCAGGTGGCGTGGCCTTCGTTCAGCCACAGGTCGGACCAGCGCCGCGGGGAGACGCTGTTGCCGAACCAACTGTGGGCCAGCTCATGCACCATGATCGCGTCGATGTACCACGCGGGGATCCCGGGCTGGGTGAAGAGTCCGCGTTCGAAGAGCGACAGCGTCTGCGTCTCGAGTTCGAATCCGGTGGCCGTGTCGGCGACGAGCAGTCCGTACGTCTCGAAGGGGTACGGTCCGACCTGCTGTTCCATCCATTCCAGATGGCCCGGTGTCTTCTTCAGCCAGGGCTCCAGCAGGTCCCGGTCCTCGGCGGGCACGACATCGCGCACGGGCAGCCCGTGCGGGCCCTTCCGGTGCACCACGGCCGAGCGGCCGATGGACACCTGCGCCAGCTCGGTGGCCATGGGGTGACCGGTCCGGTAGGTCCAGGTGGTGTTCCCCGCGCGCCGGGTGGTGGTGACCAGCGGCTGTCCGTTGGCGACCGCGGTCAGCCCGTCGGGCGCGGTGACACGGAAGGTGAAGATCGCCTTGTCCGCGGGGTGGTCGTTGCACGGGAAGACCAGATGGGCGGCGTCGGCCTGGTTCGCCATGGCCAGCCCGTCGCCGGTGCGCAGCCAGCCGCCGCTGCCGCCCGGGACGCTGGTGTGCCGGACGGTGATCCACACCAGTTCGTTGTCGTCGAGGGCCTTGCCGGGGGTGATGACCAGGTCCTCGCCGGCCGTGGTGAACGCGGCGGGCTTGCCGTCCACTTCGACGCTGCGGACCGTGCCCCGGGCGAAGTCCAGGTTGACGCGTTCGAGCGGTGCGGTGGTCCTTGCGTAGATGCGGGTGACCGCTTCCAGCGGCTGGGTGTTGCTGCCTCCGTAGGTGAGGCCGATGTCGTAGGCGAGGACGTCGTAACCGGGGTTGCCCAGGGCCGGGAACAGTGGATCGCCGATGCCGAGTTCGGTGGGCGCCGGCAGGGCGGCGGCGACGAGTGCGGCCGAGGCGGCGGCCAGCAGGGCGGCACGCGGGCGGCGGGAGAACAGCCAGGAACGGGGCCTGGAAGGAAGCCGGGAGGAGAGCAGCATGTCCCTACCGCTACCAGTGGCCGCCGCACCGGCGGCGACGGCACGCGCCGCGCCCACCCGAAAGGGGTCAGGCCGTCGCCGGATGCTGCGACCGGCTCACGTCGTACACCCCCGGCACGTCCCGCATCGCCCGCATCAGGGCGGGCAGCCCTGACGCGTCCGGCAGCTGAAGGGTGTAGGTGTGCCGGACCCGTTGATCGTTCGGCGGCTCCACGGTGGCCGAGACGACCGCGGCGCCCGCGGTGGCGATGGCCTCGGTGAGGTCGGCGAGCAGCCGTGGCCGCCCGAACGACTCGGCGACCAGGGTGACCCGGCAGTCCGCCGTATCGGCCCAGCGCACCCCGACCGGCGCCCGTCCGCCGGCCCTCATCCGTTTTGCCGCCCGGCACTCCTCGCGGTGCACGGTCACCACACCGCCGCGTACCGCGAACCCGGTGACCGCGTCGGGCGGCACCGGCGTACAGCAGCCCGCGAGCCGCACGGAGGCGTCCGGCAGGTCCACCACCGCACCCGCGGCCGACGGCGGCAGGGCGTTGACGGCGAGGGGCAGGCGCGACGGGGGTCCCCCCTGCTCACGGGCGTGCCCACTGATCGAGCGAAGCCGAGAGCTCGGGGGAGAAGCCGAGAGCTCGAGGGAGGCGGCTGGGGCCGTGGGCCCCTCGGGGTGCGCGGTCAGCCAGCCGCTGATGGCGATGCGGGCGGCGGGGGTGCGGGCGTGGTCGAGCCAGTCGGGCGAGGGCCCGGAGCCGGCGTCCTGGGCGAGCAGCAGCTGCACGGTGTCGCCGTCGCTCAGCACGGTGCCGAGGGTGGCGAGCCGGCCGTTGACCCGGGCCCCGATGCAGGCGTGCGCGGCCTTGCCGTACTGCGCGTAGGCGGCGTCGACGCAACTGGCTCCGGCCGGCAGGCCGAGCGTCCCGCCGTCGGTACGGAAGACCGTGATCTCACGGTCCTGGGCCAGGTCCGCGCGGAGCGAGGTCCAGAAGGTGTCGGGGTCGGGCGCGTTCTGCTGCCACTCCAGGAGGCGGGAGAGCCAGCCGGGCCTGGTGGGGTCGGCGCGCTCGCCGTCGACGGGCTCGGCGCCGTCGGCCGCCGCGTAGGGATTGCCGAGGGCGACGACGCCGGCCTCGGCGACCTTGTGCATCTGGTGCGTACGGATGAGGACTTCGGCGACCGAGCCGTCCCGGCAGGCGACGGCGGTGTGCAGCGACTGGTAGAGGTTGAACTTGGGCGCGGCGATGAAGTCCTTGAACTCGGAGATCACCGGGGTGAAGCAGGTGTGCAGTTCACCGAGGACGGCGTAGCAGTCGGCGTCCTCTCCGACCAGCACCAGCAGCCGGCCGTAGTCCGCGCCGCGCAACTCGCCGCGCTTGAGCCTGACCCGGTGCACCGAGACCAAGTGCCGTGGCCTGGTGAGGACTTCCGCCGTGATACCGGCCTCACGCAGCACGGCCCGGGTGTCCTCGGCGATGCCGGTCAGCGGGTCCTCGGCGGTGGCGGCGGCCGCGACGAGGGCGCGGGTGTGCTCGTACTCCTCGGGGTGGAGGATCGCGAAGACCAGGTCCTCCAGCTCGGTCTTGAGGGCCTGCACACCGAGCCGCTCGGCGAGCGGGATGAGTACGTCCCGGGTGACCTTGGCGATCCGGGCCTGTTTCTCGGGGCGCATCACGCCGAGGGTGCGCATGTTGTGCAGCCGGTCGGCGAGCTTGATGGACATGACACGGACATCGCTGCCGGTGGCGACGAGCATCTTGCGGAAGGTCTCGGGCTCGGCGGCGGCGCCGTAATCGACCTTCTCCAGTTTGGTCACGCCGTCGACCAGATAGCGGACTTCTTCGCCGAACTCCTCGCGCACCTGATCGAGGGTCACTTCGGTGTCCTCCACGGTGTCGTGGAGGAGTGAGGCGGTCAAGGTGGTGGTTTCCGCGCCGAGTTCGGCGAGGATCAGCGTGACGGCGAGCGGATGGGTGATGTACGGCTCGCCGCTCTTGCGCAGTTGTCCCCGGTGCGAGGACTCGGCGAGTACGTACGCCCGGTGCAGGACAGCCGGATCGGCATCGGGATGATGCGCACGGTGCGCCTCCACGACATGCCCGATGGCATCCGGCAGCCGGTCCCGGGAGGCGGGGCCGAGCACCGCGGCGCGGCTCAGCCGACGGAGGTCGATCCTGGGGCGGGCGCGCTTTCGACTGGGCGCGCCCGGATTGACGGCCTCTGCACTCATGGGCACCTCCGGCACCATCGACCGGCGGTGGGCGAGCCGTGGCTTCGGCCCGCCGGGCCGGTGCTTGATGCTACCGACCCCACCACGTGGCGCAGTCCAGCTCTCGCTCAGCGTGAACCGGATCACCCATTCGAGCGAAGGTTCAGTCGCCCGCGGTTTGGGTGCCCGGGCACGGGGAGCGCGGAGAGAGGAGCGGGTCGAGGGCCGAGTCCGGCAAGGCGGAGGAGGAGGGCGCAGCGGCGCTGCGCGCGACGACGAGAACGCAGCCAGGCGAGAGTCATCGACCCGCGACGCCGCGGGCCCTGTGTTCGGGCACCCTTAGAGCAGCGAGGGGTCGATCGTGCCCTCGGCGACGATGACGGCGGGCCCGGTCATCTCGATCTCGCCGTCCGGACGCTCGGTGATGACCAGGGTGCCGCCGAGGACGTCCACGGTGTACGTCACGGGGGCGCCGGTCAGTGCGGGGTCGGCGCCGTCCCTGCGGGCCGCGGCGACGGCCACCGCGCAGGCGCCCGTACCGCAGGAGCGGGTCTCGCCGACGCCGCGCTCGTACACCCGCATGGCGACATGGCGGGGCCCGCGGTCGACGACGAACTCGATGTTCACACCGTCCGGATACACGGCGGCGGGCGTGAAGGCGGGCACGGAGAACAGATTGCCCGCGTGCGCCAGGTCGTCCACGAAGGCGACGGCGTGCGGATTGCCCATGTTGACGTTGCGGGCGGACCAGCTGCGGCCTGCGACGGTCACGGTGACGCCGTCCTCGGGAAGCAGGGCGCGGCCCATGGAGACGGTGACGTCGCCCTGCTTGTCGAGGTGGACGCGCTTGACACCGCCGCGTGTGGCGACGGCCAGGTCGCCTGCCCCGACGAGCCCGGCGTGCTGCAGATAGTGGGCGAAGACGCGCACGCCGTTGCCGCACATCTCGGCCACGGAGCCGTCGCCGTTGCGGTAGTCCATGAACCACTCGGCGTCGCCGGCCATGTCCCTGGCCTCGGGGTGGGCGGCCGACCGCACGACATGCAGCAGACCGTCACCGCCGATGCCGGCCCGGCGGTCGCACAGCCTGGCCACGGCGGTGGCGGGCAGGTCCACGGCGTTGTCCGGGTCGGGGACGATCACGAAGTCGTTCTCGGTCCCGTGGCCCTTGAGGAAGGTGATCGGCGAAGGGTTCACGCGGCAATCGTATCTTTTGGGCTCGGTTCGCCTCCGAAACCGCTCAAGGCTGTGCCGACGGTCGATCGTGCTCGACCGCTCGTTCCTCGCGGCCTCCGCGCTCCCGAGCTACCTCCCGCAGCCATCTCCCCGGCTACCGCTGCGGGTGCCCCCCAGGGGTGGCCCCACTCCCTTTCACCGTGCCGATATGCACCTCCGGCGCGTGGAGCCGCGCTCTCTTCGGCTCACTCGCCATGGGGTGAACGAGGTCGCGCCGCACTCAGCGGAGCCGGGCCACTCGCCAGACCGCGAGCGCGACCAGCGCCGAGGCGAGCACGGCATACAGGACGACGACCCGCCAGTCGGGGCGGTCGCCGGAGCCCCGCGCGGGCAGCCCGGGCCAGGTGTACCCCACCCGGCGGGCGGCCATCATGCCCCAACCGGCGGCGCAGGAGCTGATCAGCAGACCCAGCATGGCGACCACGGCTCCGCCGTCGCCGAACTCGAAGGCGAGCGGGAAGGCGAACATCAGCGAACCGACCGCCGCGAGCATCACGATGGGGGCGAGCTGCCAGACCCGCAGCCGGCCCCGGGGGCGCAGCTCGACCTCGACCTCCGCCTCGGTGGTCAGATCCACTGCCTCGGGGGGCAGGTCCGGCTCTTCTGGCCCGTCAGGACTCAGCGACGCACTCAAGGGCGCAGTGTCTTCCTGTGCTCGCTGTTCTCCGTCGCGAGGGCCGGCCTCCATCGCCACGCGCCCTCCCAATCCGGACTCCACTGGTCGATCGAAGCTCGATGATGGCACGTGCCCGGGCACCGGAATGACGGGCGGAGCGTCCCGATGCCATCACGTGATCAGGCTGTAATCCCTCGTTCGAGCAACGTGAGCGCCCGCCGCGGGAGTTCCGCACGGTCCTCGGCGGCACCGCTCAGCCAGACGACCCGGGGGTCACGGCGGAACCAGGAGTCCTGGCGGCGGGCGAAGCGCTTGGTGGCACGCACGGTCTCGGCGCGCGCCTCGTCCTCGCTGCACTCCCCCGCGAGCGCCGCGAGCACCTGCTGGTAGCCGAGCGCACGTGAGGCCGTGCGCCCCTCGCGCAGCCCCTGCGCCTCCAGGGTGCGCACCTCGTCCACGAGGCCCGCCTCCCACATCCGGTCGACCCGCAGCGCGATGCGCTCGTCGAGCTCGGGCCGGGCCACGTCGACGCCGATCTGGACCGTGTCGTAGACCGAGTCGTGGCCGGGGAGGTTGGCGGTGAAGGGCTTGCCAGTGATCTCGATCACTTCGAGCGCGCGGACGATGCGCCGGCCGTTGCTGGGCAGGATCGCCCGCGCGGCCTCGGGGTCGGCGGCAGCCAGTCGGGCGTGCAGCACACCGGAGCCACGCAGCGTCAGCTCCTCCTCCAGACGGGCCCGCACCTCGGGGTCGGTGCCCGGGAACTCGAGGGCGTCGATGGCTCCGCGTACGTACAGGCCGGAGCCGCCGACCAGGACGGGCGTACGGCCCTCGGCGAGCAGCCGGTCGATCTCCGCGCGCGCGAGCCGCTGGTACTCGGCGACGCTGGCCGTCTCGGTGACGTCCCAGATGTCGAGGAGGTGGTGTGGCACCCCTCCGCGCTCCTCGGGCGTCAGCTTGGCGGTGCCGATGTCCATCCCCCGGTAGAGCTGCATGGAGTCGGCGTTGACGACTTCGCCACCGAAATGCCGGGCGAGGGCGACGCCCAGATCGGACTTTCCGGCCGCTGTGGGACCGACGACGGCGATGACCCGCGGTGCGGGAGCTGCACTTCTCACCGTCCCAGTCTCGCAAACCCCGGAGGCCGCCCCCGAACGAGTGACGTAACGGCACGGAACGAGGGTCGTTGCCAGTTGCGAGGTTCTCGCCGCCGGTTTTCTCGCACCGGCCCTTCCCGGCGGCGCGATGAGGGCATCTCGCTGCGCGGGATGTAGCCCACACGAGTAAACTATGGAGTAGATATGGGCGTTTTTGAACGGTTTCGTCGGAAGTCCAAGGAGGCTGCCACGGCGTCAACCGAGGAGACACCGACCGCCACTCGGACGGCCGAGCCCATGGTGCAGGCCCCGCCGGACGACAGTACTCCGGAGGCCGGTACTGCGGAGGGCGTGGAGATTCCCAAGCAGCAGTCGGCCGAGGAGGCGGCCGACAACGAAGCCGGAGAAGGCGCCCGCAAGTAGTCGCGAGTTGCGCTTGAGGGAAGGTGACCCATGGGCTTCATGGACAAGATGAAGACCAAGTTCGGCCCGGCCAAGGAAAAGGCCTCCGGCTACGCGGTGAAGCACGGAGACAAGCTCGACAAGCTGGGACACGGCCTGGAGAAGGCTGCGAAGACGGTCGACGAGAAGACCAAGCACAAGTACAGCAGCAAGATCCAGTCGGGTACGGGCAAGGCGAAGGGGACCCTGGACCGCCTCGCGCACCCCGCCAAGGAAGAGGGCGGCACCGGGGGCACTCCGCCGGCCTCCTGACGTCACGGGTGGCCGGCCGCGGAGCGGAGACTCCACGGCCGGCCGCCGGCATGACGGTGCGCCCTCGCTACGACCAGAGGGCGACGAAGTAGCCCACCCCGTACGGCGCGTTCTCGTAGAGCAGCTGTCCGCCCAGGCCCGCGCCCTCGGCGGCGCCCGCGAGCACCTGCCAGGGGGCACGGCCCGCCGCCTTGAGCTCCCGCGCCAGCGATTCGTCCAGCGTCAGAAGCGCCTCATGGTCCGCCGCTTCCAGTGCCCGGGCGGCCGTGGTGTCGAACCCGGCCGCGCGGTCGTCGAGATAGCCCGGCGCCTTGACGGTACGACAGGCACTGCCGTCACCCATCACCAGCAGGGCCACGCGGCCCGCGCGGCCCGCGAGTTCACGCCCCAGCTCGGCACACTGCCCGGCGCCGAGCGTCTCTTCCACACCGAGTCCCTCGACCGGGACGGAGGACGACTCGGCCTGCTCGAGCAGCCAGGCGCCCACGGCGAGCGAGGAGGGCAGCTCATGTGCGGCGGTCCGGCCGGCTGCCCCCAGGGTCACCTCCAGGTCCACCCCGAAGCCACGGAAGGAACCGGTGGCCCCCATGAGGTGCCGTCCAGCCCCCTCGGGGCCGGCCGGCCCCACGACGACCAGCAGTTCGGGCCGGGCGGCGGCCAGCACCCCGAGGGCTGCGGCACAAGCGTCCCGCGCCTCGTCGAGCTCGGGCGCGGCACCGGCCGCCACTTCGGGCACAAGCAGCGGCGGACAGGGGCAGACGGCTGCGGCAACAAGCATGATCCGCAGCCTAGTGCCCCTCCCGGCAACGTTTGACCCGTCGCGACGCTCCCCCAGCCACCTCCCCCAGGGGTGCCCCCAGGCACGCACGCTCGCTGTGTTGGCCGAAAACCCAAGGAGCGCTGCTACGAGGGCCTTCGGCCGCCTTGCGATCGCACGCACCGGACGCCGCTCCTCGACGGGCACCGTTGCCGGTCGCGGCACTGGCGGGCACCGCAGGAGCGCACCTCGGCGTGTATGTGCGCTCAGTGCGCCGAGCAGCCGCCCGTGACCGGAGGAAGCGGGGCCGGGGCGCCCACCGTGGGCAGGCCCAGCATCACGCCGGCCGGCTTCGCCGCCTCACCGGCGTTGCGCTTCTCCCAGGCGTCACCGGCGCGGGTGCGACGCACCGCGGTCGTCGGGCCCTCGGCGAGCAGGTGGTGCGGGGCCGCGTAAGTGATCTCCACGGTCGCCACATCGCCCGGACGCACCTCCTGCTCCGGCTTGGTGAAGTGAACCAGGCGGTTGTCGGGAGCGCGGCCGGAAAGACGCTGCGTGGCACCGTCCTTGCGGCCCTCGCCCTCGGCGACCATGACGTCCAGGGTGCGGCCGACCTGCTTCTTGTTCTCCTCCCAGGAGATCTCCTCCTGCAGGGCGACCAGACGCTCGTAGCGCGCCTGCACGACCTCCTTGGGGATCTGGTTCTCCATCTCGGCGGCCGGGGTCCCGGGGCGCTTGGAGTACTGGAAGGTGAAGGCGTTCGCGAAGCGTGCCTCGCGCACGGTGTGCAGGGTCTGCTCGAAGTCCTCCTCGGTCTCGCCGGGGAAGCCCACGATGATGTCGGTGGAGATGGCTGCGTGCGGGATGGCCGCGCGCACCTTCCGGATGATGCCGAGGAATCGCTCCTGCCGGTACGAGCGGCGCATCGCCTTGAGGATCGCGTCCGAACCGGACTGGAGCGGCATGTGCAGCTGCGGCATCGCGTTCGGGGTCTCGGCCATCGCGGCGATCACGTCGTCGGTGAAGTCGCGCGGGTGCGGCGAGGTGAAGCGGACCCGCTCCAGGCCCTCGATGTTCCCGCAGGCGCGCAGCAGCTTGCTGAAGGCCTCGCGGTCGCCGATGTCGGAGCCGTACGCGTTGACGTTCTGGCCGAGCAGGGTGATCTCGGAGACGCCCTCGGCGACCAGTGCCTCGATCTCGGCGAGGATGTCGCCGGGACGGCGGTCCTTCTCCTTGCCGCGCAGCGCCGGCACGATGCAGAAGGTGCAGGTGTTGTTGCAGCCGACGGAGATGGAGACCCACGCGGCGTAGGCGGACTCGCGCCGGGTCGGCAGCGTGGAGGGGAACGCCTCCAGCGACTCGGCGATCTCGACCTGCGCCTCTTCCATGATCCGGGCACGCTCCAGCAGCACCGGCAGCTTGCCGATGTTGTGCGTACCGAAGACGACGTCGACCCACGGCGCCTTCTTCACGATGGTGTCGCGGTCCTTCTGGGCGAGGCAGCCGCCGACGGCGATCTGCATCCCGGGGCGTGCGGCCTTCATCGGGGCGAGCCGGCCGAGATTGCCGTACAGCTTGTTGTCGGCGTTCTCCCGCACCGCGCAGGTGTTGAAGACGATGACATCGGCCTCGCCCTCACCCGTGCCCTCGGGCGCACGTACGTATCCGGCGTCCTCCAGCAGGCCCGACAGCCGCTCGGAGTCGTGGACGTTCATCTGGCACCCGTAGGTGCGCACCTCGTAAGTCTTCGCGCTCATCTCGCACACCAGGGTACGGGGTCGCCCCGCGCCCTTGCCCCTGCCTTTCTCCGGCCGGGGCCGAGCTGGCAGGATCG
Source organism: Streptomyces sannanensis (assembly GCF_039536205.1). Lineage (GTDB taxonomy): Bacteria > Actinomycetota > Actinomycetes > Streptomycetales > Streptomycetaceae > Streptomyces > Streptomyces sannanensis. Next base: position 5,182,758 of record NZ_BAAAYL010000001.1, on the reverse strand, counting down.
CGCGCATGTTCGCGCCGCTCTCCCGGATCAGCCGCCGCCGCGCCCTGCAGGGGTCCGGCGTGGCTCTGGTGCTGTTCGGAATGCTGCTGTGGTGGCTGCTCCCGATCGGGGAGACGCCGCCGAGCGGGACGCTGACGTTCAGTACGGGCGCCCGCAACGGTGTCTACCAGCGCTACGGGGAGCTGCTCCAGGCCGCGCTCGCCCGCGATCTGCCCGATGTCACCATCAGCCTGCGCACCAGCGAGGGGTCCCAGCAGAACCTCGCGCGCGTGGCGACCGGCCAGGCGGACTTCACCATCGCCACCGCGGACGCCGTGGCCACGTACCAGCGCAAAGGCGGACCGGGCGCCGGCCGGCTGCGCGGCTGCGCCCGGCTGTACGACGACTATGTGCAGCTGGTCGTCCCGCGCGGCTCCACGGTGCGCTCGGCCGACGAGCTGAGGGGCAGGCGGGTGGCGGTGGGCCAGCCGGGCTCGGGAGTGCGGCTGATCGCCGAGCGGCTGCTGAGGGCCGCGGGCCTGGACCCGCAGCGGGACATCGTCCCGGTGGCGGCGGGCATCGACACCGCCCCGGACCGGCTGGAGCGCGGCGAGCTGGACGCGTTCATCTGGTCGGGCGGGCTGCCGACCACCGCGATCGTGGACCTGTCACAGCGGTTCCCGGTGCGGCTGGTGCCGCTGGGCGACCTGCTGCCCGCCCTGCACGCGCAGGACGGCATCGCCGATTATTACCGGGCGGCGACCATGCCCGCCGACGCCTATCGCGAGGTACAGGACGGGTTCCCGGTGACCACGGTGGCCGTCGCGAATCTGCTGGTGACGACGGACCGTACCAGCCCGCAGCTCACCGAGGGCTTCACCCGCAGCGTGATCCGCAGCCGTGACGGCGTCGGCCGCGAGGTGCACGCGGCTCAGCTGGTGGACCTGCGCACGGCCATCTACACGGACCCGCTGCCGCTGCACGAGGGGGCCAGGCGCTACTACCTGTCGGTCAAGCCGTAGCCGGCGTACGCGGCAGGATGACGGTCACCCGCAGTCCGTGCGGCTCGTTCGGCCCGTACGTGATCGAGCCGCCGCCCGCCGCCAGCAGCGCCCGCGCGATGGACAGGCCCAGGCCCGAGCCCTTGATGTTCTGATGGCGGTTGCTGCGCCAGAAGCGATCGCCGACACGGGTGAGCTCCTCCTCGGTCAGACCGGGGCCCCGGTCGGCGACGACGATCCTGGAGTCGGCGCCGTCGGAGCGGACCGCGACCTGGACCTCCTCACCCTCCTGGGTGAACTTCAGCGCATTGTCGATCACCGCGTCGAGCACGCTGGACAGCGCGACCGGGTCGGCCCAGGCGGTGACCGCCGGAATGCCGTCGCCGGTGAGCCGGACGCCCTTGTCGTCCGCGAGCGGCCGCCAGGCGTCCAGCCGCTCGGCCGTCAGGGCCCCGATGTCGGTGAGCCGCAGGTCCGCGGCGGCGTGCTCGGCCAGCGCCAGGTCCAGCAAGTCGTCGAGGACCTGCGCCAGTCGCTTGCCCTCGGTGCGCACCGAGGCGATCTCCGCGTTGCCCGCGGGGAGTTCGAGGGCGAGCAGTTCGATACGCAGCAGCAGCGCGGCCAGAGGGTTGCGAAGCTGGTGGGAGGCATCGGCGACGAAGGCACGCTGCTGCTCCAGGACTTCCTCTACATGGTCGGCCATCTCGTTGAACGAGCGGGCCAGGCGCCTGAGTTCGGGCGGGCCGCCGGCCGCCGCGACCCGGGCGTTCATCCGGCCTGTCGCGATGTCGTGGGCCGCAGTGTCCAGCACGCGTACGGGCCGCAGCACCCAGCCGGTCAGCCGGAACGCGGCCGCGACCGCGAGCAGCATCGCGGCGGTCTCCCCCGCGGCGATCAGCAGCCAGCCGTTCAGGGTGCGCGAGCGCATCGGGCCGGTGGGCGAGTCGGTGACGACGACGGCGACCACATCGCCGTCCCGGACGACCGGGGAGGCGACGACCAGCCGGCCGCGCTGCCACGGCCAGACCTGGTCCGGGTCATGACTGCGCCGGCCGGCGAGGGCCTCCTCGAACGCCTGGCGCCCCTCGCCGCTCTCCGGCACGGCCCAGTCGTCCGGGGCGAGCCCCATGGCGGTGCCGTCACGGCGGAAGACGCCGGCCTTGATCCCGTACAGCTCGTGATAGCGGGCCAGCTCCGCGGTCAGGGTCGCCCGCCGCTTGTCCGGGTCCTCCCCCGTGACACCGACGGCCGGGTCGGTTCCGAAATACGTGTCGACGTCGGTGACGAACTGGGCGAGGGCCGCGAAGCGCGCCGTGTCGTCGATCCGGTCCACGACCACGTTCTGCTGCTGGGCGGCGGCGACGCTCACCGCGAGCGGAAAGCCCAGAGCGACCAGCACCAGCGCCAGCAGGAAGATGAGAAGCGGAAGAAGTCGGGTACGCACCGGCTGTTACGGGCCTTGCAGCGACGCGGGCGGCGCAGCCAGACGGTAGCCGACACCGCGCACGGTCTCGATCAGGGCGGGCCTGCTCAACTTGGCACGCAGGGACGCCACATGGACCTCGAGCGTCCTGCCGGTACCCTCCCAGCTGGTACGCCACACCTCGCTGATGATCTGCTCCCTGCGGAAGACGACTCCGGGCCGCTGCGCGAGCAGCGCGAGCAGATCGAACTCCTTGCGGGTCAGCTGGACGACCTCGCCGTCGACGCTGACGCGGCGCGTGGACAGCTCGATCGCCACGGAGCCGAGGCGGAGCGCGCCCTCGCCGGCCGGTGCCGCCCCTTCGTCCCCGGGGGCGGTGCGGCGGCTGACGGCGTGGATACGGGCGAGCAGTTCCCCGGTGTCGTACGGCTTGACGACATAGTCGTCGGCGCCGAGGTTGAGGCCGTGGATGCGTGAGCGGACGTCGGCGCGCGCGGTCACCATGATGACCGGGGTACTGGTGCGCTTGCGGATCTTCCCGCAGACCTCGTACCCGTCCTGGTCGGGCAGCCCGAGGTCGAGGAGTACGACACCGAACGGCTGCTGTCCGGCGGGGAGCAGGGCCTGCAGCGCCTCCTCGCCGTTACGCGCGTGCACGACGTCGAAGCCGTGCCTGGCGAGGATCGCGGACAGGGCCGCGGCGACGTGGTTGTCGTCCTCGACCAGCAGCAGTCTCATGGTCTCCCTCCAGTGGTGTCCCGTTGGCTCGCGCGCCATGGTGACGTCATGTACCACGGCATCCACGCCGATGGGGGCCTTGCCAGTCAAGGGCCATCCGCGTGGAGCCGGGTTTCCGTTATGCACCCGGTACTCCGGAGACGAACCGGTTCACGCAGTGTGCCCGGCCGCAGCCGGATCGTTATCCTCAATTTCCGCTCAGATGTGATGACGTCGGTCCCGGGGCCTGATTAAGTCCTCCCAACCGAGGAGGACGGAGCTAGAAGCCGATGAGCGGAGTATCAGTGGACAAGGGCACCAAGGACGCCGTGCCGGCGGACAGCCTGGTCGTGCTGAGCAACGTCAACAAGCACTTCGGCGCGCTGCATGTGCTCCAGGACGTCGACCTGACCATCGCCCGCGGCGAAGTCGTGGTCGTCATCGGGCCGTCCGGGTCGGGCAAGTCCACGCTGTGCCGCGCCATCAACCGCCTGGAGACGATCGACTCGGGCGTGATCACCATCGACGGCAAGCCGCTCCCGGCCGAGGGACGCGAGCTCGCCCGGCTGCGCGCCGATGTGGGCATGGTCTTCCAGTCGTTCAACCTCTTCGCGCACAAGACCGTGCTGGAAAACGTCATGCTCGGCCAGGTCAAGGTCCGCAAGACGGACAAGAAGGCCGCCGAGGAGAAGGCCCGCACCCTGCTCGACCGGGTCGGTGTCCTCTCCCAGGCGGACAAGTACCCGGCCCAACTCTCCGGTGGCCAGCAGCAACGGGTGGCGATCGCCCGTGCACTGGCCATGGACCCGAAGGTGATCCTCTTCGACGAGCCGACTTCGGCGCTCGACCCGGAGATGATCAACGAGGTGCTGGAGGTCATGCAGCAGCTCGCCCGGGACGGGATGACGATGGTCGTCGTCACCCATGAGATGGGCTTTGCGCGTTCGGCCGCCAACCGGGTCGTGTTCATGGCGGACGGAAAAATCGTCGAAGAGGCCACGCCGGACCAGTTCTTCAGCAATCCTCGCAGCGACCGCGCCAAGGACTTCCTGTCGAAGATCCTGCACCACTGACGACCGAAGACCTACGACATAGAGGATGTTCAGGATGAAGTTCCGCAAGGCCTCCGCTGCTGCCGCAGCCGCCGTCGCCCTCGCCGTGACCGCCACCGCCTGTGGTGGCAGCGACAGTGGTGGCGGCGACGACAAGAAGATCACCATCGGCATCAAGTTCGACCAGCCGGGTCTGGGCCTGAAGACCCCCGACGGCAAGTACGAGGGCTTCGACGTCGATGTCGCCACGTATGTCGCCAAGGAACTGGGCTACGACGCCAAGGACATCACCTGGAAGCAGTCCCCCAGTGCCGAGCGCGAGAACCTGATCAAGAACGGTGACGTGAAGTTCGTCGTCGCCAGCTACTCGATCAACGACAAGCGCAAGAAGGAAGTCGACTTCGCCGGCCCGTACCTCCTGGCCCACCAGGACCTGCTGGTCCGCGCGGACGACAGCTCGATCACCAAGGCCGAGGACCTCAACACCAAGAAGCTCTGCTCGGTGACCGGCTCGACCTCGGCGCAGAACGTCAAGGACAAGCTGGCCCCCAAGGCCGACCTCCTGGAGCAGGGCGGCTACTCCGAGTGCCTGACCGGTCTGGAGAACAAGGCCGTCGACGCCCTCACCACCGATGACTCCATCCTGGCCGGCTACGCCGCGCAGAAGGAGCACCAGGGCAAGTTCAAGCTCGTCGGCCTCAAGATGAGCGACGAGAAGTACGGCATCGGTCTGAAGAAGGGCGACAAGGACCTTCAGGCCAAGATCAACAAGGCGCTGGAGAAGATGGTCTCCGACGGCACCTGGGACCAGCTCGTGCAGAAGAACTTCGGCCCGGCCAACTACAAGAACGAGCCCGCGCCGAAGATCGAGGAAACCAGCTGACCCTCCGCCGGCGCGCCGTCCGCTCATGACGGCGCGCCGCGCCAATCGACCACGGGAGAGCGCGGAGCATCGTGTTCGACTTTCTTGAGTCCGGGCAGTACGACCTGCTCGGCGCCTTCTGGGTAACGGTGCAGCTCACCGTCTACTCGGCCATCGGCTCCCTGATCTGGGGAACCCTGCTGGCCGCCATGCGGGTCAGTCCGGCCCCGCTGATGCGTGGCTTCGGCACCTTCTACGTCAACATGGTGCGGAACACCCCGCTGACACTGATCATCGTCGGATCGTCGCTGGTGCTGAACCAGACCCTGCTGTTCGGTCTCGGCGGGGACACCTTCAAGGAGACCGGCTTCCGACTGGCCGTTCTCGGATTCGTCGCCTATACCGGCACCTTCGTCTGCGAGGCACTGCGGTCCGGCATCAACACGGTGCCGGTCGGCCAGGCCGAGGCGGCCCGCGCACTGGGCCTGAGCTTCACCCAGGTGCTGGGGCTGATAGTGCTGCCGCAGGCCTTTCGCGCGAGCGTCGCCCCACTGGCGAACGTACTGATCGCACTGACCAAGAACACCACTGTTGCCGCGGCGATCGGTGTGGCCGAAGCCGCGCTGCTGATGAAGGAAATGCTCGAGAACGAGGCCCAGGCGCTCTTCACGGTCTTCGCGATCTTCGCGTTCGGGTTCATCGTCCTCACCCTCCCGACCGGTCTGCTGCTGGGCTGGGTGGCCAAGCGAGTGGCGGTGAAGCGATGACCTCCGTTCTGTACGACGCCCCCGGCCCTCGCGCCAAGCGGCGGAACGTCCTCTACACCGTCGCCTTCCTGGTCGTCCTCGGCCTGGTGGCCTGGTGGTTCCTCGGCGTCATGGCCGAGAAGGACCAGCTCACCGCGGAGAAATGGAGCCCGTTCGTCACGGACTCCGAGGTCTGGACGACGTATCTGATCCCGGGCCTGACGGAAACGCTCAAGGCTGCCGCACTGGCGATCGTGATAGCGCTGCCCCTGGGCGCGCTGCTCGGCATCGGCCGGCTCTCCGACCACGCCGCGGTCCGCACGGTCGCGGGCACCGTCGTGGAGTTCTTCCGCGCCATCCCGGTGCTGCTCCTGATGGTGTTCGCCAACGAGGCCTACTCGCAGTACACCGACATCCCGTCCGACGACCGTCCGCTGTACGCGGTCGTGACCGGGCTGGTCCTCTACAACTCGTCGGTCATCGCCGAGGTCGTACGGGCCGGCGTGCATTCCCTGCCGCGCGGCCAGACCGATGCCGCCAAGGCCATCGGCATGCGCAAGGGCCAGACCATGACCAACGTCCTGCTGCCGCAGGCCGTCACCGTCATGCTCCCGGCCCTGGTCAGCCAGCTCGTCGTCATCGTGAAGGACACGGCACTCGGTGGCGCCCTGCTCGGCTTCAACGAACTGCTCTCGCAGAACCGGCAGATCACGGCGAACTACGGCGCGAACACCATCGCGACCATGACCGTCATCGCGCTGATCTACATCCTGGTCAACTACCTGCTCACCTCCTTCGCGAGCCGGCTGGAGCGCAGACTGCGCCGCGCCGGGAAGTCCGGCGGCGCGGTCCTCGGCGCCGACGCCATGGAGGAGACGGAGACCATGGGCGGTCCGGGACTCCATGCCGAGGAAGCAAGGGCCGGCTGACGGCGGATCGAACGGTGAGGGGCAGGGGCGCATTCCGCCACTGCCCCTCACCGCTGCCCGCGGTCACTTGACGCAAGCACCGGCAGTGGGTTGCATACGTTCTGTGATCGTGCACAGAGGAGTCGCGCCGTGGACCCGGTGATCATTGTCGGCGCGGGGCCGGTCGGATTCTCGCTGGCCCTCGCGCTTGCCGCACAGGGCGTGCCCACTGTCGTCCTCGACGAGGGCCCCGGCAAGGATGAGCCACGTCCGGCCCGCACCGCCATACTGCGGCCGGACACCGTCGCGTTCGCCGAGCGGCTGGGCTGCACCACGATCCATGACGAAGGGACCCGCTGGGTCGCCTGGCGCACCTTCCGGCGCAAGCAACTGCTGCGGCAGTTCGACTTCGGGGAGGGCGGCGACGGCGGGGAATCGCCGCTGCACCTCCCGCAGCACGCGCTGACCCGGGGGCTGCACGAGGCCGCCATGGCCCAGCCGCTCGTCGATGTCGTCACCGACAGCCGCGTCGACACGATCGAACAGGACGACGACGGTGTCACCGTCCACACGCGCGGCACCGAGCCCACCTGGTGGCGCGGCAGTCATCTGGTCGGCTGCGACGGAGCCCGGTCCACCGTGCGCAAACTGCTCGGCGTCCGCTTCCCGGGGCGTACGGCGGTGGAACGGCACGCGGTGGCGGCGCTGCGCGTCGAACTTCCCTGGCCCGGCGAGGCATTGTTGTACCGGCTGCCGAACTGGCCGGGCGTCGGGGCCGAGGTGACGGCCCGACCGCTGCCGGACAGCGCCTGGCGGTTCGACTGGCTGCTGCCGCCCAGCGGCGAGCTCGTCACCCCCGACTCGCTGGTCGCGCGGGTACGGAACACCCTGACCGGCCTGTGCGGTGAGGCTCCTCCGTACGAACTGCTCGACACCGGCGTCCACACCCTGCACCACCGGCTGGCCCGCCGCTGGCGGGTCGGGCGGGCCTTCCTCGCCGGGGACGCCGCACATCTGCTCGGCGCCCTCGGCACGCAGGGGCTCGACGAAGGGCTGCGGGACGCGGAGAACCTCGCCTGGAAACTGGCCCTGGCCTGGCACCACGGAGCGTCGGACACCCTGCTCGACAGCTACCAGTCGGAGCGGCGCACCGCCGTCGCCGCCCGGCTGCGCGCCGCCGACCAGGCGATGCCGGTGCTGCGTGGCGGCGGAGGGCTGCGCACCTACATCCCGGGGGCGGCGCGCGGCCACGACACCCTGCTGACGGACGGGCATCTGGGGCTCGGGCCGTTGGGCGCGCCCCCCGCCTACCCGCACACCCCCCTCGCACCTCCGCGCGCCGGTTCGCAGACGCTCGTCGGGACGGAGGTGGGTGCGCGGGTCGAGGATGTACGGGTCACGGCGCCGGACGGTGCGACCGTGCGGCTGCACGACCGGCTCGGACAAGGCCGGCTGCTGGTGGTGCTGGTCGCCCCGGGCACGGGCGTATGGGAACGGCGGCACTGGATGACGGCCGGCGTCATGCCGCGGCTCGCCGCCGCGGTGACCGCTCTGCCGGTACGGGCCGAGCTGCTGGTCGCCGAGAACTATCCCGAAGCCGCCGCGCACACCGTGCTGCTGGTCAGGCCCGACGGCTGTCTCGTCGCCGCTTTCGGCGGAGTGCGGCCCGCCGAACTGTACGCGGCGGCGGACGCGGTACGCGGGGGTGCGCCTGACTCCGTCGGCTCCGCCGACCCGGACAGTCCTGCCGGCCCGGACGAACCCGCCGACCCGGTGCCCACCGGCCGTACAGCGGACATCAATTGACCGCCGTGGGCGCGCATGGTCTACTCCGGACCATGACCGGCACCGATGTGCGCCTGTGGCGGAGGGTCCGCATGGACCTGATCCGCTATGCGTGCTGCGTGTGTCGCCCGTCCTGCTGACTCGCCCCTCCCCCACGCGCCCATCGGCGCGTCCATGCGAACTCCCAGGACGGACCTTCCGTGTCATTCTCCGTACGCCCCTCGCGGAGGGCGGGGTGCTCTTGGTGGACATCCGTTACGCCGCCTTGCGCGAGCGGGACGGGCTGATCCCAGGGGCGCTGGTGGTGGAGCGCAATGAACTGGAGTGGCGGCCCGATCCACAGGGCAGCCATCGTGCGGACGAAGCCACGGGGCACGATCCGAGGATCGTGGTGATCTGCAACGAGGGTTACGCCTCCAGCCTCGCGGCGGCGTCCCTCCACCAACTGGGCCTGCATCGCGCGACGGACCTCATCAGCGGCTTCCAGGCCTGGCGTGCTGCGGGCCTGCCGGTCACCGGCCCCCGTCACACGTCGAAGTCCAGGTCCTCCATGTCCTCGCCCTCCTCCTCCAGCGCGCGCCTGACCACGCGCAGGGCCATGCCCTCGGGGTAACCCTTGCGGGCCAGCATGCCCGCGAGGCGGCGCAAGCGCCGGTCGCGGTCGAGCCCACGCGTGGAGCGCAGCTTCCGGGCGACCAGCTCGCGGGCGGTCTCCTCCTCCTGCTCGGAGTCCAGCTGCCCGACCGCCTCGTCGATCAGCACGGAGTCGACGCCCTTGGTGCGCAGTTCACGGGCGAGGGCCCGACGGGCCAGGCCCCGCCCGTGGTGCCGGGACTCCACCCAGGCGTCGGCGAACGCCGCGTCGTCGATCAGACCGACTTCCTCGAAGCGGGACAGCACCTCGGCCGAGACATCGTCCGGGATGTCCCGCTTGCGCAGGGCGTCAGCGAGCTGTTTACGGGTCCGCGGGGTCCCGGTGAGCAGGCGCAGGCAGATCGCCCGTGCCTGCTCCGCCGGGTCCTGGGGCGACGGCCCCTGTTCTGCGGAATCCATGCGCCCCTCCGGCCGGCCGGTACGCCATGTCCTCGGGTCGGACACGGGGCCGGTCAGCTCTTGGCCGTGCTCGCCTTGGCCGTCTTGGCCTTGGCGGGCGCCGACTTCGCCTCGTCGTCGGCCGGGGCGCCGACGGCCGCGTCCGCACCGGGCTCGGCTGCCGGGGCCTCCGGCTGGACACCGACGCCCAGCTTCTCCTTGATCTTCTTCTCGATCTCGTTGGCGAGGTCGGGGTTGTCCTTGAGGAAGTTCCGGGCGTTCTCCTTGCCCTGGCCGAGCTGGTCGCCCTCGTAGGTGTACCAAGCACCGGCCTTGCGGATGAAGCCGTGCTCGACGCCCATGTCGATCAGGCCGCCCTCGCGGCTGATGCCCTGGCCGTAGAGGATGTCGAACTCGGCCTGTTTGAAGGGCGGCGCGACCTTGTTCTTGACGACCTTCACACGGGTGCGGTTGCCGACTGCCTCGGTGCCGTCCTTGAGGGTCTCGATGCGGCGGATGTCGAGACGCACGGAGGCGTAGAACTTCAGCGCCCGGCCACCGGTGGTGGTCTCCGGCGAGCCGAACATCACACCGACCTTCTCACGCAGCTGGTTGATGAAGATCGCGGTGGTCTTGGACTGGTTCAGCGCACCGGTGATCTTCCGGAGCGCCTGGCTCATCAGACGGGCCTGGAGACCGACGTGCGAGTCGCCCATCTCGCCCTCGATCTCCGCGCGCGGCACCAGGGCGGCGACGGAGTCGATGACGATCAGGTCGAGCGCGCCGGAGCGGACCAGCATGTCCACGATCTCCAGCGCCTGCTCACCGTTGTCCGGCTGGGACAGGATGAGCGAGTCGATGTCGACGCCGAGCTTCTTGGCGTACTCGGGGTCGAGGGCGTGCTCGGCGTCCACGAAGGCCACCGTGCCACCGGCCTTCTGGGCGTTGGCCACGGCGTGCAGGGTCAGCGTGGTCTTACCGGAGGACTCCGGTCCGTAGACCTCCACCACACGGCCGCGCGGCAGGCCGCCGACACCCAGGGCGACGTCGAGGGCGGTCGACCCGGTGGGGATCACCTCGATGGGCTCGTTCGGCCGCTCGCCCAGGCGCATCACGGCACCCTTGCCGAATTGGCGTTCAATCTGTGCGAGTGCGGCGTCGAGCGCCTTCTCGCGGTCGGTTCCTGCCATGGGTTCCACCCGGTTTGCTTGAGTCGATCGCTTCACGTCAAAGACGCTAACCCCTGCCACTGACAATGGGCCCCGACGTCCTTCCGGCCTGTGGATATCTCAGGTCTCCACCTCAGGTCTCCACGGCTCCGGAATCCCATGAGAATAGATGTTCGATTTTGGTGTCAAGCGCACCGCGCGCACCGGCCCGGCGGCCCGGATCAGCCGGTCCGGCGCAACGCCCGGCGCGCTCGCACGAGCAGCGGGTCCGCCTCGGGCCGCTGCCGTCTGCCGTGCACGCGCGGGTCGTCCGTCACGTCGTAGCGCTTCACGTACGCACCCAGGAAGGCCTGCAGGGTCGCGACCGCGGGGATGGCGATCAGCGCACCGACCGCGCCCAGCAGGGCCGTGCCGGCGATGACCGAGCCGAAGGCCACCGCCGGGTGGATGTCCACCGTCCTCGCGGTGAGTTTCGGCTGCAGCAGATAGTTCTCGAACTGCTGGTAGATCACGACGAACCCGAGCACCCACAGCGCGTACCAGGGATCGACGGTGAAGGCGATCAGCATCGGGAGGGCCCCGGCCAGGTACGTACCGATGGTCGGGATGAACTGGGAGACCAGGCCCACCCACACCGCGAGCACCGGCGCGTACGGCACCCCGAGCATCGCCAGCAGGATGTAGTGGGCGATGCCGGAGACGAGCGCCATCAGACCGCGCGAGTAGAGGTAGCCGCCGGTCTTGTCGACGGCGATCTCCCAGGCGCGCAGCACCTCGGCCTGCCGGGCCGGGGGAAGCACGGAACACAGTGCGCGCCGCAGCCGGGGTCCGTCCGCCGCGAAGTAGAACGAGAACAGGAAGATCGTCAGCAGCCGGAACAGTCCGCTGAGCACGGTTGCCGATATGTCGAGGACACCGCTCGCGCTGCTCTGGACGTACCTCTGCAGCCAGTCGGAGCGGAGGAGGCTGTCCTGGATCTCGACGCGCGAGAGGTCCGAGTGGAAGGTCTGGTTGATCCAGCGGATGACTGAGTCGAGGTACTTGGGGAACTCCTCGACCAGATCGATGATCTGTCCCGCCAGCATGGATCCGAGCAGGACCATGAAGCCGGTGCAGGCGACGATCACCCCGAGGAACACCAGGAACGTGGCCAGACCGCGGCGCACGCCGCGGGCCGCCATGCGTCCCACGGCGGGCTCGATCGCCAGTGACAGGAAGAAGGCGATCAGGATGGTGATCAGGAACCCGATGAGCTGGTGGAAGACCCAGCTGCCGAGCTGGAAACAGGCGTAGAGGGCGAACGCGAGCACCATCGCGCGCGGCAGCCATCGCGGCATGCGCGCACGTGCCGCGGCCATGGTGGTCCGTGCGTCGGCCTCTGCGTCCCGTACCGGGTGTGCGGCCGGGTCCGTCTCCTGCTGTGTCATCGCTTGTCGGCCGGGATGCCGAGGGCGGCGCAGACACCGCGCCAGACGTCCTTGGCCTCCCAGCCCGCCTCGAGCGCCTCGTGCACCGTGCGCCCGCCGAGCTGCGACATCACATGATCGCGCGCAAAGGAATCCGCGTATCCCTCACCGAAGTGCTCCGCCATTCGTTCCCAGAAGACCGTCAACCGCATGACATCAGTATCCAGCCCCTGAGGGTGCAGCCCGTCCGTTGAGCCTCCGCGACAGCGCTTTCCGCCCTACCGTCGCAACATGACCGCACTCGCCCGCGCCGAACGCTTCGTCTGGCTGACCGCCAGAGTGCTGGAGCAGCAGCGCTTCGCCCACCACTTCCTGAACGGCCCGGCCGACGCCGTGGAGGCCGCGCTCGCCGCCTATCAGGGGCAGGACGGCGGCTACGGTCACGCCCTCGAGCCCGATCTGCGCGGCCCTGTCAGCCAGCCCCTGCACACGGCGCACGCGCTGCGTGTCCTCGACTCCATCGGCCGCTGCGGAGGACTGCGTGCGGAGCGGGTCTGCCGCTATCTGACGGGCGTGTCCACGAGGGACGGGGCGCTGCCCGCGCTGCATCCCAGTCTGCGCGGATATCCGTCGGCCCCTTTCCTGCCGGTCGTCGACGACCCGCCGAGCGAGCTGCTGGCGACGGGTCCGGTGGTCGGGCTGCTGCACCGCAACGAGGTGTGGCACGCCTGGCTGTTCCGGGCCACGGACTTCTGCTGGGCCGCGATCGACTCGCTGGAGAAGTCCCACCCGTACGAGATCCAGGCGGCCGTCGCCTTCCTCGACGGTGTACCCGACCGTTCGCGCGCGGAGGCGGCTGCGGACCGGCTGGGGCGGCTGGTCCGGGAGCAGCAACTGGTCGTGCTGGATCCCGAACGGCGCGACGACCGGCCGGTGGCGCCCGGTTACGCACCGGGCGAGCACCACTTCGCGCACGACTACGCCCGTACCCCCGACTCGCTCGCCCGGCGGTGGTTCACGGACGAGGAGATGGAACGCTCCTTGGACTTTCTCGCCGCAGAGCAGCGGGAGGACGGCGGCTGGCCTCTCCGGTGGCGCGAGTGGGCGGCTGCGGCAAGCCTCGAATGGCGTCCGATCGTGACCGTCGAGGCGCTGCTGACGCTGAGGGGGTACGGGCGGGACATCGGCTGACAGTGCCTGGCTCGCTCCCCGGTGGCCCGTGCTCCCATTCTGTGGCGCCCGGCCCGGTCGCCGCCTCGACGTCCGCACGCTGGACAGGCCGCGCGGCGTCCGTTGTCAGTGGCCGGGTGCACGATGGAGGACATGGCCGGATCAGCGCTCGACTCCTTCTCCCCCGCGACCCGCGGTTGGTTCACGGGTGCCTTCACCGCACCCACCGCGGCGCAGGAGGGCGCCTGGCGGGCGATCGGCGCGGGCTCCGATGTGCTGGTGGTGGCTCCGACCGGGTCCGGCAAGACACTGGCGGCCTTCCTCGCGGCCCTGGACCGGCTGGCGTCCGTCCCGCCTCCGGCCGAGGCGAAGAGGCGCTGCCGGGTGCTCTATGTCTCGCCGCTCAAGGCCCTCGCGGTGGACGTGGAGCGGAACCTGCGCAGCCCGCTGACGGGCATCCGGCAGGAGTCCGTGCGGCTCGGACTGCCGGAGCCCGACGTGCGGGTGGGGATCCGCTCGGGGGACACCCCCGCTGCGGAGCGCCGCGCGCTGGCGACCAGGCCGCCGGACATCCTGATCACCACACCCGAGTCGCTGTTCCTGATGCTCACCTCGTCGACCCGTGAGGCGCTGTCCGGGATCGAGACGGTGATCCTGGACGAGGTGCATGCCGTCGCCGGGACGAAGCGCGGCGCCCATCTGGCCCTGTCGCTGGAGCGGCTCGACGAGCTGCTGCCGCGGCCGGCCCGCCGGATCGGTCTTTCGGCGACGGTCCGTCCGGTCGACGAGGTCGCTCGCTTCCTGTCGCCGCAGCGGAAGGTGGAGATCGTCCAGCCGCCGTCCACCAAGGAGTTCGACCTGTCGGTGGTCGTGCCGGTCGAGGACCTGGGTGAGCTGGGCGGTTCGCCCGCCACCGAGGGCGACGGCGGTGAGAAGCCGTCGATCTGGCCTCATGTGGAGGAGCGCATCGCCGATCTGGTGCAGGCGCACCGCTCGACGATCGTCTTCGCCAACTCCCGCCGCCTGGCGGAGCGGCTGTGCAACCGGCTCAACGAGATCGCCTACGAGCGTGCCATGGGCACTGTGCTTGATTCGCGCGGCTCCGCCACGACCCTCCCCGAGGGGGCATCTCCGGCCGAGATCATGGCGCAATCAGGAGCGGCGCACGGTGCCCCCGCGCTGCTCGCCCGCGCCCACCACGGTTCGGTGTCCAAGGAACAGCGCGCCCTGGTCGAGGAGGATCTGAAGGCAGGCAGGCTGCCGGCCGTGGTCGCCACGTCCAGCCTGGAGCTGGGCATCGACATGGGCGCGGTGGACCTGGTCGTCCAGGTGGAGTCGCCGCCCTCCGTCGCCTCCGGACTCCAGCGGGTCGGCCGGGCCGGCCACCAGGTGGGCGCGGTCTCCACCGGGGTCGTCTTCCCCAAATACCGCGGCGATCTGGTGCAGGCGGCCGTGGTCACCGAGCGGATGTGTACCGGCTCGATCGAGTCCCTCCGCATCCCGTCCAACCCGCTGGACGTGCTCGCCCAGCAGCTGGTCGCCATGGTCGCGCTCGACAGCCGGCAGGTCGACGACCTGCTCGCCACGGTCCGGCGTGCGGCCCCCTTCGCCTCGCTCCCCGAGTCGGCGTTCACGGCGGTGCTGGACATGCTCGCCGGACGGTATCCGTCCGACGCCTTTGCCGAGCTGCGTCCGCGGGTGGTCTGGGACCGCGTCACCGGTACGGTCACGGGCCGGCCGGGGGCGCAGCGGCTCGCCGTCACCTCCGGCGGCACCATCCCGGACCGCGGTCTGTTCGGGGTGTTCCTCGCCGGGGCCGACCCCAAGAAGGGCGGCGGCCGGGTCGGCGAGCTCGACGAGGAGATGGTCTACGAATCCCGCGTCGGCGATGTCTTCACACTGGGCACCACCTCCTGGCGGATCGAGGACATCACCCGCGACCGGGTCCTGGTCTCCCCCGCCCCCGGAGTGCCGGGACGGCTGCCGTTCTGGAAGGGCGACCAGCTCGGCCGCCCCCTCGAACTGGGCCGGGCCGTCGGCTCGTTCCTGCGGGAGGTCGGCTCCCTCGCACCGGACGACGCCCGGCTGCGGCTGGTCGCCGCCGGTCTCGACGCCTGGGCCGCCGACAACGTCCTCGCGTACCTCGACGAGCAGCGCCGCGCCTGCGGCCATGTGCCGGACGACCGGACCATCCTCGTCGAGCGGTTCCGCGACGAGCTGGGCGACTGGCGGGTCGTCGTCCACTCCCCGTTCGGCGCGCAGGTGCACGCCCCCTGGGCCCTCGCCCTCGGCGCCCGGCTCGCGGAGCGGTACGGCATGGACGCCCAGGTCATGCACGCCGACGACGGCATCGTGCTGCGGCTGCCAGAGACTCTCCTGTTCGATGGCGGGCAAGGAGAGACCGATCTGATGTACGCGGCCGACAGGCCGATCGACTCGGACGAGCAGGCGCCGGTCGGCGCGGCCGACGTCGCCTTCGACAAGGGCGAGATCGACCAGATCGTCACCGACCAAGTGGGCGGATCCGCCCTCTTCGCGTCCCGGTTCCGGGAGTGCGCCGCCCGGGCGCTGCTGCTGCCCCGCCGCAGTCCGGGCAAGCGCACCCCGCTGTGGCAACAGCGGCAGCGCGCCGCCCAACTGCTCCAGGTCGCCTCGGAGTTCGGCTCGTTCCCGATCGTGCTGGAGGCGGTCCGCGAATGCCTCCAGGACGTCTTCGACGTACCGGGCCTGGTCGAGCTGATGGGCGACATCGAGTCCCGCCGGGTGCGGCTGGTCGAGGTCACCACCCCCGAAC
This sequence comes from Streptomyces sannanensis, assembly GCF_039536205.1. GTDB lineage: Bacteria > Actinomycetota > Actinomycetes > Streptomycetales > Streptomycetaceae > Streptomyces > Streptomyces sannanensis. The sequence goes on along the minus strand of NZ_BAAAYL010000001.1, from coordinate 5,166,714 downwards.
CGTCGCCGTTCGCCCGCTCCCTGCTCTTCGGCTATGTGGCGCAGTTCCTGTACGAAGGCGACTCGCCGCTCGCCGAACGGCGTGCAGCGGCGCTGTCGCTGGACTCGCGGCTGCTGGCCGAGCTCCTCGGCCAGGCCGAGCTGCGCGAACTCCTCGATGCCGATGTCCTGACGGAGCTGGAGCGCGAGCTCCAGTGGCTCACCGAGGACCGCCGCGCCAAGGACCCGGAGGGCGTCGCCGACCTGCTGCGGCTGCTCGGCCCGCTCACGGACGCCGAGCTGGCCGAGCGCGGCGCGGAACCGGGATGGGCCGAGGAGCTGGCGGCGGCCCGCCGGGTCCTCCGGGTCCGTATCGCCGGAGACGGTCACTGGGCGGCGATCGAGGATGCCGGGCGGCTGCGCGACGCCCTCGGCACAGCGCTTCCCGTCGGTGTCCCCGAGGCCTTCACCGAGCCGGTCAAGGACCCGCTGGGCGACCTTCTCGCGCGGTACGCCCGCACCCACGGACCGTTCACCTCCGCGGCCGCGGCCGCCCGGTTCGGTCTCGGCACAGCGGTCACCGACGGCGCCCTCCAGCGGCTCGCGGCAGACGGCCGGGTCGTCCAGGGCGAGTTCCATCCGTCGGGCATCGGCCAGGAGTGGTGCGACGCGGCCGTACTGCGCAGGCTGCGCCGCCGCTCGCTCGCGGCACTGCGCCAGGAGCTGGAGCCGGTCCCGCCCGCCGCACTCGCCTCCTTCCTGCCGCAGTGGCAGCACCTGGGCAGCAGCAGCCTGCGCGGCATCGACGGGCTGGCGCGCGCCGTGGAGCAACTGCAGGGCGCGCCCGTTCCCGCATCCGGCCTGGAGAAGCTGATCCTTCCGTCCCGGGTCATGGACTACTCCTCCACCCTCCTCGACGAGCTCACCGCCACCGGTGAGGTGGTGTGGGCGGGCGCGGGAGCACTCCCGGGCAAGGACGGCTGGATCTCCCTCTACGTCGCCGATGCCGCCCCGCTGCTGCTGCCGCCCCCGCACCCTCTGGAGATCGGCCCGCTGCACCAGTCCGTCCTGGACGCCCTCGCTCCGGGGTACGGCCTCTTCTTCCGGCAGATCGCCGACCGGGTGCGGGCCACCACACACCCCGACGCGACCGATCCCCAACTCGCCGACACCATCTGGGAGCTGGCCTGGTCCGGCCGGCTCACCAATGACACCCTCGCTCCCCTGCGCGCGCTCCTCGGCTCCGGACGCACGGCCGGCTCCACCGCGCATCGCGCCAGGCGCACCGTCCCCCGTGGGCGGTACGGCACACTCACCGCGGCTGCCCGGCCCGTCTCGCGGACGGGCCCGCCGACCGTGTCCGGGCGCTGGTCCGTGCTGCCCGACCGCGAATCCGACCCCACCCATCGCGCCCACGCCCTGGCCCGCACCCTGCTCGACCGGCACGGCGTGGTGACCCGCGGCGCCGTCGCCGCCGAGGGTGTCGAAGGCGGCTTCTCCGCGGCGTACCGTGTCCTGTCCGCATTCGAGGACAGCGGCCAGGCCCGGCGCGGTTATGTCGTCGAAGGCCTGGGCGCCGCGCAGTTCGCGATGGACGGCGCGGTCGACCGCCTGCGCGCCGCCGCGGGCGCGCGTGAGCGTGCCGACCCAGCCGCCTCGCCCCGCGCGATGGTCCTCGCGGCGGCCGATCCCGCCAATGCGTACGGGGCGGCACTCGCCTGGCCCGACCCTCCCGCGGGGGCGGGGCACAAGCCGGGACGCAAGGCCGGGGCCATGGTGGTCCTGGTCGACGGAGAGCTGGCGCTCTATATGGAGCGCGGCGGCAAGACACTGCTGGCCTGGCCGGACGACCCGGACTCGCCCGCACTGCACGCCGCCGCGGAGGCACTCGCCGACGCGGCCCGCTCCGGCCGGCTCGGCACGGTGACCGTGGAGCGCACGAACGGCACGTCCGCGCTCACATCCCCCCTGGGCCGCGCCCTGGAAGCGGCGGGCTTCCACGCGACGCCGCGCGGCCTGCGCCTTCGGGCGTAAGGGTGTCCTCCCGCCACCCGGTCAGCCCTGGTGTGCGTTCTCGGACTCCGGACGGGCCGGAAGGGGACGCCGAACGCAGTCCGGGGTGGTCATGATGGAAACATGCCCGAAGGAGACACCGTCTGGCAGACCGCCCGGCGCATGCATGACGCCCTCGCCGGGCGCGTGCTGACCCGGTCCGATCTGCGCGTACCCAGGCTTGCCACCGCCGACCTCTCGGGGCGTACCGTCCTGGACGTCACCCCGCACGGCAAGCATCTGCTGGCCAGGATCGAGGGCGGAGTGACCCTGCACTCACATCTGCGCATGGACGGCTCCTGGCAGGTGTACACCACCGGCGAACGCTGGCGTGGCGGGCCGGGGCACCAGATCAGGGCCGTGCTGGCCAACTCCGAACACACCGCGGTCGGCTACCGCCTGCCCGTGCTGAACCTGCTCCGAACCGCCGACGAGGAGCGCGTCGTCGGCCATCTCGGGCCCGATCTACTCGGCCCGGACTGGGATGCCGACCAGGCGCTCGCGAACCTTCTGAAGGACCCCGGCCGGCCGCTCGGCGAAGCCCTCGCCGACCAGAGGAATCTCGCCGGTATCGGCAATGTCTACCGGTCGGAACTGTGTTTCCTCGCCTCCGCGACCCCATGGCTGCCGTTCGGTGAACTCCCGGATCCCGAGCGGCTGGTCGCGGCGGCCAAGCGACTGCTCGAGGTCAACCGCGACCGCCCCGGTGGGCGCACCACCACCGGTAGCAGCAACCCCGGCCGGCGGCTCTTCGTCTACGGGCGAGCCGGGCTCCCCTGTCTGCGCTGCGGTACGCCGATCCGTTCCGCCGACCAGGGCGAGCCGGGCCGCGAGCGCATCGTCTACTGGTGTCCCCGCTGCCAACCCGGTCCTGTTGATTGACGAACCGTCAGTTCCTCTGTGCCGGGCCGGGTCCGCACTCGCGTGACGGACCGTCATGACATTCCGGACTCCAACGGCAGGCGGAGGACGCCGTGGTGCGGCTCACGCCGTATGCGGTCCTTCATCCGGCCTCGGACGCATTCGCCTTCCCGACGGGTCGGATCCTGCGCCCCAACGGCGGTGTGGCGATGCCTTGGTGGCCGCCGCGTGCACCGGCAGCAGGCTCAGCCCCCATCCACCGGCCGCGACCGCGCCCTCGACCAGGCCTGTTCGCTCGGGTATGAGCGCCAGCCGCAGCACGGCCCACCACCAGAGCCCGCCGACTAGGACCGCAGGCACCCAGCGCACCGCCATGCCTCCTCCTCCGGCCGATGCCGGCCCCGCGCTCCGGGGTGAAGCCGACTCCTCTCCACCATGGCACAGAGCACCCATTCGGGCATTCGGATCGGCTGGACAACGCGAAAGCCCCGGCCGGGCCATGCAGGGCCGACCGGGGCTCACACCAGCTGTGGCTGCCGGACTCAGGCGGCGACGACGTCCACTGCTTCCGCAGGCGCCTTGATCGTCACCCGCTCCGTCGGCACTCCTGCCACCGACGTCACGGAAACCGAATTCAGCATCGGACGCACCGGCGCACGCACCGGCTCGCTTGCCGCTGCAGACTCGGCCAGCTCGGCGAGTGCCAGTTCGTCGCTCACTTCACGCATGAGCTCGGACATCCGTACGTCAAGCGCGTCGCAAATCGCGGAGAGCAGTTCGGAGGAAGCCTCCTTCTGCCCCCGCTCCACCTCGGAGAGATAGCCGAGTGAGACTCGGGCGGACGAGGAGACTTCGCGCAGAGTACGGCCCTGGCGCTGGCGCTGCCGACGCAGCACGTCACCCAGCAGGCGACGGAGCAGAATCATCGGTGGCTCCCTCCTCGGACCGCATAGCCGCATCCTTCACGCCCCACCGTACCGCCTCGCGCTGCGGCCGTGCGGGGAGCGATGTCGTGTTCACTCTGGGCTGCAAACATCAAGTCCCCCCGTTCCGTTCCGTATCCTGTGCCCGCGCATATTCACCGAGTTCACTGGAGAGCAACTCGAGTACTCTCCGTACACTCTCGATACGGATTTCCGCGCGTCCGCCGTTCAACCGCAATCCGACCGTTTTTCCCGTCCCGTGCGGGCCCGCAACGGCGATGTACACGGTCCCGACCGGCTGTCCGTCCTGCGGGTCGGGCCCGGCGACTCCGGTGGTCGCGATCCCCCAGACGGCTCCGAGTACACGCCGCACCCCCGCCGCCATCTGCTGCGCGACCTCGGGATCGACCGCACCGCGCTGCGCCAGAAGGGTCCCGTCGACCCCCAGCACATCCCGCTTCAGCTCGGTGGCGTACGCCGTGACGGCTCCGCGGAAAGCCTTGGAAGCCCCGGGTACGGAGGTCAGCTCGGCAGCCACCAGGCCGCCCGTCAGCGACTCGGCGACGGCCAGAGTCTCGCCACACTCCGTGAGCAGTCGGAGCACCCGGGCCGCCTCGTTCACCGCGCGGACTCCTCCACCGCCGCCGAGGAGCGCTGTGCCGCCAGTCCCCTGCGCCTCAGCACGATCGCCTGCCGCACATAGTCGAGGCCGGTCACCACGGTCAGCACCACGGCCACGGCCATCACCCAGAAGCGCATCGTGGCCAGCCCACCGGTCAGCGCGAGGATGTACATCCCGACCGCCGTGCCCTGTGCGAGCGTCTTCATCTTGCCGCCCCGGCTGGCCGGAATGACCCCGTACCGGATCACCACGAACCGGAGCAGCGTGACCCCGAGCTCACGCCCGAGAATCACCGCCGTGACCCACCACGGCAGGTCTCCCAGGTAGGAGAGGCAGATCAGTGCCGCCCCCATGATCGCTTTGTCGGCGATCGGGTCCGCGATCTTCCCGAAGTCGGTGACCAGGTTGTACGTACGGGCCAGATGGCCGTCGAAGACATCGGTGATCATGGCGACGGCGAACGCCGCCCATGCCCAGGCCCGCCAGACCGGGTCGTAGCCGCCGTCCATCAGCATCAGCACGACGAAACCGGGGACGAGCAGCAGGCGCACCATCGTGAGGATGTTGGCGATGTTCCACAGGCTGGCCTGGTCGACGGCCGCAGCGCCCAGCTTGCCGCCGGGCACCGGCCTGCCGGAACCGCCCGTCGCGGATGCCGGGACTCCTGTCATCTGCCCGCCTCCTCGACGCCGGGGGTCTTGGGATCGCCCCCCAGAGATGCGAAGGACTCCGCCACGAGGTCCACGCCCTCGCTGCCGACCACCTTCGCCTCGACGATACGGCCGACGGAGAGACCCTCGGCCGACGTGAAGGTCACCTGGCCGTCCGTCTCGGGCGCCTGGTGCGCCGCCCGGCCCACCGCGCCGTCCTCGTCGTCCACGGACTCGACGAGCACCTCGACGGTCTCGCCGATCCGCTCCTCCGCACGCTGCGAGGTGAGCTCCTCGGCGAGCCGTGAGATGTGCGCGAGCCGCTCGGCCACCACGTCCTGGTCGAGCTTGTGCTCGTACGTCGCCGCCTCGGTGCCCTCCTCGTCGGAGTATCCGAAGACGCCGATGGCGTCGAGACGGGCGCCGGTGAGGAAGCGTTCCAGCTCCGCCAGGTCGGCCTCGGTCTCGCCGGGGAAGCCGACGATGAAGTTGGACCGGACACCGGCCTGCGGGGCCTTGGAGCGGATCGTGTCCAGCAGTTCCAGGAAGCGGTCCGTGTCACCGAAGCGCCGCATGGCGCGCAGCACGTCCGGCGCGGAGTGCTGGAAGGACAGGTCGAAGTACGGCATGACCTTGGGCGTCGAGGTCAGGACGTCGATCAGTCCGGGCCGCATCTCGGCCGGCTGCAGGTAGCTGACCCGGATCCGTTCGATCCCGTCGACCTCGGCCAGCTCGGGCAGCAGCGTCTCGAGCAGCCGGATGTCGCCGAGGTCCTTGCCGTAGGAGGTGTTGTTCTCGGAGACCAGCATGACCTCCTTGACGCCCTGCTCGGCAAGCCAGCGCGTCTCGCCCAGCACGTCAGAGGGGCGCCGCGAGATGAAGGAGCCGCGGAAGGACGGAATGGCGCAGAACGAGCAGCGCCGGTCGCAGCCGGAGGCCAGCTTCACCGAGGCAACGGGGTTGTTGTCGAGCCGCCTGCGCAGCGGCGCGCGCGGCCCGGATGCCGGGGCCAGACCCTCGGGGAGGTCCGCAGGGGCGCTCGCGGCGGCCTGCGCGTGCCCGGGCAGGGCCACATCGGTGGCGGCCTGCCGCTCGGCGGGCGTGATCGGGAGCAGCTTCCGCCGGTCGCGCGGGGTGTGCGAGGCGTGGATGCCGCCGCTCAGGATGGTCTGGAGGCGGTCGGAGATGTCGGCGTAGTCGTCGAAACCGAGCACGCCGTCGGCCTCGGGCAGCGCCTCTGCGAGCTCCTTGCCGTACCGCTCGGCCATGCAGCCGACGGCGACGACGGCCTGGGTGCGGCCCTGGTCCTTGAGGTCGTTGGCTTCGAGCAAGGCGTCGACGGAGTCCTTCTTGGCGGCCTCGACGAAGCCGCAGGTGTTGACGACGGCGACATCCGCGTCCGCGGCGTCCTCGACGAGCTCCCATCCGTCCGCCGCCAAGCGGCCGGCAAGCTCCTCCGAGTCCACCTCGTTACGGGCGCAGCCAAGAGTGACAAGGGCGACGGTACGGCGTTCGGGCATGCCCTCAAGACTACTTTGTCCTGAGGACACCCCTGCCTCGCCTCCGGTTCGCCCGGAGGGCCGGGTACACCCGCGGGTGCCCTGTCCACGTGGCGAGTGAGCCGAAGGGGTCGCGGCTCCACGCGCCGGAGGCGCAAAAAGAGGCGCTTCACCCGGCCTCGGGGTCGCCCTTGGTGTAGGAGAGGCGCTCGACCTGCCCCGGCTTGAATTCGTTCTCGACCTTCTTGCCGTTGACGAAGAGCTCGATCGCCCCCGCGTTGCCGAGGACGAGATCGATCCGGTCGTCGTCGGTGAAGGTCTTGGACTGGCCCTTCTCCAGGAGGCCGTCGAAGAGCAGCCGACCGTTGAAGGACTTCGCGGAGATCCAGCTCTTGTCGTCGATCGCGGTGAGCTTGACCGTGACCTTGTCCTGCGGGACGGCCGCGATGGCGCTCTCCGAGGATTCGGGCTTGGGGTTGGCGATCCTGGTCGGCTTGGCGGCGGGCTTCTTGCTGGGGCCCGGCGTCGGCCCTTCCGCGACCGACGTGCTGCCGCCCCTGTCGTCGTTGCCGTTGAACAGCGTGAAGCCGACGAAACCGACCACCGCGACGATCGCGGCGACCATGGCCGCGGTCCAGTTCGGACGGCGCGGGTCGGGCCGGATCCGTTCCGCCTCGAAGCGCGGCGCCGCGGGGGTGGGCGCGGGGCGCCCGCCGTGTGCGGCGTCGTACTGGGCGACGAGCGGGTCGGGGTCGATCCCCACGGCACGGGCGAAAGTGCGGATGTGTCCGCGTGCGTACACATCACCGCCGCACCGTGTGAAGTCGTCCTCCTCGATCGCCTGCACGATGGGGACGCGCACCCGCGTGGAGGAACTGACTTCTTCGACCGTCAGGCCGGCGCGGACGCGCGCCTGCTGGAGGACACGACCGATCGAGGGCCTGTTGTCGTCGCTGATCGAAGGCTGGTCGTCTTCGGGGGAGTTGCTGCCGATGGACACGGGAGCGCCTTTCGAGCGTCTTTCCACCTGCTGAGTGTTCAGTCTAGGGGGGGTACGAAAGGGCGGGGCAACCGGGCGGATGGACTTTGTACGCCATCTGCTGCCCCTCCCCTCAACTGGACGTACGACCAAAGGAAACGGTTGCCTTCCGATCCCTCAGGGGTGAGACTCCCCGCGTATCAGTGCGAGCACTCCGTCGAGATCGTCCGGTTTCACCAGTACATCGCGGGCCTTGGAGCCTTCGCTCGGGCCGACGATCCCGCGGGACTCCATCAGGTCCATCAGCCGTCCGGCCTTGGCGAACCCGACGCGCAGCTTGCGCTGCAGCATCGAGGTCGACCCGAACTGTGTGGAGACCACCAGCTCCGCCGCCTGGCAGAGCAGGTCGAGGTCGTCGCCGATGTCCTCGTCGATCTCCTTCTTCTTCGACGAGCCGACCACCACGTCCTCACGGAAGACGGGCGCCATCTGATCCTTGCAGTGCCGGACGACCGCCGCGACTTCGTCCTCGGTCACGAAGGCGCCCTGGAGTCGGGTCGGCTTGTTCGCGCCCATCGGGAGGAAGAGCCCGTCGCCCTTGCCGATCAGCTTCTCGGCGCCGGGCTGGTCCAGGATGACCCGGCTGTCGGCGAGCGAGGAGGTGGCGAAGGCCAACCGGGACGGCACATTCGCCTTGATCAGACCGGTGACGACGTCGACACTGGGCCGCTGGGTCGCGAGCACCAGATGGATGCCGGCGGCACGGGCCAACTGGGTGATGCGGACGATCGCGTCCTCGACGTCACGTGGTGCGACCATCATCAGATCGGCCAGCTCGTCGACGATCACCAGTAGGTACGGGTACGGGCTGAGTTCGCGCTCGCTGCCCTCCGGCGGTTTGACCTTGCCGTTGCGTACGGCCTCGTTGAAGTCGTCGATGTGACGGTAGCCGAAGGCGGCGAGATCGTCGTAGCGCAGGTCCATCTCGCGTACGACCCACTGGAGGGCCTCGGCGGCCCGCTTGGGGTTGGTGATGATCGGCGTGATCAGGTGCGGGATGCCCTCGTAGGCGGTGAGCTCCACCCGCTTGGGGTCGACGAGCACCATCCGGACGTCCTCCGGAGTCGCGCGCACCATGACCGAGGTGATCAGGCAGTTGATGCAGGACGACTTTCCGGAACCGGTCGCGCCCGCGACCAGCATGTGCGGCATCTTCGCGAGGTTGCCCATCACATAGCCGCCCTCGACGTCCTTGCCGAAGGCCACCAGCATGGGGTGGTCGTCCTCGGCCGCGTCCGCGAGGCGCAGCACATCGCCGAGGTTGACCATTTCGCGGTCGGTGTTGGGAATCTCGATGCCGACCGCCGACTTGCCAGGGATCGGGGAGATGATCCGTACGTCCGGACTGGCCACGGCGTACGCGATGTTCTTGGTCAGCGCGGTGATCCGCTCGACCTTGACGGCGGGGCCGAGCTCCACCTCGTACCGGGTGACCGTCGGGCCGCGGGTGAAGCCGGTGACCCGCGCATCGACCTTGAACTCCGAGAAGACATTGGTCAGTGAGGCCACGACGGCGTCGTTGGCGGCACTGCGGGTCTTGCCGGGGCCGCCCCGTTGCAGCAGGTCGAGCGACGGCAGGGCGTAGGTGATGTCCCCGGAGAGCTGGAGCTGCTCGGCGCGCGGCGGCAGCCCCTCGGGCGCCTCGGGCACGGACTTGGTGAGGTCGGGCACGGAGACGGCGGGCTCGTGGCGCTTCCCGGCATCGCGCGCCGTGGGCAGCGGCACCGGAGTCGGCGCCGTCGTCTGCTCATGCTCGCGTTCCGGCGTGATGCCCTGGGTCAGCCCGGCGACGAGCGGGGACGCAGGCAATCCGTTCAGTACGGCCCCGTCGAGGTCCGCGGCGGCGGCCGCGGCCATGTCCACGGCGTCCGGGAGGCGGTCGGGCACCGGCTGCGCGGACAGGCCGCGCGGGCGCCGGCGCCGGCCGCGCGCCTCCTCCTTGGCAGCCTCCGTTCCGTACTCCCCGGCAGGACGCCGCCATTCGTCGTCGTCCGCGTCCTGCGACGGGGAGGCGACGAGCCCCAGCCTGCTGCCGAGGTGCCGCAGCCGCTGCGGGATGGCGTTGACCGGGGTCGCCGTGACGACGAGCAGCCCGAAGACGGTGAGCAGCAGCAACAGGGGGACGGCCAGGACCTCGCCCATCAGAAAGATCAGCGGTTGGGAGGCCGCCCAGCCGATGAGCCCGCCCGCGTCCTGCATGGCCGTGCTGCCCTCGTCGCGTCCGGGTGCGCCGCAGGCGATGTGGACCTGCCCGAGCACGCCGATGACGAGGGCGGAGAGTCCGATGACGATACGGCCGTTGGCCTCGGGCTTCTCCGGATGGAGGATCAGCCGCACTCCGATACCGGCGAGCAGGATCGGCGCCAACAGGTCGAGCCGGCCGAAGGCTCCGGTCACGAGCATCTCGACGAGATCGCCGACCGGTCCGCGCAGATTCGACCAGGTGCCCGCGGCGACGATCAGGGCGAGGCCGAGCAGCAGCAGTGCGAGGCCGTCCTTGCGGTGCGCCGGGTCGAGGCCCTTCGCGCCGCGCCCCACACCGCGGAACACGGCGCCCACGGCGTGTGCGAGGCCCAGCCAGAGGGCGCGCGCCAGCCGGTACACGCCCCCGGTGGGGGACGGCGCCGGTTTGGGCGCGGGTTTCGCCGCAGCCTTTTTCGCGGGCGCCTTCTTGGCGGGTGTCTTCTTCGCGGGCGCGGTCTTCTTCGCGGCGGGCTTCTTCGCAGGGGACGGTGCCGCCCCCGCTGTACGGCCGGCGCGCGGCTTCGCGGTGCCCGCCGTACTCTGGGAACCCTTGCCGGACGTACGTGAGGCCATGACGGTGAGGTTACCGGTGTCGGCAGCAGTGGACACGTGTTGCCCTCCCCCAAGTTCTCGGCTTCGCTCGAACAGGGGGGACCCCCACCTTCACCCTTTCGTGTCGTGCGACAGGCCGTCAGTTCTGTGACGGCACAGCCGGGGTGCCCGTGCCGGAGCCCGGCTCCAGGGCGTCGAGCGCCCGGCGCAATCCCGTCAACTTGCGCTCGAGATGAGCGGCGGTGGCCACGGCGGCGGCATCGGCCGAGTCGTCGTCCAACTGCTTGGACAGGGCCTCAGCCTGCTCCTCTACCGCCGCGAGCCGCGCGGACAGTTCGGCCAGCAGCCCGGCAGGCTCCTTGGTGTCGCCCGTGCCCGTACGGCCGCCACCCTCCAGCTGCAGGCGCAACAGTGCGGCCTGCTCGCGGAGTTGGCAGTTCTTCATGTACAGCTCGACGAACACCGACACCTTGGCTCGGAGCACCCACGGGTCGAACGGCTTGGAGATGTAGTCCACCGCGCCGGCGGCGTACCCGCGGAAGGTGTGGTGCGGACCGTGGTTGATCGCGGTGAGGAAGATGATCGGGATGTCCCTGGTCCGCTCCCGCCGCTTGATGTGGGCAGCGGTCTCGAAGCCGTCCATGCCCGGCATCTGGACGTCCAGCAGAATCACCGCGAAATCGTCCGTGAGCAGTGCTTTGAGCGCTTCCTCCCCTGACGATGCCCTCACCAGTGTCTGATCGAGCGCAGAGAGGATGGCCTCCAGCGCCAGCAGATTCTCCGGCCGGTCATCGACCAGGAGGATCTTGGCCTTCTGCACCATGGCCCGTCCTCCTCGCCCCGGCTTGGGGCCTCCCCTGTCCGAAGGACTCGGGGAAGCACCGGGCGCCGCCCCAGGGGACGACTCCCTTGCGCCGTCCGTCCTTGTGCCGGTCATCGTAGCCGCACCCCGCTTGTCGACACACCCTGTCACCGCGATGTCACTGTGCACGTAGCAGAAACGCGGTGGGGGACCAGAAGGTTCCCCGAATACCGCCTCCTCACACCCTCTCGGCCACAGTCAGTCAGCAACTCAGGGTGATTCGCACAGCCGGTGATCACTGCTCCCGCATCCATTGCTCCATCACCGAGAGCAGGTGGTCGGGGTCCACCGGCTTCGTGACGTAGTCGGAAGCACCGGAGTCGATGGCCTTCTCCCGGTCGCCCTTCATGGCCTTGGCGGTCAGCGTGATGATCGGGAGCCCGGCGAACTGCGGCATCCTACGGATCGCCGCCGTCGTCGCATACCCGTCCATCTCGGGCATCATGATGTCCATCAGTACGAGTGTCACATCATCGTGCTGCTCCAGGACTTCGATGCCCTCACGGCCGTTCTCCGCGTACAGCACCGAAAGCCCGTGCTGCTCCAGCACGCTCGTGAGCGCGAAGACATTGCGGATGTCGTCGTCGACGATCAGCACTTTCTCTCCGCCGAACTGGAAGGTGCGCACCGCCGCGGGCGTCTCCTCGGTCGCGGCCCAGGCCTCATGCACGGAGCCCGGCCCGGTCGGCTGGCCGGGCAGCGTGGCCGCCTGTCCGGCGTGCGCCGGCTCGGCCGCGCCATGCGTCTTGCGGCGACGCCGGAACAGCCCCGCGGGCCCACTGTGGTGGGCCTCCGCTCCTTCGGCCGCCACGGACTCCTGCTCCACCCCGTGTTCGTCGGTGCCCGTCCGAGCGGTCCCTTCACCGCCCTGCGCGGGGTGCGGGTGGGCCTGCGGCGGCAGTTCGCCGCGGTGCAGCGGCAGATACAGGGTGAACGTCGAACCGCGGCCGGGCTCGCTCGCGGCATGGATCTCGCCGCCCAGGAGCCTGGCGATCTCACGGCTGATCGACAGCCCCAGCCCCGTACCGCCGTACTTCCTGCTGGTCGTGCCGTCCGCCTGCTTGAACGCCTCGAAGATCACACGCATCTTGCTCGCCGCGATGCCGATGCCGGTGTCGGTCACCGAGAACGCGATCAGATCGGCGTCCGCGTCGTGCAGCGAACCGGCCTCCAGCAGCTGTTCGCGGATGGCGTGCGGCACATCGGCGTTGGCCGGCCGGATCACCAGCTCGACCGCACCGGAGTCGGTGAACTTCACCGCGTTCGACAGCAGATTGCGCAGCACCTGGAGCAGCCGCTGCTCATCGGTGTGCAGCGTGGCGGGCAGCTCGGGGGACACCCGTACGGAGAAGTCCAACCCCTTCTCCGCGGTGAGCGGCCGGAAGGTGGCCTCCACGTAGTCGACGAGCTGGACGAGCGCGATCCGGGTCGGGCTGACGTCCATCTTGCCCGCCTCGACCTTCGACAGATCGAGGATGTCGTTGATCAGCTGAAGGAGATCGGACCCGGCTCCATGGATGGTCTCCGCGAACTCGACCTGCTTCGGGGAGAGATTCCCTTCGGCGTTGTCGGCGAGCAGCTTGGCCAGGATGAGCAGCGAGTTCAGCGGTGTGCGCAGCTCGTGCGACATGTTCGCCAGGAACTCGGACTTGTAGCGCATCGAGACCGCGAGCTGCTCGGCGCGCTCCTCCAGCACCTGCCGGGCCTCTTCGATCTCGGTGTTCTTCACCTCGATGTCGCGGTTCTGCCGCGCCAGCAGCTCGGCCTTCTCCTCCAGCTCCGCGTTGGAGGACTGCAGCGCCTTCTGCCGGTTCTCCAGCTCCGCCGAGCGCTCGCGCAGCTGCTCGGTCAGTTCCTGCGACTGCTTGAGCAGCACCTCGGTCTTGGTGTTGACGCTGATGGTGTTGACGCTCGTCGCGATCATCTCGGCGATCTGGTTGAGGAAGTCCTTCTGGATCTGGGTGAAGGGCTGGAAGGACGCCAGCTCGATCACACCGAGGACCTGCCCCTCGAAGAGCACCGGCAGCACGATGACGTTGGCCGGGGCCGCCTCGCCGAGCCCCGAGGAGATCTTGAGGTAGCCCGGCGGCACGTTGTCCACCAGGATCGTGCGCTTCTCCTCCGCCGCCGTGCCGATGAGCGTCTCACCGGGCCGGAAGGAGGTGGGCATGGAGCCGGCCGAGTAGCCGTAACTCCCGCGCATCCGCAGTTCGTACAGGCCGTTGGAGCCGGTGCCGACCTCGGCGGCGCCGTCCGTGGGCATCGCCAGGAAGAACGCGCCGTGCTGCGCGGAGACCACCGGGGTCAGCTCGCTCATGATGAGCGAGGCCACGTCGTCGAGGTCGCGGCGGCCCTGCATCAGACCCGAGATACGGGCCAGGTTGCCCTTGAGCCAGTCCTGCTCCTTGTTGGCCACGGTGGTGTCGCGCAGGTTCACGATCATCGTGTTGATGTTGTCCTGGAGGACCTGGATCTCGCCCGCCGCGTCGACGTCGATCTTCAGATTGAGGTCGCCGCGGGTCACGGCGGTGGCGACGGCCGCGATGGCGCGCACCTGACGCGTCAGGTTCCCGGCCATCTCGTTCACGGACTCGGTGAGGTCGCGCCAGGTGCCGTCCACGTCACGCACCCGCGCCTGACCGCCCAGCTGGCCCTCCGTACCCACCTCGCGGGCGACCCGGGTGACCTCCTCGGCGAACGACGACAGCTGATCGACCATCGTGTTGATGGTGTTCTTCAGCTCCTGGATCTCGCCCCGCGCATCGATGTCGATCTTCTTCGTCAGATCGCCCTGGGCAATCGCGGTGGTGACCGTGGCGATCTGCCGCACCTGGCCGGTCAGGTTGGACGCCATCGAGTTCACCGACTCGGTGAGGTCCTTCCAGGTGCCCGCGACGCCCGGGACCCGCGCCTGTCCACCGAGAATGCCGTCCGTGCCCACCTCACGGGCGACTCGCGTCACCTCGTCGGCGAACGACGACAGCGTCGTCACCATGGTGTTGACGGTGTCGGCGAGCTCCGCGACCTCGCCGCGCGCCTCGACGGTGACCTTCTTGGTCAGATCGCCGTTGGCGACCGCGGAGGAGACCCGCGAGATGTTGCGCACCTGGCTGGTCAGGTTGTTGGCCATCAGGTTGACGTTGTCGCTGAGGTCCTTCCAGATACCGGTGACCCCGCGCACCCGGGCCTGGCCGCCGAGCCGGCCCTCCGTACCCACCTCGCGGGCCACACGTGTGACCTCGTCCGCGAAGTTGGACAGCTGGTCGACCATCGTGTTGACGGTGGTGACGAGTTCGAGGATCTCGCCCTTGGCGTCGACGGTGATCTTCTTGGAGAGGTCGCCCTTGGCGACCGCGGTGGTGACCTCGGCGATGTTGCGGACCTGCGAGGTCAGGTTGTTCGCCATGAAGTTGACGGACTGGGTGAGGTCCTTCCACGTACCGGACACACCCTGGACCTCGGCCTGACCGCCGAGCATGCCCTCGGTGCCCACCTCGCGGGCGACCCGGGTCACCTGTTCCGCGAAGTTCGACAGCTGGTCGACCATTGTGTTGAGGGTGTTCTTCAGCTCCAGGATCTCGCCCCGCGCGTCCACGTCGATCTTCTGCGACAGGTCACCGCGGGCGACCGCGGTGGCGACCTGCGCGATGTTGCGGACCTGGGCGGTGAGGTTGCCGGCCATGCCGTTCACCGAGTCGGTCAGATCACGCCAGACGCCGGCGACGCCCGGCACCTGCGCCTGGCCGCCGAGCCGGCCCTCCGTACCCACCTGCCGGGCGACGCGGGTCACCTGGTCGGCGAAACCGGACAGCTGGTCGACCATCGTGTTGACGGTGTTCTTCAGCTCCAGGATCTCGCCCCGCGCGTCCACGTCGATCTTCTGCGACAGATCACCGCGTGCCACGGCGGTCGTCACCTGTGCGATCTGCCGCACCTGCGAGGTGAGGTTCCCCGCCATGAAGTTGACGGAATCGGTGAGTTCCTTCCAGGTGCCGGAGACACCGGGCACCAGGGCCTGGCCACCGAGCCGGCCTTCCGTACCCACATCGCGCGCCATGCGCGTCACCTGGTCGGCGAAGGACGACAGCTGATCGACCATCGTGTTGACGGTGTTCTTCAGCTCCAGCATCTCACCGGAGACGTCGACGGTGACCTTCTGCGAAAGGTCACCGTTGGCCACCGCCGTCGTCACCTGCGCGATGTTGCGCACCTGTCCGGTGAGGTTGCGGAAGGCGTTGTTGACGGAGTCGGTGAGGTCCTTCCAGGTGCCCGCCGCGCCCGGCACCTCGGCCTGGCCGCCGAGCCGGCCCTCCACGCCGACCTCGCGGGCCACCCGGGTCACCTCGGAACCGAACGACTGCAGCTGATCGACCATCGTGTTGACGGTGTTCTTCAGCTCCAGCATCTCGCCCGCGACATCGACGGTGACCTTCTGCGAAAGGTCACCGTTGGCCACCGCCGTCGTCACCTGCGCGATGTCCCGCACCTGAGTGGTGAGATTACGGAAGACGGTGTTCACCGAGTCGGTGAGGTCCTTCCAGGTCCCCGCCGCGCCCGGGACCTGCGCCTGGCCGCCCAGCAGACCCTCGGCACCGACCTCGCTCGCCACACGCGTCACCTCGTCCGCGAAAGTGCGCAGCGTGTCGGTCATCTGGTTGATGGTCTCGGCGACTTGGGCGATCTCACCACGCGCGCTCACCGTGACCTTCTGTGAGAGGTCACCGTTCGCCACCGCGGTGGTCACCTGCGCGATCCCGCGCACCTGGGCCGTGAGATTGCCCGCCATGGTGTTGACGGAGTCGGTGAGGTCCTTCCACACACCGGCCACACCGGGTACCTGTGCCTGGCCGCCGAGTTCGCCCTCGGTGCCGACCTCGCGGGCCACTCGGGTCACCTCGGAGGAGAAGGACGACAGCTGATCGACCATCGTGTTGACGGTGTTCTTCAGCTGGAGCATCTCTCCGGCCACATGCACGGTGACCTTCCGGGACAGATCACCCTTGGCCACCGCCGTCGTCACCAGAGCGATGTCCCTCACCTGGGCGGTGAGCCGGTACGCCATGGTGTTGACGGAATCCGTGAGATCCCGCCATGACCCGGACATACCGCGCACCTGGGCCTGTCCGCCCAGCTTGCCCTCGGTACCGACCTCCAGCGCCACCCGTGTCACCTCGTCGGTGAACGCCGACAACTGGTCCACCAGGTTGTTGACCGTTCGCCCGACCTTGAGGAACTCGCCGCGCAGGGGGCGGTCCGTTCCGTCGGGACACGCCGAACGCAAGTCCATTCGCTGTTCCAGATCGCCGTCGGCCACCGCCGACAGCACCCGCCCGACCTCGGACACCGGCCGCGTCAGGTCGTCCACCAGCTCATTGGACGCGTCGATCGCGGCGGCCCACGAGCCTTCGCAGGTCCCTGTCTCCAGCCGCTCGGTCAGCTTCCCCTCGCGCCCGACCATGCGGCGTACGCGCGCCAGCTCCCCCGTCAGATGGAGGTTGCGGTCCGCCACCTCGTTGAACACGGCGGCGATCTCCGCCATCACCCCGTCGCCCGAGACGGTCAGCCGCTTGCGGAAATTGCCGTCCCGCATCGCCGCGAGGGCCGCCAGCAGCCGGTTCAGTGCAGCTGTGTCCACCTCGGTCGTGCCGTTGCGGCCCCTGCGCCCGTTACTCCGGGACGGTCCATCCTTCGCGCGCGTGCTCGTGCTCCGCGCCGCTGCGCCAGACACCACTTGTCCCTCCCGCGGGGGTCGACCGCCCTACCGGGCTCCATCCGGAAGCATTCCCAGTGTTTCACCATGGCCGAACCCGGCCATAACAGTTCGGCAGCCTCGCATACCGTCCCCGCACCCACAGGGCGGAAACACTCGAGACCGGCATCCGCTCGGACAGCGAAGGTAAGTAACCTGGCATCCGGCTGTCCAACCGCCCCGGTCCGCCCGGCGGGGGCGGGTGGCGCAAGTCCTAGCACCGGGCACCGGAGGGGCGAGCCGACCATGGCAGAGCCGGGCGTCGAGACGCGAACGAGGAGTTCTGTGATCACCGCGCGGGCGGCTGCCAGTTTCGACCCTGTCGGACGGTCGGTCGCGACCGCCCGCGCCTTTGTCCGCGACACCCTCCAGGGGTGGGGCTACGCCGACATCGTCGACGACGCCGTCGTCCTGACCAGTGAACTGGTCACCAACGCCGTGATCCACGCCGGCACCCGGGCCGAAGTCCTCTGCCTGCGTACGGACGACGGGGTCAAGGTCGAAGTCGCCGACCGCTATCCGGAACGCGAAATCCCGCTGCAGGGCGCGGGCCCGGCCTTCCACAGTCCGGACGGCGAGAACGGCCGCGGGCTGCTGCTGTGCGCGGCCCTCGCCTCCGCCTGGGGCGTCGAGTACACGCCGACCGACAAGCGCGTCTGGTTTCGGCTCGACCTTCCCGAACGCCCGGTCGGCACACGCTCCGCGGGCCCCGTGCTGCCCACCGAACTCCTTCCGGTCGCCGAACCCCGGGTCCGTGTCGCCGTCGTCCAGATCGACCGCGTGGGAACCATCTCGTCCTGGAACGACGACGCCGAGGCCGTCTTCGGCTACCCGGCCGAGCAGGTCACCGGCAAACCCCTCACCGATCTCGCCGCCTGGCCGCACACCCCGGGCATCGGCACCGGCATCGCCGAGGCCCTCCAACTCTCCCGCTGGGAAGGCAGCTACGGGATCCGGGGCGCGGACGGCCGGGTCATCTCCGTCTACGCCTCACACCTTCGGGTGAGGGATGCGGAGGGCGAACCGTCCACCGTCTGCCTGCTCGTGCGCGACGACGAACGCGCCGTACTGCAGACCCCCGTCCGTGCCGCCTCACCGGACGGCAACGGCCCTTTCGCCGACAGCCGCACCACCGACCCGTTCGAGGTCTTCATCGGCTCACCCGCCCCCGACGACCTCGACGGCCTCCTCCAGCGCACCGTCGAACGCGCCCGCGACATGCTCGACGGCGACTCCGCCTTCCTGCTCCTCGCCACGGACGACGAGACCGAACTGGAAGTACGGGCCACCACCGGACTGCCCTCCGCCCGCCAGCGCTTCGCCCGCGTCCCGGTCGAGGCCGGCACCGGACGCTACGGTTCGGCCCGGATGCCGGCCGTCCACGAGGATCTCGCCGCCGTTCCCGGCGCCGTTCCCCTGCTGGACGGCACCGGCATGCGTTCCGTCGTCACCGTCCCCCTCAAGGTCGAGGGCCGCCTCACCGGCTCCCTGGGCGTCGCCGCCGAATCCCCGAGCCGGTACTCCAACGAAGAAGCCCTGCGCCTCCAGTTCGCCGCCGACCGTATCGCCCTGGCCGTGGAGTCGGCCCGGCTGGGAGAGCTGGAACGGCTGCGCCGGGGTTCGCTCTCCTTCCTCGTCGAGGCATCCGACCTGCTCGCCGGCACACTCGACCGCGACCAGACCCTGGCCCTGATGGCTCAGATGACCGTGCCGACGCTGGCCACCTGGTGCGCCGTCTACACCATCGCCGACCAGGTCTCGGAGCCGTATCTCTCATACGTCCTCCATGAGGACGAGGAGCGCATCGACGACCTCAAGGCCCTGCTCTCCAAGATCGACCCGCCCGAGCCCGTCCCCACCCCGGGCGCCCGCATCTGGAACGCCCCGAGCGAGGCCGCCCATCACGCGGCGCTGCGCACCTCCATGCACGAACTCGGCCTCGGGGCCGTCCCCACGCTCGGCACCGGTCTCGACGGCACCTTCGCGACCGCGGCCGCGGTCGGTGGCGAGACCGTCGTGCTGCCACTGGTCGCCCGTAACCGCGTCATCGGCATGCTCACTCTGGGCAAGCCGTCCGACGACCACTTCCGCCAGGAGAACCTGGAGCTGGCCGAGGACCTCTCCCGCCGTGCCGCACTGGCCCTGGACAACGCCCGCCTCTACTCCGAGCGCATGGCCATCTCCCGCTCCCTCCAGCGCAGTCTGCTGCCCCCGGGCCTGCCGCCGATCCCCGGCGTCGAGGTCGAGGTCATCTACCGCGCGGCTGGCGAGGGCAACGAAGTCGGCGGCGACTTCTACGACCTCTTCCCCATCCGCGACGGGGCGTACGGCTTCGCCATCGGCGACGTCTGCGGCACGGGCCCGGAAGCGGCAGCCGTCACGGGTCTGGCCCGGCACGCCCTGCGGCTGCTCGCCCGCGAGGGCTACGGCGGCCCGGCCGTGCTGGAACGACTGAACGCCGCCATCCTCGACGAGGGGGCCCGCAGCCGCTTCCTGACGCTGCTGTACGGGGAGCTGTGGCCACAGGCGGACGGCGGCGCGATCCTCAAGGTCGTCTGCGCCGGCCATCCCCTCCCGCTACGACTCCGCCAGGACGGCACGGTCGCGCCGGCGGCCGAACCACAGCCGCTGCTGGGCGTCATGGACGACCTGGAGCTGTACGAACAGACCGTCACCCTCGGCCCCGGGGACGTCCTGCTGTGCGTCACGGACGGCGTCACCGAGCGCCGCGAGGGAACCCGCATGCTCGGCGACGACGGTCTGACAGAAGTCCTGAAGAGCTGTACGGGCCTGACGGCCGGAGCGGTCGCGGCACGTGTCCTGCGCGCGGTCGAGCGCTTCGCCGCCGAACCCGCGTCCGACGACATGGCCATCCTTGCGATGCGCGTCCCCGAGCCTCGCAAGGGCTGAATACGCCGAAGGCCCCCCGCCAAATGGCGGAGGGCCTTCGCTTTGTGGAGCCCCCAAACGGAATCGAACCGTTGACCTTCTCCTTACCATGGAGACGCTCTACCGACTGAGCTATAGGGGCCGGCTTGTCGCTTCGGGGTCTTCCCCGCGGCAACGGAATAGATCATACCCCGAACAGAGCCGTATGCCGAACCACCCGTTCCTCTGGACCGGACGAGTGTCCGTTGCCACCATGCGCTCATGCGGATTCGCCCGAGTACGTCCTTATCCGTCCCGGCGTGGATCACCCTCCTCGCCGTGGCATTCGCGTTGGTGCTGGTCGGCTGCGGCTCCAACAGCGGCAGCAGCAAGTCTGCCCGCAAGTCCAAGAAGCCGACTTCCGGTTCCGCCGAACGAGCTTCCAAGGAGCGCCCGCGGCCCGGCGACCAGAAGGTCACACTCACCTGGAAGGGCAAGCAGCGCGGGTACACCGTGCACGCTCCACCCGGCTACACAACCGGCAAACAACTCCCACTCGTCATCGCCATGCACCCCTATCCGAGCTACGGGGACTATGTCGCACAGCTCAGTGGCTTCAGCAGGAAGGCCGACGAGAAGGGCTTCCTCGTCGCCTACCCCGACGGTCTCGACGGGGGCTACAACGCGTTGGCCTGCTGCGGCACGGAGGACGACGTAGGTTTCATCCGCACGATGACGAAACGTCTGATCGACACGTGGAAGGCCGACCCGGACCGCATCTATGCAACGGGCATCTCCAACGGCGGCGACATGTCGTACAAGCTCGCCGTGGAAACGGATGTCCTGGCGGCCATCGCACCGGTCAGCGGCGGGTACATCGGCAGTGCCACCCAGAGTCCCGACTACGTCCCGAGGACCCCGGTGTCCGTCATGACCTTCATCGGCGGACAGGACCAGAATTACGGCGCCTTCGACAACGGCGTCAAACAGTGGCAGCAACGCCTCGGTTGCACTGCCGGCCCGGAGAAGAAGGTCCGCGGCGACAGCACCCGTACGACCGCGAAATGCCGCGACACATCGGAGTTCGTCGCCTATCGGCTTCCTTCGATGGGCCACAGCTGGCCCGGCTCCGGCGACAGCCGTATGGGTGACATGCTGACGGGTATCCAGGCCACTGACCTGATCTGGGACTTCTTCGCGTCCCATCCGAAACGCTCCTGAACGCAGAAAAGCCCCGGACCATACGGTCCGGGGCTTCCCTGGAATAATTGTTCGGCGGCGTCCTACTCTCCCACAGGGTCCCCCCTGCAGTACCATCGGCGCTGAAAGGCTTAGCTTCCGGGTTCGGAATGTAACCGGGCGTTTCCCTAACGCTATGACCACCGAAACACTATGAAGTTGAACTCCAGCCGACAAGGCGAGTTCGTTACTTCAGAACAAACACAGTGGACGCGAGCAACTGAGGACAAGCCCTCGGCCTATTAGTACCAGTCAGCTCCACCCGTTGCCGGGCTTCCACATCTGGCCTATCAACCCAGTCGTCTACTGGGAGCCTTACCCTCTCAAGGAGGTGGGAATACTCATCTTGAAGCAGGCTTCCCGCTTAGATGCTTTCAGCGGTTATCCCTCCCGAACGTAGCCAACCAGCCATGCCCTTGGCAGGACAACTGGCACACCAGAGGTTCGTCCGTCCCGGTCCTCTCGTACTAGGGACAGCCCTTCTCAATATTCCTACGCGCACAGCGGATAGGGACCGAACTGTCTCACGACGTTCTAAACCCAGCTCGCGTACCGCTTTAATGGGCGAACAGCCCAACCCTTGGGACCGACTCCAGCCCCAGGATGCGACGAGCCGACATCGAGGTGCCAAACCATCCCGTCGATATGGACTCTTGGGGAAGATCAGCCTGTTATCCCCGGGGTACCTTTTATCCGTTGAGCGACGGCGCTTCCACAAGCCACCGCCGGATCACTAGTCCCGACTTTCGTCCCTGCTCGACCCGTCGGTCTCACAGTCAAGCTCCCTTGTGCACTTACACTCAACACCTGATTGCCAACCAGGCTGAGGGAACCTTTGGGCGCCTCCGTTACTCTTTAGGAGGCAACCGCCCCAGTTAAACTACCCATCAGACACTGTCCCTGATCCGGATCACGGACCGAGGTTAGACATCCAGCACGACCAGAGTGGTATTTCAACGGCGACTCCACAACCACTGGCGTGGCTGCTTCAAAGTCTCCCACCTATCCTACACAAGCCGAACCGAACACCAATATCAAACTGTAGTAAAGGTCCCGGGGTCTTTCCGTCCTGCTGCGCGAAACGAGCATCTTTACTCGTAGTGCAATTTCACCGGGCCTATGGTTGAGACAGTCGAGAAGTCGTTACGCCATTCGTGCAGGTCGGAACTTACCCGACAAGGAATTTCGCTACCTTAGGATGGTTATAGTTACCACCGCCGTTTACTGGCGCTTAAGTTCTCAGCTTCGCCCACCCGAAGGTGAGCTAACCGGTCCCCTTAACGTTCCAGCACCGGGCAGGCGTCAGTCCGTATACATCGCCTTACGGCTTCGCACGGACCTGTGTTTTTAGTAAACAGTCGCTTCTCGCTGGTCTCTGCGGCCACCCCCAGCTCAGGAAGCAAGTTCCTTCACCAGGCGTGGCCCCCCTTCTCCCGAAGTTACGGGGGCATTTTGCCGAGTTCCTTAACCATAGTTCACCCGAACGCCTCGGTATTCTCTACCTGACCACCTGAGTCGGTTTAGGGTACGGGCCGCCATGAAACTCGCTAGAGGCTTTTCTCGACAGCATAGGATCATCCACTTCACCACAATCGGCTCGGCATCAGGTCTCAGCCTTGTATGTGTGACGGATTTGCCTACCACACGGCCTACACCCTTACCCCGGGACAACCACCGCCCGGGCTGGACTACCTTCCTGCGTCACCCCATCGCTCACCTACTACCAGTCTGGGTCACCGGCTCCACCACTCCCCTCAACTCCGAAGAGATCAGGGCGGCTTCACGGGCTTAGCATCGCTGGGTTCAGCGCTGGCGCTTCAAAGCGGGTACCGGAATATCAACCGGTTGTCCATCGACTACGCCTGTCGGCCTCGCCTTAGGTCCCGACTTACCCTGGGCAGATCAGCTTGACCCAGGAACCCTTAGTCAATCGGCGCACACGTTTCTCACGTGTGTATCGCTACTCATGCCTGCATTCTCACTCGTGAACCGTCCACAACTCGCTTCCGCGGCTGCTTCACCCGGCACACGACGCTCCCCTACCCATCACAGCACCCGTTGGGGCTTTATGCTGCAATGACACGACTTCGGCGGTACGCTTGAGCCCCGCTACATTGTCGGCGCGGAATCACTTGACCAGTGAGCTATTACGCACTCTTTCAAGGGTGGCTGCTTCTAAGCCAACCTCCTGGTTGTCTCTGCGACTCCACATCCTTTCCCACTTAGCGTACGCTTAGGGGCCTTAGTCGATGCTCTGGGCTGTTTCCCTCTCGACCATGGAGCTTATCCCCCACAGTCTCACTGCCGTGCTCTCACTTACCGGCATTCGGAGTTTGGCTAAGGTCAGTAACCCGGTAGGGCCCATCGCCTATCCAGTGCTCTACCTCCGGCAAGAAACACACGACGCTGCACCTAAATGCATTTCGGGGAGAACCAGCTATCACGGAGTTTGATTGGCCTTTCACCCCTAACCACAGGTCATCCCCCAGGTTTTCAACCCTGGTGGGTTCGGTCCTCCACGAAGTCTTACCTCCGCTTCAACCTGCCCATGGCTAGATCACTCCGCTTCGGGTCTAGAGCGTGCAACTCGATCGCCCTGTTCGGACTCGCTTTCGCTACGGCTTCCCCACACGGGTTAACCTCGCTACACACCGCTAACTCGCAGGCTCATTCTTCAAAAGGCACGCAGTCACGAGGATCCGAAGATCCCGACGCTCCCACGGCTTGTAGGCACACGGTTTCAGGTACTATTTCACTCCGCTCCCGCGGTACTTTTCACCATTCCCTCACGGTACTATCCGCTATCGGTCACCAGGGAATATTTAGGCTTAACGGGTGGTCCCGCCAGATTCACACGGGATTTCTCGGGCCCCGTGCTACTTGGGTGGTTCTCAAGCGAGCCGTACAGATTTCAGCTACGGGGGTCTTACCCTCTACGCCGGACCTTTCGCATGTCCTTCGCCTATCCATACGGTTTCTGACTCGCCGACCGGCCGGCAGACCGGTCAAGAGAACTCCCACAACCCCGCATGCGCAACCCCTGCCGGGTCTCACACGCATACGGTTTGGCCTCATCCGGTTTCGCTCGCCACTACTCCCGGAATCACGGTTGTTTTCTCTTCCTGCGGGTACTGAGATGTTTCACTTCCCCGCGTTCCCTCCACACTGCCTATGTGTTCAGCAGCGGGTGACAGCCCATGACGACTGCCGGGTTTCCCCATTCGGACACCCCCGGATCAAAGCTCGGTTGACAGCTCCCCGGGGCCTATCGTGGCCTCCCACGTCCTTCATCGGTTCCTGGTGCCAAGGCATCCACCGTGCGCCCTTAAAAACTTGGCCACAGATGCTCGCGTCCACTGTGTAGTTCTCAAGCAACGACCAGCCACCCATCACCCCGCCAGCTGACTGACGAGTTCACTGGGGCCGGCGTCTGAAGGACGAGCATCGCTCGCTCCCTCAGGACCCAACAGCGTGCCCGACACGTCCGGTCTCAGATGCTGCGTTCCACGCCGAAGCAGTACTAGCAGTCCTCATCCCGATCGTGCCGAATAATCAACGTTCCACCCATGAGCAACCGTGCGAGACATTTGCTCGCAGTCGGCTATGTGCTCCTTAGAAAGGAGGTGATCCAGCCGCACCTTCCGGTACGGCTACCTTGTTACGACTTCGTCCCAATCGCTGGTCCCACCTTCGACAGCTCCCTCCCACAAGGGGTTGGGCCACCGGCTTCGGGTGTTACCGACTTTCGTGACGTGACGGGCGGTGTGTACAAGGCCCGGGAACGTATTCACCGCAGCAATGCTGATCTGCGATTACTAGCAACTCCGACTTCATGGGGTCGAGTTGCAGACCCCAATCCGAACTGAGACCGGCTTTTTGAGATTCGCTCCGCCTCGCGGCATCGCAGCTCATTGTACCGGCCATTGTAGCACGTGTGCAGCCCAAGACATAAGGGGCATGATGACTTGACGTCGTCCCCACCTTCCTCCGAGTTGACCCCGGCAGTCTCCTGTGAGTCCCCATCACCCCGAAGGGCATGCTGGCAACACAGAACAAGGGTTGCGCTCGTTGCGGGACTTAACCCAACATCTCACGACACGAGCTGACGACAGCCATGCACCACCTGTATACCGACCACAAGGGGGCGACCATCTCTGGCCGTTTCCGGTATATGTCAAGCCTTGGTAAGGTTCTTCGCGTTGCGTCGAATTAAGCCACATGCTCCGCTGCTTGTGCGGGCCCCCGTCAATTCCTTTGAGTTTTAGCCTTGCGGCCGTACTCCCCAGGCGGGGAACTTAATGCGTTAGCTGCGGCACCGACGACGTGGAATGTCGCCAACACCTAGTTCCCAACGTTTACGGCGTGGACTACCAGGGTATCTAATCCTGTTCGCTCCCCACGCTTTCGCTCCTCAGCGTCAGTAATGGCCCAGAGATCCGCCTTCGCCACCGGTGTTCCTCCTGATATCTGCGCATTTCACCGCTACACCAGGAATTCCGATCTCCCCTACCACACTCTAGCCTGCCCGTATCGAATGCAGACCCGGGGTTAAGCCCCGGGCTTTCACATCCGACGTGACAGGCCGCCTACGAGCTCTTTACGCCCAATAATTCCGGACAACGCTTGCGCCCTACGTATTACCGCGGCTGCTGGCACGTAGTTAGCCGGCGCTTCTTCTGCAGGTACCGTCACTTTCGCTTCTTCCCTGCTGAAAGAGGTTTACAACCCGAAGGCCGTCATCCCTCACGCGGCGTCGCTGCATCAGGCTTTCGCCCATTGTGCAATATTCCCCACTGCTGCCTCCCGTAGGAGTCTGGGCCGTGTCTCAGTCCCAGTGTGGCCGGTCGCCCTCTCAGGCCGGCTACCCGTCGTCGCCTTGGTAGGCCATTACCCCACCAACAAGCTGATAGGCCGCGGGCTCATCCTTCACCGCCGGAGCTTTCAACCCTCTCCCATGCGAGAGAGAGTGATATCCGGTATTAGACCCCGTTTCCAGGGCTTGTCCCAGAGTGAAGGGCAGATTGCCCACGTGTTACTCACCCGTTCGCCACTAATCCACCCCGAAGGGCTTCATCGTTCGACTTGCATGTGTTAAGCACGCCGCCAGCGTTCGTCCTGAGCCAGGATCAAACTCTCCGTGAATGTTTTCCCGTAATCGGGAGTGACACTCGCGTTGAGCGGAACAGTCGGAGGAATGATCCGACCGTTCACAGCGTCCTCGCTGTGTTTTCGCCTACCCACCACAAGGGCAAGTAGGACTTTTCAAAGGAACCTCGTCTCAAGAGAGACGGGGTATCAACTAATCTGGCGTTGATTTTTGGCACGCTGTTGAGTTCTCAAGGAACGGACGCTTCCTTCGTACTCACCCGCAGCGACATTCTCTGGGGCTTTCCTCCGGGCGCTTCCCTTCGGTGTTTCCAACCTTACCAGATTCTTTTCCGCCCGTTTCCGTTCGGATTTCGTTTCCGGTGGCCGTTGGAGTGGCCTTTTGCCTTTCGGCGGTTCCCGACTTTATCAGATTTCCTGAGTCGGGATTTCCACCCCGTCCAGGCCGCTCCGGGCACACGGGGGTGCCGGGTTCCTGATCAGGTGGAGCCGTAAACGTACTGGAGCGGGGTGGCCTCGTGCAAATCGAGGGCCCCGCTCCAGTGACGGTGTCTCAAGTCCCCTGTCAGACCTCGACGACGACCGGAAGGATCATCGGACGTCGGCGGTAGGTGTCGGAGACCCACTTGCCGATCGAGCGGCGGATCAGCTGCTGGAGCTGGTGCGGTTCGACGATGCCGTCGGCGGCCGACTTGCGCAGGGCTTCCTCGACCTTCGGGATCACGGCGTCGAACGCCGCGTCCTCGATGCCGGAACCGCGAGCGTGGATGTTCGGACCACCGACGGTCTTGCCTGTCGTGGAGTCGACGACGACGAAGACCGAGATGATGCCTTCCTCGCCGAGGATGCGGCGGTCCTTCAGCGACGCCTCGGTGACATCACCGACCGAGAGTCCGTCGACGTACACATAGCCCGCCTGGACCTTGCCGGTGATCCGGGCACGGCCGTCGACGAGGTCGACCACCACGCCGTCCTCGGCGATGACGATGTGGTCCTTGGGGACTCCCGTCAGCGCGCCGAGCTCGGCGTTGGCACGCAGGTGGCGCCATTCGCCGTGGACCGGCATGAGGTTCTTCGGCTTGCAGATGTTGTAGAAGTACAGCAGCTCGCCGGCCGAAGCGTGGCCCGAGACATGGACCTTGGCGTTGCCCTTGTGGACGACGTTGGCGCCCCAGCGGGTAAGGCCGTTGATCACCCGGTATACGGCATTCTCGTTACCCGGAATGAGTGACGAGGCCAGGATGATGGTGTCGCCCTGGACGATGCGGATCTGGTGGTCGCGGTTGGCCATGCGGGACAGCGCGGCCATGGGCTCGCCCTGGGAACCCGTGCAGACGAGAACGACCTCGTCGTCCGGCAGGTCGTCGAGCGTCCGGACGTCCACGACGAGGCCGGCCGGAACCCGGAGGTAGCCGAGGTCGCGGGCGATACCCATGTTGCGGACCATCGAGCGGCCGACGAAGGCGACCCTGCGGCCGTACTCGTGTGCCGCGTCGAGGATCTGCTGGATGCGGTGGACGTGGCTGGCGAAGCTCGCCACGATGATCCGCTTCTGGGCACTCGCGAAGACCTGGCGCAGGACATTGGAGATGTCGCGCTCGTGCGGGGTGAAGCCGGGGACCTCTGCGTTCGTCGAGTCGGTCAGCAGGAGGTCGATGCCCTCCTCGCTGAGCCGCGCGAAGGCGTGGAGGTCGGTGAGACGGTTGTCCAGCGGGAGCTGGTCCATCTTGAAGTCGCCCGTGTGGACGGCCATGCCCGCGGGGGTGCGGATGGCGACCGCCAGGGCGTCCGGGATGGAGTGGTTGACCGCGATGAACTCACAGTCGAACGGGCCGATGCGCTCGCGCTGCCCTTCCGCGACCTCGAGGGTGTACGGGCGGATGCGGTGCTCCTGGAGCTTCGCCTCGATGAGGGCGAGGGTCAGCTTGGAGCCGATCAGCGGGATGTCCGGCTTCAGACGGAGCAGGAAGGGGACGCCGCCGATGTGGTCCTCGTGGCCGTGCGTGAGCACGATGCCTTCGACGTCGTCGAGGCGGTCCTGGATGGATGTGAAGTCCGGCAGGATCAGGTCGACGCCGGGCTGCTCCTCCTCGGGGAAGAGGACGCCGCAGTCGACGATCAGCAGTCGGCCGCCGTACTCGAAGACGGTCATGTTGCGGCCGATCTCGCCGAGACCGCCGAGCGGAGTGATGCGCAGGCCGCCTTCGGCCAGCTTCGGCGGCGCGCCGAGTTCAGGATGCGGATGGCTCAAAAGACTCTCCTCACCACACGCGCCACGTACCGGTAAGGCACGTGGCGCGCATGACAATCGTGCACTTGCTGTTGTCTGTTTCGTCTGCGTATTCAGTTGTGAAGTCTTGGTTCGGCGCTGTCAGAGCTGTACCCCGCCGGCAGCGAGATCGACCTTGAGCCGGGCTGTCTCTTCGGGCGAGAGTTCGACGAGCGGGAGCCGCAGCGGCCCGGCGGGCAGGCCTTGGAGGGCAAGCGCGGCCTTGGTGGTCATGACGCCCTGGGTCCGGAACATGCCGGTGTAGACCGGGAGCAGCTTCTGGTGGATCTCGGTCGCCTTCTGTACGTCGCCGGCGACGTACGCGTCGACGAGGGCGCGCAGCTCAGGAGTGACGATGTGGCCGACGACGGAGACGAAACCGACGGCGCCGACCGAGAGCAACGGCAGGTTGAGCATGTCGTCGCCGGAGTACCAGGCGAGGCCGCTGCGGGCGATGGCCCAGCTGGCGCGGCCGAGGTCGCCCTTGGCGTCCTTGTTGGCGACGATGCGCGGGTGCTCGGCGAGGCGGACGATCGTCTCGGTGTCGATGGGGACGCCGCTGCGGCCGGGGATGTCGTACAGCATCACCGGGAGCTCGGTGGTGTCGGCGATCGCCGTGAAGTGGCGGTACAGCCCCTCCTGAGGGGGCTTGTTGTAGTACGGCGTCACCGCGAGCAGGCCGTGTGCGCCCGCGCGCTCGGCGGCACGGGCGAGCTCGAGGGTGTGGTGGGTGTCGTTGGTGCCGATACCGGCGACGACGTGGGCCCGGTCTCCGACGGCCTCCAGTACGGCCCGTACAAGCTGCTCTTTCTCCGCGTCGCTGGTGGTCGGGGATTCACCGGTGGTGCCGTTGATGATCAGCCCGTCGTTACCTGCGTCGACCAGATGGGCGGCGAGCCGCTGCGCGCCGTCGAGGTCGAGAGCGCCATCCGCCGTGAACGGCGTGATCATGGCGGTGAGGACCCGGCCGAAGGGGGTCTGCGGAGTGGAGGTCGGTGCCATGGGTAACACGCTACTCGCTGCTCAGAGCGGGAGGCCCCCTCGGGGATGCCTGACAGGTGGAACCCGGCACTGCCTGCTCGGGGGTTCAAGCAGTGCCGGGTCCGTTTGATCAGCCTAAATGAACTTCACGAAACGCCGCAATACGGACACTTTGCCAGGCTGGTCGGGAGGCTCCGTTACGGAGCGATGCGCCCGTTGGCATTGAAGGCGGCGTAGGTGAGCGGCATGAGCTTCGCCCAGTGCTCCTCCATCTTCTCGCCGACCATCTCGATCTCACGCTGCGGGAAGGACGGCACCTTGGCCAGCTCGTGCTGGGTGCGCAGGCCGAGGAAGTGCATCAGCGAGCGCGCGTTGCAGGTGGCGTACATCGACGAGTAGAGACCCACCGGGAGCACCGAGCGGGCCACCTCCCGGGCGACGCCGGCAGCCAGCATCTCCTGGTAGGCCTCGTACGACTGGCGGTAGGAGTCCTCCATGACCCGGCCGGTCAGCTCCTGCTGGGCCTGGGTGCCCTCGACGAACTCGTACTTGCCGGGGCGGCCCTGCTGCACCAGCTTGCGCGACTCGGAGGGAATGTAGAAGACCGGCTGGAGCTCCCTGTACCGGCCCGACTCCTCGTTGTACGACCAGCCGACGCGGTGCCGCATGAACTCGCGGAACACGAAGATCGGGGCGCTGATGAAGAACGTCATCGAGTTGTGCTCGAAGGGGCTGCCGTGGCGGTCCCGCATCAGATAGTTGATCAGCCCCTGGGAACGGTCCGGGTCCTTCCGGAGCTCGTCGAGGGACTGCTCGCCCGCGGTTGAGACACGGGCGGCCCACAGCACATCGGAGTCACCCGCGGTGTGCTTCACCAGCTCCACGGTGACATCGCTGCGGAAGCTGGGCTTGGCGGTCTCGGTGGGTGTATCGGTCACCGGCGGGGTCCTTCCACTTGCATCACTCGGGCGGCGACGCCCACTTTACGACCCGCTGCCGACAACACTTACTCTTCCGGCCCCCCTGACGTGGCCGGACCGTCCACGGCTCGGTAGCCTCACCGGGCACACCCCATTCGAGCGTGCTTGTGAGTGAGGACCAGTCGTGCCCCTGACCTTCCTGACGGCCGACCGCGCATTCGATGCCGCCGCGGATGAAGTCGCCCTGCCCTTCGACGACCACGATCAGTGGCGGCGTCCGTACCGTCCGGGACCCTGGCGGGTCTCCGGGGCCGCGCTGCTGCTGCTTCTCGCGTCCTTCGTGCTGCTGGCAGCGATGATCACCGCCTTCGCCGGTGCGCTGCCGGGCGCCGGACTCTGTCTGGCGATCGGCGCCGCGCTGATCGCGGCCGCGCTGCGGACCCTGCGCATGGGCGTGTGGGTGAGCCGGCACGGGCTGCGCAGGGTGGGCTTCTTCGTCACCGTGACGGTGCCGTGGGATCGCGTCAGCTCGGTGCGTACGGTGCAGCAGCCGGTCAGGTGGCTGGGGTTGCCACGCACCGTGCAGGGACAGGCGCTGATCGCCGAGCGGCAGCGGGGTGAGAGTCTGCCGTCGCTGCTCACGGATCACAACGCGGACTTCCTGTCCCGCGTGGAGGCGTTCGACCGGGCGGCCGACATGGTCGAGACCTGGTTCGACGAGTACAGCCGGGGCTGACGGACCCCTGACACACTTCGGGCGTGGTCTTCAAGCGCCGGGCGGACTGGATTTTTTCGGTCCGCCCGGCGCTTCGTGCCCTATGCGGGGACCGGCCTGCCCTCGTGCAGCGCGATCGCGCGCTGCATCGCCTTGCGGGCCCGTGGCGTGTCACGGGCGTCGTGGTAAGCGACGGCGAGCCGGAACCAGCAGCGCCAGTCGTCCGGCGCGTCCTCCGTCTCGGCGCGGCGCTTGGCGAAGACGGCGTCGGCGGAATCCCGGTCGATGCGTCCGTCCTGAGTGCGGACCAGCTCGTCCACCGGGAGACCGCCCTCGGCGTCCAGTTCGGCGGCGAGCCGGTTGGCCTTCCGGACGAACTGGGTGTTCTTCCAGAGGAACCAGACGCCGATCACCGGGAGGATCAGCACCGCGACACCGAAGGTGACGGTGAGCAGGGTGCCGTGCTGGATCAGCATCACGCCCCGGCTGCCGGCCAGGACGAAGTAGACGACCAGGACGGCAGCCGTGATGAAGTACGTGATCTTTGCGCGCATGGGATTCAGCCGAGGTCGAGGAAGTTTTCCAGGCCGTAGGTGAGGCCCGGGGCCGACACCACGCGGCGGACGCCGAGCAGGATGCCCGGCATGAAGCTCCGGTGGTGCATCGAGTCGTGCCGGATGGTGAGGGTCTCGCCCTCGCCGCCCAGCAGCACCTGCTGGTGGGCGAGCAGCCCGCGCAGCCGGATCGAGTGCACCGGGACACCGTCCACGTTCGCGCCGCGGGCGCCGTCCAGGGCGGTGACCGTGGCGTCGGGCTGAGGGGCGCAGCCGGCCTCGGCGCGGGCCGTGGCGATCAGCTGAGCCGTTCGGGTCGCGGTGCCGGACGGGGCGTCCACCTTGTCGGGGTGGTGCAGCTCGATGACCTCGACCGACTCGAAGTAGCGCGCGGCCTGCTGCGCGAACTTCATGCCGAGGACGGCGCCGATGGAGAAGTTCGGCGCGATCAGCACGCCGGTCTCCGGGGAGGCGGCGAGCGAGGTGCCCAGCTGCGCGAGGCGTTCGTCGGTCCAGCCGGTGGTGCCGACGACGACGTGGATGCCGTGGCGCACGCAGAAGTCGAGGTTGCCCATCACCGAGGCGGGGGTGGTCAGCTCGACCACGACCTGGGCCTTGCTCTCGACCAGGGTCTCCAGCTTGTCGTCCCGGCCGAGTGCGGCCACCAGCTCCATGTCGTCGGCGGCCTCGACGGCTCGTACGGCCTCGGAACCGATACGGCCCTTGGCACCGAGAACGGCCACGCGCAGCTTGCTCATGCTTGCTTCCTTACGGTTTGCGCCATACGGGTTACGACAGGGTCAGGAGACCGCGTCGTGGAGACGGTCGGCCTGCCGGTCCTTCAGCGGGCCGATCACCGACAGCGAAGGACGCCGGCCCAGGACGTCACGGGCGACGTCCCGGACGTCGTCCGGGGTGACCGACGCTATCTGCGCCAGCATGTCGTCGACCGACATCTGGGAGCCCCAGCACAGCTCGCTCTTGCCGATCCGGTTCATCAGGGCACCGGTGTCCTCGAGCCCGAGGACGGTGGAACCGGAGAGCTGGCCTATGGCGCGGCTGATCTCCTCGTCCGAGAGGCCCTGGTGGGCGACCCGGTCGAGTTCGTCCCGGCAGATCTTGAGGACATCGTGGACCTGGCTGGGCCGGCAGCCGGCGTAGACGCCGAAGAGGCCGCAGTCGGCGAAGCCCGAGGTGTACGAGTACACGCTGTAGGCCAGGCCGCGCTTCTCCCGGACCTCCTGGAAGAGGCGGGAGGACATGCCGCCGCCGAGGGCCGTGTTGAGAACGCCCATGGCCCAGCGGCGGTCGTCGGTGCGGGCCAGGCCCGGCATGCCGAGGACGACATGGGCCTGCTCGGTCTTGCGGCCGAGCAGCTCGACCCGTCCCGCGGTGCGGATGGCGCGGGCGCCGCCGCGCGGCCCGACGGGCACCGCGTCCGTGCCGCTGAGGGCGCCGGCCTTCTCGAAGGCGGCACGCACCAGGCGTACCACCTTGGCGTGGTCGACGTTGCCCGCCGCCGCGACGACAAGGTGCGTCGGGTCGTAGTGCTTCTTGTAGAAGCGGCGGATACGGTCCGCGGAGAGCGCCTCGATGGTGTCGACGGTGCCGAGGACCGGACGGCCCAGCGGTGTTTCGCCGAACATCGTGTGCGCGAAGAGGTCGTGGACGACATCGCCCGGGTCGTCCTCGGTCATCGCGATCTCTTCGAGGATGACACCGCGCTCGGCGTCGACGTCCTCTTCGAGGATCAGAGAGCCGGTGAGCATGTCGCAGACCACGTCGATGGCCAGCGGCAGGTCGGTGTCGAGGACCCGTGCGTAGTAGCAGGTGTACTCCTTCGCCGTGAAGGCGTTCATCTCGCCGCCGACCGCGTCGAGGGCGGCGGAGATGTCGAGGGCACTGCGCTTCTCGGTGCCCTTGAAGAGGAGGTGTTCCAGGTAGTGGGTGGCGCCGTTGAGCGTGGGCGTCTCGTCGCGGGAGCCGACGTGGGCCCAGATGCCGAAGGTCGCGGAGCGCACGGAGGGCAGGGTCTCGGTGACCACGCGCAGGCCGCCGGGGAGGGTGGTGCGGCGGACCGTACCGATGCCGTCCTTGCCCTTGAGGAGCGTTTGGGTACGGGCGACGGCCCGCGCCTCCGAGGAGGTGCGGGCCGTCGTCCTGGAACTACGGGACGTCACTTGGCGGAGTCGTCCTCGTTCTCGTTCTCATCGCCCTCTTCACCCTCGATCACGGGGATGAGGGAGAGCTTGCCACGGGAGTCGATCTCGGCGATCTCGACCTGGACCTTCTGGCCCACACC
The DNA here is from genome assembly GCF_039536205.1 of Streptomyces sannanensis. Classification (GTDB taxonomy): domain Bacteria; phylum Actinomycetota; class Actinomycetes; order Streptomycetales; family Streptomycetaceae; genus Streptomyces; species Streptomyces sannanensis. The sequence continues at coordinate 5,132,729 of NZ_BAAAYL010000001.1, read as the reverse complement.
GAGGACGTCCTCGACGTTCTCCACGCGCTTGCCGCCGGCGAGCTTGCGGATCTGCGAGATGTGCAGCAGACCGTCCTTGCCCGGGAGCAGCGACACGAACGCACCGAAGGTGGTGGTCTTGACGACCGTGCCCAGGTAGCGCTCGCCGACCTCCGGCATGGTCGGGTTGGCGATGCTGTTGATCGTCGTACGAGCGGCCTCGGCGGACGGGCCGTCGGCGGCACCGATGTAGATGGTGCCGTCGTCCTCGATGGTGATCTCGGCGCCGGTGTCCTCCTGGATCTGGTTGATCATCTTGCCCTTGGGGCCGATGACCTCACCGATCTTGTCCACCGGGATCTTGACGGTGATGATCCGCGGGGCGTTCGGGGACATCTCGTCCGGACGGTCGATGGCCTCCATCATCACGTCGAGGATGTGGAGACGCGCGTCGCGGGCCTGCTTGAGCGCCGCGGCCAGCACGGAGGCCGGGATGCCGTCCAGCTTGGTGTCGAGCTGGAGGGCGGTCACGAACTCCTTCGTACCGGCGACCTTGAAGTCCATGTCACCGAAGGCGTCCTCCGCACCGAGGATGTCGGTGAGGGTGACGTAGTGCGTCTCGCCGTCGATCTCCTGGGAGATCAGACCCATGGCGATACCGGCGACCGGGGCCTTCAGCGGCACACCGGCGTTCAGCAGCGACATGGTGGAGGCGCAGACCGAACCCATGGACGTCGAGCCGTTGGAGCCGAGGGCCTCGGACACCTGACGGATCGCGTACGGGAACTCCTCGCGGCTCGGCAGCACCGGCACCAGTGCGCGCTCGGCGAGCGCGCCGTGGCCGATCTCGCGGCGCTTCGGGGAGCCGACGCGGCCGGTCTCACCGGTGGAGTACGGCGGGAAGTTGTAGTTGTGCATGTAGCGCTTGCGGGTCACCGGGGAGAGGGTGTCCAGCTGCTGCTCCATGCGGAGCATGTTGAGGGTGGTGACGCCCAGGATCTGGGTCTCGCCACGCTCGAACAGGGCGGAGCCGTGGACGCGCGGGATCGCCTCGACCTCGGCGGCCAGCGTACGGATGTCCGTGACGCCACGGCCGTCGATGCGCTTGCGCTCCTTGATGACGCGCTCACGGACCAGGGCCTTGGTCAGCGAACGGTACGCGGCGGAGATCTCCTTCTCGCGGCCCTCGAACTCCGGCAGGAGCTTCTCGGCGGCGAGCGCCTTGACGCGGTCCAGCTCGTTCTCGCGCTCCTGCTTGCCGGCGATGGTCAGCGCGGCGGCGAGCTCGCTCCTGACCGCGGCGGTCAGCGCCTCCAGGACGTCGTCCTGGTAGTCGAGGAAGATCGGGAACTCGGCGGTCGGCTTCGCGGCCTTGGCGGCCAGGTCGGCCTGGGCCTTGCACAGGACCTTGATGAACGGCTTCGCGGCGTCGAGACCGGCGGCGACGATCTCCTCGGTCGGCGCCTCGGCGCCGCCCTCGACCAGCTTGACGGTCTTGTCGGTGGCCTCGGCCTCGACCATCATGATCGCGACGTCGCCGTCCGACAGGGTGCGGCCCGCGACCACCATGTCGAAGACGGCGTCCTCGAGCTCGCTGTGGGTCGGGAAGGCCACCCACTGGCCGCGGATCAGCGCGACGCGGACGCCGCCGATCGGGCCGGAGAACGGCAGACCCGCCAGCTGGGTGGAGGCGGAGGCGGCGTTGATGGCGACCACGTCGTAGAGGTGGTCGGGGTTGAGCGCCATGACCGTCGCGACGACCTGGATCTCGTTGCGCAGGCCCTTCTTGAAGGACGGACGCAGCGGGCGGTCGATCAGACGGCAGGTGAGGATCGCGTCCTCGGAGGGGCGGCCCTCGCGGCGGAAGAAGCTGCCGGGGATCTTGCCGGCGCTGTACATGCGCTCCTCGACGTCCACCGTCAGGGGGAAGAAGTCGAGCTGGTCCTTGGGGTTCTTGGACGCGGTGGTGGCCGACAGCACCATGGTGTCGTCGTCCAGGTACGCCACGGCGGAACCGGCGGCCTGCTTGGCCAGGCGGCCCGTCTCGAAGCGGATGGTCCGGGTGCCGAAGGCGCCGTTGTCAATGACGGCTTCGGCGTAGTGGGTCTCGTTCTCCACTAGCGTTTTCTCCGTAACTAATCGTCTTCTCGTCCCGAATGCCCGTGTGGCAGGGGGACGGCTGCGGAGAAGCGCTCCTGGGGCGGGCCGGTCTTCGATCGAAGCACCCGGGTCGATGATTCCGGGGGCCACTACCGAGGACCGGCGGCGGGGAGGAGCCTTCTCCCTCATGCGGTACTACGTTGTGCAACCAGATTACTGAGGTTCGCTCCAGGATGACATTCCAGTCAGCAGGAGCGGCAGGCCTCGGAAGGCCGCGTATGTACGGCAAAGGGAGCGGCCCCCTGGATTGGGAACCGCTCCCTTCACAGCGACTTACTTGGCGCCGGCGGCACCGCGGCGGATGCCGAGGCGGTCGACCAGCGTACGGAAGCGCTGGATGTCCTTCTTGGCCAGGTACTGCAGCAGGCGGCGGCGCTGGCCGACCAGGATCAGCAGACCACGACGGGAGTGGTGGTCGTGCTTGTGGGTCTTGAGGTGCTCGGTCAGGTCCGAGATGCGGCGGGAAAGCATGGCGACCTGGACCTCGGGGGAGCCGGTGTCGCCCTCCTTGGTGCCGAACTCGGCCATGATCTGCTTCTTCGTAGCGGCGTCGAGAGACACGCGGTACTCCTCATTGGGATTCTTCTTGCCGCCGAGTGCCCCTGGTCTGCGTCTCAGGGGAGCTTCCATGACTCGGGAGGCGGGGTCCGCCGGTCACTGCCGCCCGAGGTCCCCGGAGGCACCACTGGAAGGCGCGTACACAAACGGCCGTCACACAGCGTACCAGGCCGGTGCGCGAGGTCGTCCGGCAGGGCTCAGCCGCTGGTCAGGGACCTGGCCCGGGCGTAGACGTCGAGGACGGCGAGGCACAGCGGGACGAGGGAGAGCAGCACCGCGGCCTCGGCGAGGTCCAGGAGGCGGCCCCAGAACGGCGACAGCCCCTTCCTCGGGACGATCAGACCGATCGCGGTGAGCAACGCGGCACCCGCACCGACGGCGGCGGACAGCCACACCGTACGGATGTCGAGCGCGCCGCGGTCTCCCTGGTGCACCAGCTCGTACAACAGTCCGGCGGGTGGGTTCAGGGACAGACCGAGGACGAGCAGCGCTATCGCGGCGATGCCGGACAGCAGGGCGCACGTGACCTGGGAGGTGTAGCGGAACAGACGGGCGCGCAGCAGCATGGCCAGGCCTGCGGCGAGGGCGAGGAGCCGGCCCCAGACGTTGTCGGAGAAGCCCAGCACCGCCGCGGAGCCGACGACGACCGCGGCGCAGCCGCCGACCAGGCCGAGCAGCGTCTCGTGGCCGCGCCGGGCCTGGTCGGCGATGCGCTCGGCGTCGACCGGCCGGCCCTCGGGTGCGGGCTCGGCCGAGAAGTCGTCCTGGGTGGCACTGTGCGGCGCGGCATAGCCGATGGGGAGCCGGGCGAAGCGGGCCGAGAGGGCCGGCAGGAACGCGACGAGGCCGATGGCCACGGGCGCGCAGACGGACGCCGTCGCGGTGGCCGAGGCCTGGGTGAGGATCGCGGCGAACGTCGCCAGGGTTCCCGCGGTGGCCAGGAAGGCCGCCGCCACGAAGGGCGCGTCGCCGCTGGGCATGAGGGCGACCAGGGCGACCGAGGCGACCAGCACGGCCACGCAGCCGAGCAGGAACTGGAGCCGGCCCGGCCCCTCGCCGGCGGGGGGGCCGACGATCCCGGACCCGCCGATGAGCAGCAGCGGCAGCGCGCCGAGGCCCAGCGCGACAGCGGCGGCCCTGTCCTGGTAGACGCGTGCGCGCACACCGGCCAGGACCGTGAGCAGGAGGCCCGCGGTGCCGGCGATGATCCCTGGCAGGCCGTGCATGTCGTGGCGTACGGGGTCCGCGTACCAGAGCACGAACCCCATGAGGACGAGCAGCACCACACCGCCGGCGAGCCCCGCGCCGCGCAGCAGGTCGTCGTTCCACAGCCGGCGGTCGCGGGTGACGGCGGAGGCGACTGCGTCCGACACGTCGTCGAAGACGGCGGGCGGCAGCGACTCGGCGAACGGACGGAGGCTCAGGACCTCGCCGTCCAGGACCCGTTGGGCTGCGAGCGTGCGCGCGCCGTCCAGGACCGTGCCGTCACGGCGTACGAGGTGATAGCCGGTGGGGACGCCGACGGGCTGCGTCTGGCCGGTGAGCCGCAGTATCTCCGGGTACACGTCGGCGACAGCGATGTCCTCCGGAAGGGCGACGTCGATACGGCTGTCCGGCGCGACGACGGTGACTCTGCAGAATCCGGTCGTTGCGGTCGTACTCACCTTCGTGGACCCCCTGTTCAGCGGCTGCGTTCGCGGTTGCGCACAGTACGCGCGCCGGTGCGGCCGCAACCCTACCGGGAGGACCACTGACGGTCTGCAAGTAGGATCACCGTCGCGCGGAGGGAGACCGTCGCCACGGGGGCGCCGGCCGCAAGTGACCATCCGTATCGAGGGATTGATGCTCCGGTGAGCCAGATCGTCGTCAAACGCCCGCCGCGGTCCCTGCCGCCCGAGGTCGCCACGGAGGAATTGCGGCTCGAAGCTCCGCCGGAACTTCCACGCGGGCAGCAGGAAGGCATGCTGATGCAGCTCCTGCCGATGCTCGGCATGGGCTCCTCAGTGGTCTTCTTCTTCATGACGCCCTCCCCGATCATGCGGATCATGGGCAGCCTGATGCTCGCCGGTACGGTCGGGATGGTCATCGCACAGATCGTCAGATACCGGCGCGGTACACAGGGGCAAATGGCCGATATACGACGCGACTACCTGAAGTATCTGGCCCAGACACGCCGTACAGTGCGGCGGACGGCCCGCGCGCAGCGCGACGCACGGCTGTATCTGCACCCCTCGCCCGAACAGCTGTGGGCGGTCGTCGCGGAGGGCTCCCGGCTGTGGGAACGGCGGGCCGGCGACGAGGACTTCGGGCAGGCCAGGCTCGGTCTGGGCCCGCAGCAGCTGGCCACTCCGCTGGTGGCGCCGGACACCGCGCCGGTCGACGAGCTGGAGCCGCTGTGCGCGGGCGCGATGCAGCAGTTCCTGGCGGTGCACGGCTCGCTGGAAGATCTGCCGATGGCCGTCTCGATGCGCGCCTTCTACCACGTGACGGTGTCGGGCGAGCCGGAGGCGGCGCAGTCCACGGCGCGGGCGCTGATCGCGCAGCTGGTGACCCTGCACTCGCCGGACGACCTGACGGTCGCGGTGGTGGCCGGCCCCGGCGCGGTGGCGCGCTGGGACTGGGTCAAGTGGCTACCGCACACTCAGGTGCCGGGAGAGGTCGACGGGGCCGGTACGAAGCGGCTGTTCGGCGACGACCTCGGTGAGCTGGAACTGCTGCTGAAGAGCCGTCTGGAAGGCCGGCCGCGGTTCAGTCGCGAGAGCAGGCCGGTGCTGGACCAGCCGCATGTCGTCGTCGTGCTGGACGGCGGAGCGGTGCCGCCCGGCTCCGCGTTCGCCACCGCCGAGGGACTGCAGGGCGTCACCGTCGTCGAGGTCGTGCCCGGCGAGCTCGACGAGCCGCGGGGCGGGCTGTCCGTCGCCGTACGAGCCGGGCGGCTGCGCCTGGAGTCCGGGGCGGGCCTCGCATACGAGGGCACGCCCGACGAGCTCTCCCTTCCGGCCGCCGAGGCCCTGGCGCGTCAGCTGGCGCCGCTGCGCATGGGCGGGGGCGACGACGACGAACCGCTGCTCGCCAACCTGGACTTCACCGACCTGCTGAACCTCGGCGACGCGGCCTCGGTCGACGTGGCGAGGACATGGAGGCCCCGGTCCACCGCGGAACGGCTGCGCGTACCGATCGGCGTCGGCGAGGACGGCCGGCCGGTCATGCTCGACCTGAAGGAGGCCGCCCAGGAGGGCATGGGCCCGCACGGGCTGTGCGTCGGCGCCACCGGCTCCGGCAAGTCCGAGCTGCTGCGCACGCTGGTGCTGGGGCTCGCCGTGACGCACTCCTCGGAGACCCTGAACTTCGTCCTCGCCGACTTCAAGGGCGGCGCCACCTTCGCTGGTATGTCGCAGCTGCCGCACGTGGCGGCCGTCATCACCAACCTCGCGGACGACCTGACACTGGTCGACCGCATGGGCGACGCGATCCGTGGTGAGCTGCAGCGGCGTCAGGAGCTGCTGCGCCGCGCGGGCAACTACGCCAACATCCACGACTACGAGAAGGCGCGCGCCGCGGGGGCTGCCCTGGAGCCTCTGGCATCACTCGTTCTGGTGATCGACGAGTTCAGCGAGCTGCTGACGGCGAAGCCCGATTTCATCGACATGTTCATCCAGATCGGCCGTATCGGCCGTTCGCTGGGCGTCCATCTGCTGCTGGCCTCGCAGCGTCTGGAGGAGGGCAGGCTGCGCGGCCTGGACACGTATCTCTCGTACCGCATCGGTCTGCGTACCTTCTCCGCCGCCGAGTCGCGCGCCGCGCTGGGCGTCCCCGACGCGTACCACCTGCCGTCGGTGCCCGGCTCGGGCTATCTGAAGTTCGGCACGGACGAGATGGTGCGCTTCAAGGCCGCGTACGTCTCCGGTACGTACCGCGACGGCGCCAGCAGGCCGGCCACCGGGCCGCTGCCCGTCGAGCGCCGCCCGGCCGTCTTCACGGCGGCGCCCGTGCCCGTGGTGTACGCGGCGCCGCAGGCCGCTGCTCCGGTGCCCCAGGAGGACGACGCCCTCGCCGACACGGTGCTGGACGTCATCGTGCGCCGCCTGGAGGGGCAGGGCGTGCCCGCCCACCAGGTGTGGCTTCCGCCGCTCGACGTGGCATCGACACTGGACCAGCTGCTGCCGGGCATCGGGGAGACGACCGAGCGGGGCCTGCACGCCACCGAGTACGCACGTCCCGGCGGACTGACCGTCCCGCTGGGCCTCGTCGACAAACCTTTCGAACAGCGGCGCGAGGTGCTCCACCACGACTTCTCCGGCGCGGCCGGCCATATGCTCGTCTTCGGCGGCCCGCAGTCCGGCAAGTCCACCCTGATGCGTACACTGATCGCGGCCTTCGCCCTCTCACACACCCCGTACGAGGTGCAGTTCTACGGCCTCGACTTCGGCGGCGGCGGACTGGCCGCGCTGGCGGACCTGCCCCACGTGGGCGGCATCGCATCCCGCCTCGACCCCGAGCGGGTGAGGCGCACGGTCGCCGAGGTGGCGGGGGTCCTCAACCGGCGCGAGGAGTTCTTCCGCGCGAACGGCATCGACTCCATGGCCACGTACCGGCGGCGGCGCGCCGCGGGTGAGCTTCCCGGCGAGGCATGGGGCGACGTCTTCCTCGTCGTCGACGGGTGGGGTGCCTTCCGGGGCGAGTACGAGGGGCTGGAGGCGATCGTCACCGACATCGCGGCCCGCGGACTGGGCTACGGCATCCATGTCGTCATCGCCGCCTCCCGCTACATGGACGTGCGGCCGGCCCTCAAGGACCAGATCCTGGGCCGGCTGGAACTGCGCCTCGGCGACGCGATGGACTCCGAGTTCGACCGCAAGGTCGCCGCCAACGTGCCCGTGGGCATGCCCGGCCGCGGCCAGGTGCCGGAGAAGCTGCACTTCATGGCCGCGCTGCCGCGTATCGACGCGTCGGGCGACGCCGAGTCGCTGACGCAGGCCACCGAGTCCCTCGTGGCCGCCGTGCGCGATGCCTGGCAGGGGCGCCCGTCGGCACCGGCGGTGCGTCTGCTGCCGCGGCTGCTGTCGGCCGACGAACTGCCGAAGGGCTTCGAGTACCCCCGGCGCGGTGTCGCGATCGGCATCGACGAGACGAACCTCGAACCCGTCTTCGTCGACTTCGAGACCGACCCCTTCTTCCTGGTCTTCGGCGAGAGCGAGTCCGGCAAGACCAACCTGCTGCGACTGCTGGCGAAGCAGATCGCCGAACGCTACTCCCCCGACGAGGCGAAGCTCGTCGTCGCCGACTACCGGCGGACGCTGCTCGGCGCCCTGCCGGAGAGCCATCTGCTGGAGTACGCCCCCATGGCGAGCTCCCTGCAGATGCACATGGAGGCCCTCTCGGGCGTCTTCGCGCGCCGCCAGCCGCCGACGGACGTCACGCCTCAGCAGCTGCGCGACCGGAGCTGGTGGACCGGCCCCCAGGTCTTCATCATCGTCGACGACTACGACCTGGTCGCCACGAGCGCGGGGAACCCCCTGGCCCCGCTCGCGGAGTACCTGCCCTTCGCCCGTGACACGGGCGTCCGCTTCATCATCGCCCGCAACTCCGCGGGCGCTTCGAGGTCCATGTACGAGGCCTTCATGCAGCGCATCAAGGAACTCGGCGCTCAGGGCGTCGTTCTCTCTGGTGACCCGTCGGAGGGCGACCTCATCGGCAACGTACGCCCGCAGGCCATGCCTCCGGGCCGTGGCTGGTTCGCCTCCCGCAAGCGGGGCACGTCCCTGGTCCAGCTGGGACGCCTGCCCGAACAGTGAGCGAAAGAGAGACTCGGTGTCGTTCGAGGAAGAGTGGGCGGCCGCCCGTACGGGCGGCCGCGGGGACCAGGACCTGAACACGGACGCCGCGAAGAAGAGCAAAGCGGCCAACGCCATCGAGACGGACTTCGAGCCGAACACGAGGAAGGCCGGCGACCGGGCCGACGAGACGACCGCCATGGCCGTCAGCGAGTTCACCGGCTGGGCCACGGGGTCCGGCCTGAAGAAGGCCCAGGAAGGGTGGGAGAAGCAGGTCCAGGGGCTGATGCGGCGCCTGTCCGGCGAGAAGACCGCACTGCGCGGCACGTCGAATCTCTTCGTGAACAACGACATCGCCACGGGGGCGGGGTTCTCCGGCCTCAACAAACTGTGAGGATCCGATGCTCACCTACGAAGACGTCATGACGGCCGACCTCTCCAAGCTCACGGCCACCGCGGCGAAGTGGGACGAGATGGCTGCGGAGTTCGAGAAGCTGGAGGACCGCTACAGGACCCAGGTGCAGAGCGTCAGCCTCGACGGCAGCTGGACCGGCCAGGCGTCCCTCTACTCCCGCCCGAGCTTCGCCACGACCCGCGCGGAGTACGCGGCCGCCCAGAAGGAGGCCAAAGCCATCGCCTCCCTCCTGCGCGACGCGCACGAACAGTTCGTCGACCTGAAGCGCAAGGTGGAGTCCGCCGGAGACGACGCCGTCAAGGCCGGCATAAAGGTCTCCGGCGCAGGCGTGGCGAGCTTCGACTTCAGCAAGGTCGACGCGGCGACGGCGCACGCGGCGCACCACGACCCGGACCTGCGGGACACGGAGATCTCCTGGACCCAGCACATCGCGGCCGCGGTCAGGGCCTTCGACGACGCCGACCAGGGCGTCAAGGTGGCCCTGGAAGCCGTGACCGTCGACACGAACCTCGGCGACGGCACGATGAACGGCTTCAACGCCGGAGCGAAGGGCGACATCGAGAAGTACGAGGCCGAGGAACTGACCGACCTCGCGACACGGCTGAATTCCGGCGAGAAGCTCTCCGGCAAGGAGATCGCCGAAATGCAGCGGGCTTTCCGCGACAACTCCGGCGACAAGGCCTTCAGCCAGACCTTCCTCAGCGGCCTGGGCGCGGATGGCACGATCCGGATGACCAACCGCCTCAACGACATCATTCACGTCCAGGGCGTGAAGAACCCCGGCGACTTCGGGGCCCTTGAGAAGGGACTGGCCAACACCCTCGCCACGGCCACACGTGACACCAATTCGGCGTTCTACAAGAAGTGGCGTTCCGAGATGCGCGAGGCGGGTGTCGAGCAGTACAGCACGCAGTTCACCGACGGGAGGCTGGACAAGGCCACCGGCTACCAGTCCCTGGTCACCCTGCTGAGCAAGGGCGACGGCTACTCGTCGAAATTCCTCCATGACCTCGGTGACGACATCATCAGCGCCGAGAAGGCGGATGCCGACATCTGGCAGATGAAGGGCAAATACAGCGGGAAGGAGACCGGCTGGTTCGCCAACGACCCGCTCGACGGGCTCCTCGGCGTCATGAGCCACGACCCGGAGACCGCAGCGTCCTATCTGAAGTCGGACGACCGGATGAAGTACCTGATGGAGGAGCGCGACTGGAAGGTCCACTTGGAGGCACACGAACACCCGAAGGTGTCGACATACTCGCCAACGCTCGACGGCGACGACCGCGCCGGCTTCGGCGCGGCACTCCAGGCCGCGACCACGGGTATCGACCCGTCCGACGAGAACGCCGAGTACGTCAGGCACTCGAAGGACAACGAGGCCGTCTTCAAGTCGTCGCTGAAGTATCTGGCCGACAGCGGGGACGATTTCCCGCCGTCTCTCCGCGAGCCGATGGCGCAGATCCTGGTCAATCACGGCGACACTGTCCACAAGTCCGTGAGCAGCGTGGACATGTCCGAGTCGCCGCTGCCGCAGGACAAGCTCTTCGAAGTCATGAAGCAGGTCTCGAAGGACCAAGACTCGTACGTCGCGCTCAACCAGGGCATCAACCAGGCGATGGTGGCCGACATCCACGAGGCCGATCAGAGGGAGCCCGAGGAGTCCCTGATCCGTGCGGGTCGGACCGTTGGCTTCCTGGAGCAGGCACGCACTCACGCCACGGGCGACCCGGAAATGGCAGCCTGGGACGACAAGTGGGTGTTCGATGAGGCCATCGGTCATATCCCGGTCGTAAGCGGGGAAGTTCAGGCTGGGTTCGACTATGTCACGGAGAAGTGGCTGGAGGATGAGCAGAGGCGCCTCGACAAGGAGCACACTGAAAAGACTTACGAGACATACGAAAAACACAATAGGCAGCTCATGGCTCTGTCCGAGGAATGGTCCAAGGTGCACGGCAAGCGTGACGACCAGCTGTACGCCGCCAAAGACACCATTGACGGATCCGCAGAACTTGGGGCTTCGCACGCTTCCGGAGTCGCCGGGGAGGGCAGCAAATGAAGATCGGACATCTGGCCTTGGCGTGCCTCGCTATGTCCACGCTCGTCTCATGTAGCAGCTCGGCCGAGGAGCCGATTCCCGAGAGGATCTGCGGCACGCCAGTGGACGCTGACCTGGTGCGCCCCTTGCTCGAACCACTCGGCAAAATCGACGAATACAACGAAGTCGACAGGAAAACGGCCAAGACGGCGCCCTGCCTCATCCTTGTCGATGAGAAGGCGACACTGCGATTCAGATTCTCTTGGCATGGCGGAGCAGTCGACCCAGTGAAGAAGGCGACTTCGATCGACTCGGTCATCACTCTCAACGACCCCGCTCGTGCCGACATCGGCTACAACGCGGCGGTGGGCAGCGATGGCGCTATTGCCACAACCGCCTGCCGCACCTCAGGCGGCGACCACTTCACACTCAGCCTCCTCCTCCCTCGCGCACCGAAGAATGACAAGGACACGCGAACCGCAATCGAGGCCTTCATGCGCGCATACATGCGAGAGACCGTGAAGACACTCGGATGCGCCAAGGCATGACAGGCCTTGCAGTGACCGGCAGAGCCTGGACCCGATTCAAAACATGCTCGCAATGGGGTGGGAGGTCCCTACCGACAGGGCCCTCCCAGGCATTTCAGGCTGTGCGCGTTGGCGATAATTGCGGCAAAACATGTTGAAACGGCCGGCTTAAATCAATATGAAACGCCCACTCAGTAGTACCAGCGGTTCGCGCCAGCCTCAAGCCACATACTGCATCACCCTCACCAGCATCCGGCACATGCGGGGCATCGCTGGTTCAGGCCACAGCCAGTTCCTGGACGTACTGCACCGCTCGCATGCCGGCGTCGAGGACCGGGTGCGCACCAACAAGGCGATGGGACTGGACAACTTGCCCTCCGCCTCCTGGGAAGTGAACTGCGGCTGGATGCTCGCTGCAAACCTCGCGAGTGATCTCGACGCCTGGGTACGGCTGCTGACCCTGCACGACATCGAGGACCTGGCCGACGCCGAGCCCACGACCATGCGCCTTTGCCTCTACCACCTGCCCGCTCGCCTCGCCAACCACGCCCGACGCCGATGGCTGCGTATCGACGCGACCTGGCCCTGGGCACAAGCGTTCACCACCAGATGGAACAGGCTCACGCAGCTTCCGCCCGCCACCTGACGGCCGACTCACGCCCCGACGAGGGCCAGGAAGGAGGAACCCGAAACAGCCTCCGGGCCCGTGGAACCCGGCGCACCCAGCAGTGGCAAGCCGACCAGCAGGCGTTCGGCGAGCGCGATCTGTCCGCCAGCGACCGGAGCAGCACGCATCGGGAGGTGACGTTCAAGCCGCGTGACACGCGGATCCACGTCTGACTATTGCTTCCGACCACTGCGACGTAGGGTCCAGGGGTGGACACAACGGCCCCGGCACCCCGCGTTCTTGTGATCGGGCTCGACCCGTATCGGGTTCCCGGCCCTTGGGATCCCAAGCCGGTAGCCACCGCAATCGAGCTGGGAATCGCTCGATTCGCTGAGCACGGCGTCGGCGTTGAGACCTGTCTGTTCGGCCTCGACGGCAGCGACGACGTGGAGGCGGTCGTCGGTGCTGCCTTGGCTGCTCGACCCTGGGAGTGCGTCGTTGTCGGCGGCGGTGTGCGGACGCCCGGAGATCAGCTTGAGCTGTTCGAGCAGGTGCTCAATCTGATTCGACGACACGCTCCCGACGCGGCGATCGCGTTCAACAGCACCCCGGCGGACACCTTCGACGCAGCCGCCCGCTGGATTGACATTCCCGGAAGACCGGCCAGCGCCGGTTAGGGCGGGGAGAGACATGAACTCACTGCAGTGGATCAAGAGCAGCCACAGCAGCAACGATGGTCCCGAGTGCGTCGAGGTCGCGGCCACCCCCGGCACCGTCCACGTCCGCGACTCCAAGGACAAGGAAGGCGCCAAACTCGCCTTCGCCGAGGACACTTGGGCCTCCTTCGTCGCGTACGCAATCGGGAGATGACCCGCCCTTCCTTGATCCTTCATCAGTAACGCACCTCCGCACGAAACACGTGGTGGGAAGGACCGATATCGTTCGAGGAAGAGTGGGCCCAGGCCAAGGCCGGCGTACAGATGCGGCTCAATCGAGTAGCCCCCGATGACGGGATAGGAGGAGGCTCGCAGCAAGGCGACCTACAGGTCGATCAGAAGGATCTGGCGCCTGTCGGCGATGAGGCCTTCAAGTTGTACCAGCGGCTGGACACCGACGGTGACCACGCCAAACAGAGCACCCACGACGCCGCTGCGTCCCTGAAGGCGGACTTCGCGCTCGGCGCCGCGCTCACGACCGTGGCGGAGAAGTGGGACCAGCAGGTCAGCTCCCTGCTCGGCGCCTGCGCGCACATATCCAATCATCTGGACTACACCACCACCGCGCAGTGCGCCGGAACGTGAGAGGGCGGACGCGCGGCGACCGAGCGCTCCGCCATGGTGACTCGCTGCGTTCCGTACGCGGCCGGTCGGGGACGACTACACCGACCGGCACACCGTGCCTTTCGGGAAGGACGTGAATCTCCCGGCGCCGTTCCGGTTCGGGCTCAGGACGGACGACTTCTGACGGTCGAGTGCGGCTCCTCCGTCACTCCGCGTCGTCAGGCACAATCATCCTCCGGAAGCACACCCGGTCCTGTCCCGGGCCGTCGTAGTCGCTGTGCACGGGCAGGCCGTCGACCTCGCGGTCGCCCTCTTCGAGGGTGAAGCCCATGGCACGGTGAAAGGCGACCGACCCCGCGTTTCCGGTTGAGGTGATCGCCCGTACCTCCTTGCGGCCCGCTGCTGCGGCGTGCTTGAAGAAGGTTGTGTAGAGCCTGCGTGCCGCGCCCTGGCCGCGCAGCCGGGGGTCCACGCCCACGAAGTGGATGTACGCCTCGTCCTCGTTGTCCGCGGAGTGGAAGCCGACGAGGAATCCCTTCATCCCCGCCTCGTCCTCCAGCACCAGGCTGGTGCCGGCGAAGAACTGCAGAAACACCTTCGGCAGCAGCAGGGACAGCTCACGGGCCTGCTCCGGTGTCCGTGAGTCACCCCACCACGTCTGGATGCACTTCACGATCACGGGGTGGTCGGAGACATGGGCTCGGCGCAGCGACAGATCTGGCATGTGTTTCCCCTGGGGGCGGGTTTGTTCTTGCAGGTTTGAGCCGTTGACGGCGACAACTGCGCACGCTGCACTCCTGGGTGGCAGTCCGTGGCCTACGTGACCGGCGACTCGGACCGCTAGTCTGGTCGCGCACTGCACTCGGGTGAAGGGAACGCGGGAGATGGGCAGCCAACAGGAGAAGGAAGAGCTGTACGCCCTCGACATCTCGGGGGTCGAATGGCTGAGCGCGCCCGGTACGGAGGAAGCCGAGGAGCGCGTCGAGATCGCGTATCTGCCTGGCGGTGCCGTCGCCATGCGTTCGTCCCTCGACCCGGACACCGTCCTGCGATACACCGAGGCCGAGTGGCGGGCCTTCGTACTCGGCGCGCGGGACGGCGAGTTCGACCTCAAGTGAGGCTGTGAAGGAAAGCGAGGAGGGGGTGCGCCCGGGTCGGGCGCACCCCCTCCTGCCATGTGCGGGTGAGGACGGTCAGAACGCCTCGGTGAAGAGCCGGGAGGCCTTCACGTCCGTGGAGCGGTAGCTGTCCTTGCCCTGCTCGATGATCTTGGCGACCTGCTCCAGGCGGCCCTTCATGTGCTCCGCCTTGCCCTTGTACTTGCCCTGCAGGACCACGTACTCCTGGTGCGCCTCACCGTCCCAGGTGTCGGTGACGACCTTGAGGGCCGAGTCCATCTCCTCCAGGTCCTTGATGATGTTCTGCGAGACGACGCGGATGCGGTTGGCCATCTCCTGGACGCTCTCGTACCGGACCTTGGTGTGCGACGGATCCACGGGCATGTTCTTCTCCTTGAGCCTCGGTTCGTGGTGCGGGTGACTGTCAGAGGCCGTTGAGGCCGGAGGTGTTGGCCGACGACGCCTTGACGGAGTTGAACGCCGCACGGACCTCGTCGTCGTTGGCGTTGCTGAGGTTCTTGGTCTCGCTCACGGCGTGGTGCAGCACCCTGAGCAGCCGACGGATCTCGTCGTGGTCCTCATTGATGACCGTCTGCGCGGAGACGAAGCCCGACGCACCGACACCCGTCCAGCCGGCGCTCACCGTGGCGATGATGTCGGCCAGCTCACGGGCCTGCCTGGTGACCGCCTCACCGGTCGTGCTGATCTTGTTCTTCGCCTGGACGATCGGATCGTCGGCAAGTCCGAAACCGCCTGCGGGGCTGGTCATGGGGAGCTCCTCAACTCTCAATTCGGCAGGTGTGCAAAGGTGGTTACGCTCTCCTGCTGCGTACCTTCACTGCGGCGGTGGCGCCGATGGCGACGACCGCGACAGCGACTGCGGCAATCGCCCAGAGCGGCACGCCGACATCCTTGTCGGCCCTGGCGGCCGCCGTCTCGGCGGGCTCATTGCCGCTTGCCCCCGTGTGCTCAGGAGAGGGGGAAGCGCTGGGTGTGGTACTCGGCGTCCGCGCCGCAAGGAGCGGGTTCACGTCCGCGGGGCCCGGGTCGCCCTTTCCCTCGAGCAGGACCTGCCTCGGGCGGATAGTTCCGTAACCAATGTACTTACTGGGCACGGGACCGTCATGGCCGGCAGTCTCCATCATGACGCGGAGGACCTGGTTGGCCGTCCAGTCGGGATGCGCAGACCAAATGAGCGCGGCGGAGGCGGAAGCGAGGGCGGTGGCGTAGCTGGTGCCGCTCGTTTCGCAGTAGCCCTCGCTCTTGGTGCAGTGTGCGGGAATCTTGTCGCCGGGCGCCGAGAGGGCGACGTAATCTCGATAGCCGGAGAACTTGGTGACTTTGCCCTTGGTGTCGAGGGCGCCGACAGCCACGACGCCGGGGAGCGCGGCCGGGTACTCGATCGGGTTGCCCTCGTCACCTTCGTTACCGGAAGCAGCGAAGATCAGCTTGCCTTTCTGCAAGGCGTAATCCACGGCTGACCGCAATTCGGCCATGTCCTCGCTGGTCGGCTTGCCGCCCCGGGACACATTGATGATGCGGGCGTCGGTGTCTGCGACGTAGCGAATCCCCTTGGCCAGGCCGTCATGACCGCCGAATCCCAGTGCGTCGGAGGAGCTCGTCACAGGAAGGATCTTGGCGCCCGGGGCGAGTCCCTTGATTCCGCCTTGGGCCCCGTTGCCCGCGATCGTCACCGCCATGTTCGTTCCATGGCCGTCCTTGTCCACGCGTCCGTCGCCTGCCTCCTCGAAATTCGCACCTTCGAGAACCCGCCCTCGCAGTTCCGGAACGTCGGCGTCAACGCCCGTGTCGATGACCGCCACCGTGACCCCGGAACCAGTGGAGACCTGCCAGATCTCCTCAGCCTTCATGGCGTCCAAATACCACTGGCGGGACCTCATGTCTGCCGCGTGAGCCGCCGGAGCGAACACAGTGAGGACGGCGGTCAACGCGCCCAGCACGGGCGCGGCTTTGCGGATCATCAGGGGCGAGCTCCTCAGTCGATGACAGGCGGGACGATCGTGCGCTGATCCGCCGTCCACGTCTCTTCGTCTTCCGCAAGGTAGTCCGGCCTGCGTCGGGCGGCCTGCTCACGGTCTGGGGAATGGGCGGCAGTACCCGGGCGCAGCAGGCCCGTACCACCTGGTGTGAACTCACCACGTGCACTGCCGGATGCCCGGACACTGCCCACGGTCCCGCCAGGTTGGTACGCAAGTCGACGACCGGCCGACATACCCGCACCCTGGCCCATGGCCCCTGGCATGTGGCCGGCACCCGCGCCCATGGCGCCTCGTCCGTAGGCACCGTGTTCTTCGCCCACGACCGTGCCCATGGGGAGCTTTGGCCTCCCACCCGCGGTCCCGCCGACGGGTGTCGGGCGGCCGCCGACGATCCCGTCCGGGGTGCCGACACGCGGCATGGCACCCGGACCGCCCGGGCGTGCCACGCCGGGGCCACTGGGGCCGCCGTAT
Organism: Streptomyces sannanensis; assembly: GCF_039536205.1. Classification (GTDB taxonomy): domain Bacteria; phylum Actinomycetota; class Actinomycetes; order Streptomycetales; family Streptomycetaceae; genus Streptomyces; species Streptomyces sannanensis. The sequence goes on along the minus strand of NZ_BAAAYL010000001.1, from coordinate 5,115,805 downwards.
GCGACCGGCGTCGGTGTACCCCCCGGGGTACCGGGCCTGCCGGGCCCGATGATGCCCTGCCCCGGCACGACGAGCGGCGGTGTGGATCCGCTGGTCGGGCTCGGCACCGACGGTCCCGGGCCCCCCGGACGGGCAGTCGCCTCCGGCGGCGGGGCCACTGCCACAGAGTCGATGTTGGTACCCACCGGCTGCTGCGATGACGTAATGGTGTCAGGGCGGTTCGGCGCCGAAGCCGCGACGGCCCCGCCGGTCTCGGTCACAGTGCCATCCCCTGCGATGGCGGTCACAGTGCCGCCCCCAGCGGTGGCGGTCACAGTGCCACCCCCTGCGGTGGCGGTCACAGAGTCGACGCCTGCCGACCGGACTCCGGCGCCGCCGACCGAGCTGCCTCCGCCGACCGCCCCTCCGTCCTGGTAGGCCCGTTCACCGTTGTTGTAAATCGGGTGCTTCGGTATCGGCTCGAATACCGGCTCCGGCTCGGCCGCGATGCGTTCGCGTTCCGCGTCGTAGAACGACACCAGGCGGTTCATCTGGTTGATCGCCTCTTGGAGCTTCGGGCCCGTCTCCGCCTCGATGCGGGCCTTCTCCTTATCCGGGTCCGCGAAGCACACGCCCGCGGGCTTCGGGATGGCCTTCTGGGCATCACTCAGGGCACCGCCCGCGCGTTGCATGCACTCGCCGACCACGCTGGTGAAGTCGCCGAGCACCTCCGTCTGGGTGACCATCCCACGGCCCCAGGCGCGGAACGCGTCACCACCCGTGCCGTGCCATTCGACCTTCTTGATGTACAAGTCGAGGTCGGTTGCAATTGAGTTGATCTCCGGCACCGCTGCCAGCAGGGCGTCGGCCGAGGTGGTGAGTTCGGTGGGCTTCGCCGCGGCCACCATCGCGTACAGGGCGTCGAGGGACTTGCCCTCGAAAGCATCGCCAGCCATGTGGTCCTCTCCTCCCGTCAGAAGTCGCCGGACTTGACGGCGCCGGTGGTCTTGGGTGCGGTGGGAGCCGTGGGCTTGGTCTGCGGGGTCTCGTAGACCTTCTCCGTCGCCTTGCGGATCTCCTCGAAGCGCCGCGCCTCGTCCACGTCCACACCGCCATAGCCCTTGTCGGCGATGTGGACGGCAATGCCCATCGCCTCGATCTGCTCGCCGAAGGTGCGGGTCAGCGTCTCCAGGCGGCTACGGACCTTGTCGTACGCCTTCGCGAGTTCGTCCGCGGCCGCGAAGCCCGTGCCGTACGAGTCGGCCGTGATGGTCTGATCGCCGATCTTCGTGTGCTGGGCAGGTGACTCGTTGAGCGTGCGCAGGAGTTCCTCCATGCGCGCCTTGAACGCCTGAAGTGTTACGCCATCTACCTCGAGATACCTGTTGCCGTCCCCGTCCAGCTCGGCCACGAACCCTCCCCCGTCATCACCCTCGTGAAACCACATGTCACTCTAGCCACTTCGCATGCCCGACCCAACTCCTCCGGCGTCAGCGTGGCTGAATTCACCTAAAACAAACGGCCGTTACGTCGTCTTGCGTCCCGCACGACCCGTGCCGTACCCGCCACGACGGCGACCAGGACGGCCGTGATGCCCAGTGCGTAGGTCGCGTAGCGCTCGTCGCGTTCCTGGGGGGTTTCCGTGAGGGAAAGGCGCACCGGGTCGGGAGCCGGGGCCCTGGCGGGGCCCGGGTCGGGGGTGGGGGTGGACGGGGGGTTGTCGGGGTCGGTCTCCGTCACCGCGCGGACCGGGTCCACGACACCCCAGCCGACGAAGTCGTCACGGCCGTTGACGACGCGTTCCGCGGTCTGCTCGATCTGGGCGACGATCTGGGCCGGGGTCCACTTGGGGTGCTTGGCCTTGAGGAGGGCGGCGACACCGGCGACGTACGGGGCGGAGAAGCTCGTACCGTTGTCGACGCACTGGCCGTTGCCGGGGACGGTGGAGACCATGTCCACGCCGGGGGCGGCGACGCCGACGAAGGAGCCGGACTGCGAGAAGGCCGCGCGCTCGTTGTTGCGGTCGGAGGAGGCGACGGCGAGTACGCCCTCGAAGGCGGCCGGGTAGGTCTTCTTGGCCTTGCCGTCGAGGCCGTCGTTGCCCGCGGAGGCGACGACGACGACGTTCTGGGAGAGGGCGTAGTTGACGGCTTCGGCGAGTGACGAGCTCTCCGACAGGGGTTTGGCCGTGTCCTGGGAGATGTTGATGACGTCGGCGTCCTGCTCGACGGCGTGCATGATCGCGTCGGCCATGGAGTCGGAATCGCCGCTGTTGTCGGCGTCGTTCTGACGGATCGGGATGATCGTGGCCTCGGGGGCCAGGCCGACGAATCCGGTGCCCTTGCGGGGCCGGGCCGCGATGATGCCGGCGACTTTGGTGCCGTGGCCGACCTCGTCGACCGTGCCGTCGGTCTTCTTCGGCGCCTCCTCGCCCTCCTTCGGCTTCAGGAAGTCGGCCCCGCTGCTCGCGTCGACCGCGTCCTTCAGTTGCGGGTTGACGTTGTCGACACCGGTGTCGATGACGGCGACCCGTACGTCCTTGCCCTTGGTGTCCTTCCAGAGCTCGTCGAGGAGTACTCGCTGGAGGGACCAGGGGCGGTCCGCGATCTGCTCCTTCATGGGGAAGGTGCACTCGCCCACGCCCGAGAGATGCATAGGGGCATGCGGAGCAGGGGGCACCGCCAGGGCGGCCACGGCCATGGCCGTGAAGAGAGCGGTGGTGTTCATGCGCGGCTCCTCTTACGAACCCTGCGGCTGGCGGGCACTGTTGGTGTCCAGCCGCGGGCCCTTGGACAGGAACTCCGACCACTCCGTCGGCACGATCGCCGGGGTCACCTTCTCGTAGCCCAGCTTGATCTGGGCCTCGCTGGGCTCCGGGCGTCCGTCGCTCGTCTTCCGGCCGTCGCCGGCGCCGATGTCCGACTTCGCGGAGTCACTGTCGCCGTTCGCCTGAACGGCGTACCGCAGTCCCGTGTCCGTCAGCAGGAAGAGGGAACCGTTCGTCGCCTGGGTGCCGCTGACCTGGGTGTAGAGGAGTCCGGTGCCGGGAGTGACGTAAGTGCTCGCGCCGGTGGCCATGACGTCGGCCGGGTATTCCGTGCTCGCCCAGGTGCTGAGGGTGGTGGTGCCCTTGCCGTCGACGCCGCGCAGAACGCTGCACACGGTGTCGCGGGCGCCACTGCCCTTCGTGGAGTTGACCTGGGTGGCGCGGCGCTCGGGCCAGCGGTCGGCCTGGCCCTCGAAGGTCTCGCTGTCGGGGAGGAAGTCCTGCAGGCCGACATCGCGCGGCTTGCCGTCCAGGTTCAGGTCGGCGGTCTGCGGGGAGTTGATCAGCAGCCAGGCGGTGAACTCGGAGACGGGCTGGACCTTTCCGGGCAGCACCACATAGTGCTTCGGGCCGTCGCCGGTCCGGGTGCGCAGGACGGTGCCGACCTTGTTCTCCTCGTCGGAAAGCTGTCCCTGCACATCGGCAGGCGACCCCACGTCGCCGGGGATTTCGGGGAACTGGATGGGGCTGCCCTCGTGCAGCGTGGCCAGCCAGTCCTTGGTGACGGGCTGCGGTTTGCGGTCGCCAACAAGGGCGTTGGTGAGGGTGGCGTCGTCGTCGGCGGTTCCCTGGAGGGCGTACTTCGTGCCCTTGGCGTCGACGAGATACCGGGTGCCGTCCTGGCCCTGCACATAGAGGACCTGTCCGCCGGTGAGCCGCTTGTCCGTCTCGTCGAGCCTGCTGGTGGCGCGGTCACGGTCGGCGAGGACGAATGCGGCCTTCTGTACGCTTTCGCCACTGCCGCCCGGCTGTTCACAGACCGCCCATCGCTTGGCCGTTCCGGCGTCCTTGGCACCGGGGAGCCGGTCGGGGGCGTAGGGGATGCCGAGGACCGGTCCGCGGGCGATTTTGCCGGAGTCGAGGATGTCATCGCTGACCTGGATGACCTCCACCTGCTCGGGGTTGAGGAGGAGGCGGGCGGAGGCGAGGTTCAGTACGGGGTGGAGCAGCTTCTTCTTGTTCTTGCCCTTGCCTGTGGTGAGGACGACATAGCGGGTGGTGGAGCTCTTGCCGACGATCACCTTGGTGCCGGGCGTGTCCCAGCCCTTGGGCGCAATGGGTTTGAACATGCCCCAGGCGCCGAAGCCCGCGAGGACGAGCGCGCCGATGACCAGGCCCGGCACCACGGCGCGCAGGGGTCGCGGGGCGCCCTCCTCCGTGCCTGTGGGCGAGGGTTGGAGGAACGCGGCGACCGTCCGCTTTTTCGCAAAGGTGTACGCGTTGAGCTCGTCGCGCCGTGAAGCCATAAGTCCCTGTTTCTCCCCGCGCGGCCCTGTGGCGTCACGGTGTTCCGTGAGTAACCGCCATCCCCTGGGCCTTGATTGTCGGACCGGCCCCCTACTATGCCTGGTGACTGAGGGTGCATGCGGGGCAGGTAGGGTGAGGCCGCCGCCAAGCCCCTTGGCGCGCAGGCTTGGAGAGATGGGGGGGCGCGCAGTGATGACTTCCGCGACGCGCGAGCGGCCCGCTGCGGCCGCCTCGCCGACGGGTCCTTCCGGGGCACCTTCGGGCGGTCCCGCGACGCCGCGGGCTTCTTCCGTGACCGCCGCACCGCGCCAGAAGTCCCACCCGGGGCACTACGGTCTGATTCGTTTGCAACAGCTCGTGCTGATCGAACTGGCCGGGGCGCTGCTGCTGGTGGCCGCGGCGATCGACGCGCTCCTGCTCGTCCCGGCCGGTGCGGTGGCGGTGCTGCTGGTGCTGCTCGCCGTGGTGCGCAGACACCGGCGTTCGCTGCCGGAGTGGCTCGCCACGTTCTTCGCGCTGCGCGCGCGTACTCGCAGGGCCGCCGCGTCGGCCGTTCCGCCCGGTACGGAGCCGGGGCTGGCGCCCGTCGTCGAGTGCGAACCCTCGCTGCGGACGTACAGCTTCAGCGACCGTGACCGGCGGCCGGTCGGGATGATCGGCGACGGCACTTTCCTGACCGCTGTGCTCCAGGTGGAGGGCGCCGCGACGGCGCTGCGGCCCGAGCGGACCGCCCGGCCGCTGCCCCTGGCGCTGATACGGGATGTGCTGGAGGTCGACGGTATCCGGCTGGAGTCCGCGCAGATCGTGCAGCACACACAGCCAGCACCCGCGCCCCATCTGCCGGAGCAGTCGGTGGCGGCGCGCAACTACGCGCCGCTGCAGGCCCAGACGGGCTCGCCGGCGGTCCGTATCACCTGGATCGCGCTGAAGCTCGACCCGGAGCTGTGCCCCGAGGCGGTCGCAGCACGCGGCGGCGGCCTCGACGGCGCGCAGCGGTGCGTGGTGCGCGCCGCGGACCAGCTGGCGAGCCGGCTGACCGGGGCGGGCTTCCGGGCGACGGTACTGACCGAGCAGGAGCTGACCGGCGCGCTCGCCACGTCGACGTGTGCCAGTCCGCTGGCCATCGCACAGGCCGGGCGCGGTGGTTCGACGGGGCGGCGTACGCAGGAGACCTCGCGGACATGGCGGTGCGACGACCGCAGGCACACGACGTACTGGGTGGGGCGCTGGCCTCAGCTGGGTGGCGGAGCGGGCGGAGCCTCCTTGCCCCAGTTGGTGGCGCTCCTGACGTCCGTTCCCGCGCTCGCCACGACCTTCAGCCTCACTCTGGCGGGCGGCGACCGCCGGCAGGACGTGACCATGACGGGACATGTACGGATCACCGGGCGCAGCGACGAGGAACTGGTCACGGCGAGGCGTGAGTTGGAGCGGGCCGCACGCGGGGTGAAGACTGGTCTGGTACGGCTGGACCGGGAACAACTGCCCGGCATGCTGGCCACGTTGCCGCTCGGAGGTGTTCGTTGATGAGGACGGGGCGGCGGAACCTCGCAGGCGTGGGGTTGATCGGGCCGCGGCGTGAGCGTCATACGGTGTCCGCCGAGCAGTTGGAGACGCTGGGCCTGCCGGTCGGCGACGACGGCATGGTGATCGGGGTCGACGCGGAGGGCCGGCCGGCGGTGCTGGGCATCAACCGGCCCAGTCCGTACGACGTGACACTCATCGGCGGCCTGTGGACGGCACAGGTCCTGGCGCTCCGGACAGCCGCGACGGGTGCCCGCGTGGCGGTGGAGACCGGCCGGGCGGCCGCGTGGACTGCCCTCGCCCGGGCAGCGGGTGGCGGACAGCCGTGCATCACGCTGCACGAGGTGGGCCAGGTGCCGCCGCAGGGAGCCTCGGCCGGTTCCCCGGTGCTGGTCGTGCGGGACTGCGGGATGCGGCCGCCGCGGGGACGTGTGGTGTCGGCGCCCTGGCAGTCAGTGCTCACCCTGCTGCCGTATCTCAGCCCGGTGGCACCGCGGTTGCTGGAGAAGTCCGACCTGGTCGGCATCCAGCGCGTGTCGCCCGAGGAGGCCGAGCAGATCGGGCGGGTCATGAACCTGTCCAGGGAGGAGTGGGGGTCCCTGCCCACGCTCGCGGACGGCGTCACGCTCTGGGGCAATGTCCGGAACCGGCAGTTCGTCATGACCCAGGCCACGGACGCCGAGACCGGACTATTGGGCGCAGCACGGCGGTTGGACTGAGCACATACGGTTCTGCCGCGTAAGAGGGCGGTCGCTGTGGCGGTATGAGTGTTTTCTGGTTTCACACCGCCACCGTTGCGATGGCCGGGGCCGCGATGGAGCGGCGGAAGACCTGCCGGAGCGTTGAGCCCGGCGATTAGGCTGGTGCCGTGCTCGGACGACACCAGGAGGCAAATTGAATCCTCCCCCTCGTATACGGCGGGGATTCCTGGCTCACGCCGCTCAGTCGCCCAGCGAACGATCGAGTCTTACGCGATCAGCACCAGCCGGGTTGAAACCAGCCCGGATAAATGAAGTTGTGAAAGGAACTGCTATGCGGGCTTGGTTCTCGCTCCGCGGCCAAACACGCTACCACCCCGCCTGTGGGTGGCGGTCCACTCTGGCAGCATTCCACCCTTCCCTTCCCTGCTGTACGGGAAGCCGGATTCCTCCCCATCCTGAAGGCCGGGGCATCCTCGGGGAGTTCCGGTGAACGGCGATCGGGGCGAGATCCACGGGGACGGCTGGACCCAGCCGCCCGTCGACGATCAGTCCGACGCGGACCCCGAGACGACTGGTGAGTTCACCATCGACTACACCCCGCCCGCCTGGTACACGCGCAGTGCGTCGGGCGGTACCGCGGAGGGGGTGACACCCCCGCCTCCGCCGGTCGGCTCGCTGCCCATAGCCACCGAGGCCTTCACGGCCGGAGGTGACGTGGAGAGCGGTGCGACGATGCGCTTCTCCTCCGCCGCGCTGAGACGCGAGTTCGCGGAACGCGACGCGCAGGCGGCGGTCGGCGCGGAAGTCGGCCCGGACGGGGCCGAGGCGGCGGACGCAGCCGGAGTTACGGGCGCGGTCTCCAGCCCTGCGAAGGACGCCGCGTCGGCGGACGCAGCCGGAGTTACGGGCGCGGTCTCCAGCCCTGCGGCGGACGCCGCGTCCGTGGAGGCGGACTCGGATGGTCCGGAACAGGCCGAGGCCGGTTCCGGTCCGGCGGGGGTGCAGCCGACCGCTGCTCAGTCGCCCGGCGCTCCGGCGGATGACGTGGCCGCCGACTTGGCTGCGGCTGCCGCCGATGTGGAGCCGGTCCAGGCGGATGCCGCTGCCGAGGACGCCGTGTCGCCCGACGCTGCCACGACGGCCGCCGCGAACGAGTCCCGTCCGGTCGCCTCCGAAGCAGTCGACTGCGGTGCAGGGGATGTCGCCGATGCGGCGGACGCGGTTCCTGGAGACGCCGCTCCGGTCGACACGGTTGCTGCGGACGCCCTTCCTGTCGGCGGTGCCTCCGCGGCGGAGCCCTCCGACACCGTTCCGGCCGCGCAGCCTGCGGACGCTCCCCAGAACGCTGTTCCCGGTCCGGCTCAGCCCTGGAGTCCGCCGCCGGCTCCGCCGGCCGGTTCCCTGCCGCCGCTTCCGCCGGCCTTCCAGCCGGCATCGCCGGCCACGCCGCCGCAGCCCGGCCCCGTGCACCCGCCGGTTCCGCCCCAGGGCGGGTACGGCTTCCCGCAGCCCGGGCAGCCTGCACCCATGCCTCCACAGCCAGGCCCCGGAACCGAAAGCCCCCAACCCCCCGTGGGCGGCTACGGCCTCCCGCAACCCGGCGCACCCCTTCCTCCGCAGGGCGGGTACACGCTTGCGCAACCGGGGCAGACGATGCCCACTCCTCCCCAGGCCCCGCCCGCCGCACCAGCCACACCCCATCCGGCGCAGACTCCACCCGGAACGGCACCCCAGCCCGCCCCCCAGGGCGGCTACGGCCTCCCGCAGCCCGGCGCGCCCGCGGCCGCCACGCCGCCGCGGAGCGGCATGCCGCTGCCACAGCAGGGCGGGTACGGCTTCCCGCAGCCCGGGCAGCCTGCACCCATGCCTCCACAGCCAGGCCCCGGAACCGAAAGCCCCCAACCCCCCGTAGGCGGCTACGGCCTCCCGCAACCCGGCGCACCCCTTCCTCCGCAGGGCGGGTACACGCTTGCGCAACCGGGGCAGACGATGCCCACTCCTCCCCAGGCCCCGCCCGCCGCACCAGCCACACCCCATCCGGCGCAGACTCCACCCGGAACGGCACCCCAGCCCGCCCCCCAGGGCGGCTACGGCCTCCCGCAGCCCGGCGCGCCCGCGGCCGCCACGCCGCCGCGGAGCGGCATGCCGCTGCCACAGCAGGGCGGGTACGGCTTCCCGCAGCCCGGGCAGCCTGCACCCATGCCTCCACAGCCAGGCCCCGGAACCGAAAGCCCCCAACCCCCCGTAGGCGGCTACGGCCTCCCGCACCCCGGCGCGCAGCCTGCACCCATGCCTCCACAGCCCGGCCCCGGAACCGGAAGCCCCCAACCCCCCGTGGGCGGCTACGGCTTCCCGCACCCCGGCGCGCAGCCTGCACCCATGCCTCCGCAGCCCGGCCCCGCGGCCGCAGCCCCCCAGGCGCCCGGCTTCCCTCAGTCGGCTCCCACGCCTCCGCACGCCGGGCCGGGTGGCGGCCACGATCCGCGTGCCGGGGCCGCCTGGCCCGCGCCCGTCGCGCACGACCAGCGTGAGCGGTCCGTGCCCGGCGCCCCCCTGGGGTACACCGCGGCCGTGGAGCTGTCCTCCGACCGGCTGCTGCGCAACAAGCAGAAGACCAAGAGCAGCCGCACGCCCTCCGGGGCCTCGCGGTTCAGGCTGGGCGGGAAGAAGGAGGAGGCGGAGCGGCAGCGCAAGCTGGAGCTGATCCGTACGCCCGTACTCTCCTGCTACCGCATCGCCGTCATCAGCCTCAAGGGCGGCGTCGGCAAGACCACGACCACCACGGCGCTCGGCGCCACGCTGTCGACGGAGCGGCAGGACAAGATCCTCGCGATCGATGCCAACCCGGACGCCGGCACGCTCGGCCGACGGGTGCGGCGGGAGACCGGGGCGACGATCCGCGATCTGGTGCAGGCGATCCCGTACCTCAACTCGTACATGGACATCCGCCGGTTCACCTCGCAGGCGCCCTCCGGCCTGGAGATCATCGCGAATGACGTGGACCCGGCCGTGTCGACGACCTTCAACGACGAGGACTACCGGCGGGCGATCGACGTGCTGGGCCGCCAGTACCCGATCATCCTGACCGACTCGGGCACCGGTCTGCTCTACAGTGCGATGCGGGGAGTTCTCGACCTCGCCGATCAGCTGATCATCATCTCCACGCCTTCCGTGGACGGCGCGTCCAGCGCGAGCACCACGCTCGACTGGCTGCACGCGCACGGATACGCCGACCTCGTGCAGCGCTCGATCACCGTGATCTCGGGAGTCCGGGAGACCGGAAAGATGATCAAGGTCGAGGACATTGTGCAGCACTTCGAGACGCGCTGCCGCGGTGTGATCGTCGTGCCGTTCGACGAGCACCTGGCGGCGGGCGCGGAGGTCGACCTCGACATGATGCGGCCGAAGACGCGGGAGGCGTACTTCAATCTGTCGGCGATGGTCGCCGAGGACTTCGTACGGGCCCAGCAGGTGCAGGGGTTGTGGACGTCGGACGGCAACCCGCCGCCGCGCATTGCGCCGCCGATGCCGGGCCAGTCGGCGCCGGGTCAGCCGATGCCAAGTCAGCCGGTACCGGGTCAGCCCGTGCCCGGTCAGGTGCCACCGGGATACCTCAATCCCGGACAGCCGTATCCGCCGCAGGGGTGGCAGCAGCCTCCGCAGGCACCGTCAGCCCCTCAACAGTAGGGCGTCAACGGTCTCGACCAATGGGGGTCCGCGCTCGTCACCGCGCGCGGACCCTCCGTCATTTCCGCAGCACAAAAGCGGTTTCGCGTCCCGTTGACGCGGCTGGACCGACGCTGATACACCTTCGCTTCACCAACTGGCGATCCCTGATCCCCCAGTGACAACGCGAGGTCTGTCCCATGGACACACGAGTTCCGCCGCGTACACACCACCGACGTCTCCTGATCACCGGTGCCGCCTTGGCCCTCGCCGCAGCCGCGGCGGTCCCCCGGGCGGCGGCGGACGACAACAAGAACGTGCTCACCGTAGCCGTCTCCCAAAGCGTCGACTCGCTGAGCCCGTTCCTCGCCCAGCGGCTCATCAGCACCGGCGTCCACCGGCTGATGTACGACTACCTGACCAACTACGACCCCGGCGACGGCCACGCCGTCCCCGGCCTCGCGACCGCCTGGAAGTCCTCCCCCGACAAGCTCACCTGGACGTACACGATCCGCAAGGACTCCACGTGGTCGGACGGGAAGCCCGCCACCGCCGAGGACGCGGCGTGGACGTTCAACAAGATGATGACCGACGAGGGCGCGGCCACCGCCAACGGCTCATTCGTCGGCAACTTCCGGAAGGTCACCGCGCCCGACCCCCGCACACTGGTCATCGAGCTGAAGAAGCCTCAGGCGACCATGCTCGCGCTGGACGTCCCGATCGTGCCGCGGCACCTCTGGGAGAAGGTCGACGACTTCTCGAAGTTCAACAACGACAAGCAGTTCCCGGTCGTCGGCAACGGCCCGTACATCCTCACCGACTACAAGGTCGACCAGTACCTGAAGCTCAAACCCAACAACGACTTCTGGCGCGGCAGCCCCAAGTTCGACGAGCTGGTATTCAAGTACTACAAGGACCTCGACGCGGCCGTCGCGGCGCTGCGCAAGGGCGAGGTGTCCTTCGTCTCCGGCCTCACCCCCGCCCAGGCGACCGCCCTCGGCTCCGCCGAGAACATCAAGGTCAACGACGCGCCCGGCCGGCGCTTCTACGCCCTCGCCACCAACCCCGGCGCCCGCGCCAGGAACGGCGAGAAGTTCGGCAACGGCCATCCCGCGCTGCTCGACCCGAGGGTGCGCCGGGCCCTCTTCGCCGCCACGGACCGCAGGGCCGTCGTGGAAAAGGTCTTCCAGGGGCACGCCGTCGAGGGCGAGGGCTACATCCCGCCGCGCTTCGACACGTACTTCTGGAAGCCGGACAGCAGCCGGCGCATCGCCTACGACCCGGCGGAAGCGGCGCGGCTCCTCGATCAGGCCGGCTACCGGAAGAACAGCGCCGGCAAGCGCGTCGGGAAGGACGGCAGACCACTGGACTTCCGCATCCTCTGCCACGCCACCGATCCCAACGACAAGGCCGTCGGCCAGTACCTCCAGGAGTGGTGGGGCGCACTCGGCGTCGGCCTGAAGGTCGACTGCCTCGACAATGTCTCCGACCCCTGGCTGGCCGGCGAGTACGACCTGGCGTTCGACGGCTGGTCCGTCAACCCCGACCCCGACTTCGTCCTCTCCATCCACACCTGCGCCGCGCTGCCCGCCACGCCGAAGGACACCGGCGCGACCGACAACTTCATCTGCGACAAGCGGTTCGACGAGCTCTACGCGCAGCAGCTCGCCGAGTACGACGCGGCCAAGCGGGCGGATCTCGTCAAGCAGATGCAGGCACGGCTGTACGACACGGGGTACATGAACGTCATGGCGTACCCCAATGCCGTCGAGGCGTACCGCACCGACCAGATCGCGTCCATCAGCACCATGCCCACCGCGGCCGGCAACATCTACGGCCAGGACGGCTACTGGAGCTGGTGGTCCGCCGTCCCCGCGGACAGCGGCTCCTCGGACGAGGGCTCGGCGGCAGGCGTCGTCCTCGGCATCGTCGCCGGGGTCGTCCTGCTCGGCGGAGCCGGGGCGTTCCTGGTGCTGCGTCGCCGCGCCGGCGCGGACGACCGTGAATAGTCCATGACCGCGACAAGCACTTCCGGTGTGGCCGCGGGTGCGGGAACGGCTCCCCGCACCCGCGAGGCGGCCCGTGCCCGCGGCCGCCGCGTCGCCGCGTATCTGTGGTACGTCTCCGGCAGGCTCGCCGGCGCCGTGGTCTCGCTGCTGGCCGTGCTCGTCACCAGCTTCTTCCTCTTCCGGATCATTCCCGGCGACCCGGTGCGCACCATGACCCACGGCCGTCAGGTGTCCGCCGAGCAGCTGGCGGCGCTGCGCCGCCAGTTCGGGCTGGATCTGCCGCTGTGGCAGCAGTTCACCGACTACTGCGGCAAGGCGCTCACCGGGGACTTCGGCACGTCGTACCAGTTCCATGCGCCGGTCGGGGAGCTGATCGCCGAGAAGGTACCGGCCACCCTGCTGCTCACCGGTGTGGCGGTCGTCGTCTACTCGGTGTTCGGGCTGTGGCTCGGCACACGTGCGGCCTGGCGGCACGGCGGGCTCGGCGACCGGCTCACCACCGGGGTGGCGCTGACCCTGTGGTCCGTACCGTCCTTCTGGCTCGGGCTGCTGCTGATCATGACGTTCTCGGTGGGCGCCGGGCCCCTTCCCGGTCTCTTCCCCACCGGAGGCATGGAGTCCGGCGACGCGACCGGCTTCGCCCACGCTGTCGACGTGGCGCACCACATGGTGCTGCCCGTGCTCACACTCGTCGCCGTCGGGTACGCCCAGACACTGCTCGTCATGCGTTCCTCGCTGCTCGACGAGATGGGCGGCGACTATCTGACCACGGCCCGCGCCAAGGGACTGCGGGACGACCTCGTACGCCGCCGGCACGCCGTGCCCAACGCGCTCCTACCCACCGTCACCATGGTGTTCATCAACCTCGGCCATGTGGCCGCGGGCTCCATCCTCGTCGAGACGGTCTTCTCCTGGCCGGGCCTGGGCGGGCTGTTCTACCAGGCGCTCAGCGTGCCCGATCTGCCGCTGGTGCAGGGTCTTTTCGTCGTCTTCGCCGGAGCGATGATCCTGATGAATCTCCTCGCCGACCTGCTGTATCCCCTGCTGGACCCCCGGGTGGGCCGATGACGGCCGCCGAACTGTCGTGGGCGCGGCGACAGGCGTCCGCGGCCCGCTTCTGGCGCGCGTACCGTACGCACCGGGCGGGGCTCTACGGCCTCGCCGGCCTCGGCCTCATCGCGCTGGTCGCGCTCGCCGCGCCCTTGCTGGCCGGCAGTGACGTGCAGAGCGTCACGAATGCGCCCGGGGCGGCGCTCGAGCCGCCGAGCGGCGAGTTCCCGCTGGGCACCGACCCGTTCGGGCGCCCGCTGCTGGGCCTGCTGGTGTGGGGCGCGCGGATCTCGCTCACCGTCGGGCTGCTCGCGGCCGCGTTGTCAGTGGCGATCGGTACGTTGGTCGGAGTCGTCGCCGGACACTTCGGGGGGTGGTTCTCGACGGTACTGATGAGGGTGACGGACTGGTTCCTGGTCATGCCGACGCTGGTGCTGGCCATCGTCCTGGCGACGGTCATGTCACGGAGTGTGTGGACCGTCGTCCTGGCGATCGGCGTCACCAGCTGGCCCACCACGGCACGCCTCGTACGGGCACAGACGATCGCCGTCGAGTCACGGCCGTACATCGAGCGGGCGCACGCGCTCGGCGGCGGGCACGGGCACATCATGAACCGGCATGTGCTGCCCAACGTGATGCCGCTCGTCCTCGCCCAGACCACGCTCGGCATCTCCAACGCGATCCTCACCGAGGCCACACTCGCCTTCCTCGGGCTGGGCGACCCGACCGTCGTCTCCTGGGGCGGCATGCTCCAGGACGCCCGCGAGGCCGGCGCGGTGTCCTCCGGGCACTGGTGGTATCTCGCGCCGCCCGGCATCGCGATCGCGCTGGTCGCACTGTCCTTCACGCTGTGCGGGCGGGCCGTCGAGGCCGTGCTCAACCCGCGGCTGGGGGTGGCGCGTTGAGCCTGCTCGAAATCAGGGACCTGCATGTGACGTACGGGGCGGGGGCGGCCGCCGTGCGGGGCGTCGACCTCACGCTGCCGGCCGGGCAGAAGCTGGGCGTGGCAGGTGAGTCAGGCTGCGGCAAGTCGACGCTGGCGCTGGCCCTGCTGCGGCTGCTGCCCGTGTCCGCGACGCTGAGCGGGCAGATCCTGCTCGACGGCGAGGACGTTCTCACCATGAAGTGGGGCAGGCTGCGGGCCGTACGGTGGGCCGGGGCGTCCATCGTCTTCCAGGGCGCGATGCACTCGCTGAACGCGGTGCACCGGGTGGGCGACCAGATCGCGGAACCGCTGCTGCTGCACGGCCGCGCCGCGACGCCGGCCGCGGCCCGGCGGCGGGCCGGAGAGCTGCTCGAGCAGGTCGGTCTGCCGGTGACCCGGGCCGACGCGTACCCGCACGAGCTGTCCGGCGGACAGCGGCAGCGCGTGATGATCGCGATGGCACTCGCCTGCGAACCGCGGCTCATCGTGGCCGACGAGCCGACGACCGCGCTGGACGTGATGATCCAGGCGCAGATCCTGGGGCTGATCGAGCGGCTCGTCGATGTGCAGTCCATCAGCCTGCTGATGATCAGCCACGACCTGGCCGTGCTGGCCGGCACATGCGACCGGCTTGCGGTCATGTACGCGGGACGGATCGTCGAAGAGGGCCCGGCGCGGGAAGTGTACGAGGCCGCGCGGCATCCGTACGGGCGGGCGCTGTCCGCCGCGTTCCCGCGCATCGGGGACGCGGCGTCGCGGCGCGCCCCGCGCGGGCTGCCCGGCGACCCGCCGGATCCGGCCGCGCTACCGCCCGGCTGCGCGTTCCATCCTCGGTGTCCCGTCGCGCTGGACCTGTGCGCGTCCGAGGACCAGCCGCTGCGTGCGACCGGGGCGGTGGAGTGGCGGGCGGCCTGCGTGCACGTAGGTGATCCCTGGAGGCAGTCATGACCGGCGTCGCCGCACCCCTGCTGTCCGCCACCGGTGTCCGGGTGGCCTTCCCCGGACGGCGGAACACGGGAGAGGCACGAGCCGTCGACGGGGTCGACCTGGACATCGGCAACGGGGAAATCGTGGCCCTCGTCGGCGAGTCCGGCTGCGGCAAGACGACACTCGCGCGCACCCTGCTCGGGCTCGTGCGGCCGACGTCCGGCACGGTCCGCTTCGGCGGGCGACCGCTGGACTACGGCTCGCGCGGTCTCAAGGCGTACCGCAAGCACGTACAGCTCGTGCTGCAGGACCCGAGCGGCTCGCTCAACCCGCGGCACACCGTCTACGACGCGGTCGCCGAGGGACTGCGGATCCACGGTCACCGCGGCGACGAGCACACCGCCGTCGCGGAGGCACTGGCCCTCGCGGGCCTGAGGCCGCCAGAACGTTTCTTCCTGCGCTATCCGCACCAGCTGTCCGGCGGCCAGCGACAGCGGGTCGTCATCGCCGGCGCGCTGGTCCTCAGGCCCGAACTCATCGTGGCCGACGAGCCGGTGGCCTCCCTCGACGCTTCGGTACGCGGCGAGATCCTGGCACTCCTGCTGGACCTGCGCGACGAACTCGGCCTCTCCGCGCTGGTCGTCACGCACGACCTCGGCCTCGCCTGGAACATCGCGGACCGGGTGGCCGTGATGTACCTGGGCCGCATCGTCGAAACGGGGCCGGTGGAGCAGGTGCTGACGGCCCCACGGCATCCGTACACGCGCGCGCTGCTGTCCGTGCTGCCGGAGTCGGAGGGCTCACCGGTCGTCCTGACCGGCGAGCCGCCGGACCCGTCACGGATCCCCGGCGGCTGCCGTTTCCACGCCCGCTGCCACGTACTCGCCTCCGGCGAGGCCGAGACGGCGGGTGTGGCGGACCGCTGCCGCACCGAGGACCTTCCGGTCCTGCCCGGCTCGGGCTCGGCGCGGGTGGCGTGCCACTGGGCGAGACCCTGACCGCCGTGCCCCTCGTGCGGACGTTCCCCGACAGCCCCCGGAGGGGCTCGCACCACACCCACCGGGCGTGGGCGACAGCCACCAGCTGGACGGTTCGGCCATGGTGCGGCGGCAGCCGACGCCCGGTCGGGCCGCGCCCGCACGGGCGCGGCCCGCCGACCGGCGGGTGCGGGGGGGGGCTTGGCACCCCCACGTTTCATGCCCGGTTCGCGTATGCCGGACCGGCGGATGCGGGGGGTGCTTGGCCCCACGTTTCATGCCCGGTTCGCGTATGCCGGACCGGCGGATGCGGGGGGCTTGGCACCCCCACGTTTCATGCTTGGTTCGCGTCCGCCGCTTCGATCAGTTCGCGGCAGCGCTTCACGTCCGCCGCCATCGCCTCCAGCAGGGACTCGATCGAGTCGAACCTCTCCTGGCCGCGCACATACGCGAGGAAGTCGACGGCGACGTGGAGCCCGTACAGCTCCAGGCCGACGCGGTCGATCGCGTACGCCTCGACCGTGCGCTCGGTGCCGTCGAACTGCGGGTTCGTGCCCACCGAGATCGCCGCCGGCATCCGCTCGCCGGCCGCGGTCAGCCAGCCCGCGTACACGCCGTCCGCCGGGATCGCGGTGTGCGGCAGGGTCTCCACATTGGCGGTGGGGTAGCCCAGCTCACGGCCCCGCTGGGCGCCGCGGACCACGACGCCCTCGACGCGGTGCGGGCGGCCCAGGATCTCCGCCGCGCCCTGGACGTCGCCCTCGGCGACCAGGCGACGGGTCAGGGTCGAGGAGAAGGGCTCGCCACCGCCCGCCGCGCCGCGCTCGTACAGGTCGACGACGTCGACCTCGTAGTCGTAGGTCGCGCCCAGCTCGGCCAGGAACTCCACGTTGCCGGCCGCCTTGTGGCCGAAGCGGAAGTTCGGGCCCTCGATGACCACGCGTGCGTGCAGCTTGTCGACGAGCACCTTCACGATGAAGTCGGCGGGCGACAGCTGCGAGAACTCCATCGTGAAGGGCAGGATCAGCATCGCGTCCACGCCCAGCTCGGCCATCAGCTCCGCGCGCCGGTGGTGCGGGGCGAGCAGCGGCGGGTGGCTGCCGGGGCGTACGACCTCGCTGGGGTGCGGGTCGAAGGTCACGACGACGGACGGAACGCCGAGCTCACGGGCGCGGGCCACCGCCCGGCCGATGATCAGCTGGTGCCCCCGGTGCACCCCGTCGTAGGAGCCGATGGTGACGACGCTGCGTCCCCAGTCCTGGGGGATGTCCTCCAAGCCACGCCAGCGTTGCACTGTGACCGCTCCTCGTCCGAAACCCGAACCTGTGTACGTCCTGTCTGATTACGCAGGTCTAAGACTGCCATGTCCGCGGTCGTCGGTCGGCATCGGCATAGGGGCCACGGGCTCCGGCGCAGGGCGGGCACGCGGCCGATCGGCGCCGCCCACTCCTGCGGAGCCCTGATCGGCCGGCCCGCGACCTGGTCCGCGAAGCCCGGTACGTCCACGGCGAGCTCCACCGGGCGCCGGTCGAAACAGCATGCACGGAGGCGGTGCCGAGGCCCCGTGCCTCGCGCCGACCGCACGCCCGGAGCCCTGCGGGGTCCGGCGATCATGCCGGACCCCGCAGGTCCTAGCCGAAGACGCCGAGACTCTTCGCCTTGCCCCTCTGCTCCTCGACGAGGGCGACGAAGCGGCCTTCGGGTCCGAAGACCGCCACCGGTCCCACCGGGTACGCGGGCATGTCGAGCCGTACGCCGTTCGTCAGCAGCCGGGCCCGGCGCTCGTCGACGTCCCAGCGCGGGAACGCGGCGGCCGCGGCCTCGGCGATCGGCATGACGGTCAGCTCCTCCTGGAGCTGGTCCAGCGTCCGCGCCTTGTCGAGCTTGTACGGGCCGACACGGGTGCGCCGCAGAGCCGTCAGATGACCGCCGACGCCCAGATCGGCGCCGAGGTCGCGGGCCAGGGCACGGATGTACGTACCGGAGGAGCAGACGACCGAGACGACCAGGTCGAGGACCGGGGTGCCGTCCTCCGCGACGGCCTCACGGACGTCGTACACCGTGAACTGCGACACGGTGACCGGGCGGGCCGGGATCTCGAACTCCTCGCCGCCGCGCACCCGGGCGTAGGACCGCTTACCGTCGATCTTGATGGCGCTGACCTTCGACGGCACCTGCATGATGTCGCCGGTCAGCTTGGCCACGGCCGTGTCGACGGCCTCACGCGTCACGGCGGAGGCGTCGGCGGAGGAGGTGATCTCCCCCTCGGCGTCGTCGGTGATCGTGTTCTGGCCGAGACGGACCGTACCGAGGTACTCCTTCTCGGTCAGCGCGAGATGGCCGAGAAGCTTGGTGGCCCGCTCCACGCCGAGCACGAGGACGCCGGTGGCCATGGGGTCGAGCGTGCCCGCGTGCCCGACGCGCCTCGTCCTGGCGATGCCGCGCATCTTGGCGACGACGTCGTGCGAAGTGAAGCCCGACGGCTTGTCGACGATGACAAGGCCGTCCTGGGGGCCCCTCCCGGCGGTAGTCGGGGGAGTGTGCTGCTTGGTCATTCGGCGGCGGAGTCCGTCTCGTGGGAGTCCTCGCCCGGCTTGCGGTACGGGTCCGCGTCACCGGCGTACGTGGCGCCCGTGGACGCCTCCCGCACCTCAGCGTCCTTGGCCCGCGCCACGTGGAGGAGGTCGTCGATCGTACGGGCGTTGTCGGGCAGGGCGTCCGGCACGAAGGCGAGGGTCGGCGTGAAGCGGACACCCGTCTGCCGGCCGACCTCGGAGCGCAGGATGCCCTTGGCGGACTCCAGCGCCGCCGCGGAGGCGGCCCGCTCCTCGTCGTCGCCGTAGACCGTGTAGAAGACCGTGGCCTCCCGCAGGTCGCCGGTGACCCGGGCGTCCGTGATCGTGACGAAGCCCAGCCGCGGATCCTTGATACGCCGGTCCAGGGTCTCCGCGACCACGACCTGGATGCGATCGGCCAGCTTGCGGGCCCGCGCGTTGTCGGCCACCGTCCGTTCCCTTCTCTTCTTGCTGGGGGTCTGTGGTCCCCCGGAAACTCAGTAATCGTCGTCGCCGTGCAGCCGTCGTCGTACCGACAGCAGCTCGACTTCGGGCCGGCCGGCGACCATGCGCTCACACCGGTCCAGGAGGTCTGTGAGGTGCCCGGCGTCCCCGGACACCGCCGCGAGGCCGATCTCGGCCCTGCGGTGGAGGTTCTGCCCGCCCACCTCCGCCACCGAGACCGCGTACTTGCGCTGGAGCTCGGCGACGATGGGACGGACGACTGAGCGTTTCTCCTTCAGCGACCGGACATCGCCGAGAAGCAGGTCGAAGGACAGCGTCCCCACATACATGTGTATCCGGATGTCCCGCCGGTACGGGGTCGAGTGACGCCCTGCCCGCTCTTGGCAGGGACATCAGAACCGTACACGCAACGGCCGGGGCCGATCGACGGAAATTCTCGTCCGCCGACCGGCCCCGACTGTCACCGCACGGTTCAGGCGCGCGGCTTCTCGCGCATCTCGTACGTCGCGATGACGTCGTCGATCTTGATGTCGTTGAAGTTTCCGAGGTTGATACCACCCTCGAAGCCTTCGCGGATCTCGGTGACGTCGTCCTTGAAGCGACGCAGACCCTCGATGGTGAGGTTCTCCGCGATGACCTTGCCGTCGCGGAGGAGGCGCGCCTTGGTGTTGCGCTTGACCTCGCCGGAGCGGATGAGAACACCCGCGATGTTGCCCAGCTTGGACGAGCGGAAGACCTCGCGGATCTCCGCCGTACCGAGCTCGACCTCTTCGTACTCCGGCTTGAGCATGCCCTTGAGGGCCGCCTCGATCTCCTCGATGGCCTGGTAGATCACCGAGTAGTACCGGACGTCGACGCCCTCGCGCTCCGCCATCTGCGCGGCACGGCCGGCCGCACGGACGTTGTAGCCGATGACGATGGCGTCGGAGCCCATCGCCAGGTCGATGTCCGACTCGGTGACCGCACCCACACCGCGGTGCAGGACGCGGATGTCGACCTCTTCGCCGACGTCGAGCTGGAGCAGCGAGGACTCGAGAGCCTCGACCGCACCGGACGCGTCGCCCTTGATGATGAGGTTGAGTTCCTGCACCAGACCGGCCTTGAGCACCTTGTCGAGGTCCTCGAGGGACACCCGGCGGACACGCTTGGCGAAGTTCGCGTTGCGCTCACGCGCAGCACGCTTCTCGGCGATCTGACGGGCGGTACGGTCCTCGTCGACGACCAGGAAGTTGTCGCCGGCGCCGGGGACGTTGGTGAGACCCAGGACCAGGACGGGGGTCGACGGACCCGCTTCCTCGACGTTGTTGCCCTTGTCGTCGAGCATCGCCCGGACACGGCCGTACGCGTCGCCGACGACCATCGTGTCACCGATGCGGAGGGTACCGCGCTGGACCAGGACGGTCGAGACGGCACCGCGGCCTCGGTCGAGGTGGGACTCGATGGCGATACCCTGCGCGTCCTGCTCCGGGTTGGCCCGCAGGTCGAGCGAGGCGTCGGCGGTGAGGACCACGGCCTCCAGCAGGGAGTCGATGTGCAGACCCTGCTTGGCGGAGATGTCGACGAACATGGTGTCGCCGCCGTACTCCTCGGCCACCAGGCCGAACTCGGTCAGCTGACCGCGCACCTTCACCGGGTCCGCGCCCTCGACGTCGATCTTGTTGACCGCGACCACGATCGGCACATCGGCCGCCTTGGCGTGGTTGAGCGCCTCGATCGTCTGCGGCATCACACCGTCGTTGGCCGCCACCACGAGGATCGCGATGTCGGTCGACTTCGCACCACGGGCACGCATGGCGGTGAACGCCTCGTGACCCGGGGTGTCGATGAAGGTGATGTGACGCTGCTCGTCGTTCACCTCGGTGGAGACCTGGTACGCACCGATGTGCTGCGTGATACCGCCGGCCTCGCCCGCGACGACATTCGTCTTGCGGATCGCGTCCAGCAGTCGGGTCTTACCGTGGTCGACGTGACCCATGACGGTCACGACCGGCGGACGCGCAACGAGGAACTCCTCGCCGCCCTCGTCCTCGCCGAACTCGATGTCGAAGGACTCGAGCAGCTCACGGTCCTCCTCCTCCGGGCTGACGATCTGAACTTCGTAGTTCATCTCGCCGGCGAGAAGCTGCAGCGTCTCGTCGGAGACGGACTGCGTGGCCGTGACCATCTCGCCGAGGTTCATCATCACGGCAACGAGCGACGCCGGGTTGGCGTTGATCTTCTCCGCGAAGTCGGTGAGCGAGGCACCGCGCGACAGGCGAACGGTCTCGCCGTTGCCGCGAGGCAGCATCACACCGCCGACCGACGGGGCCTGCATGGCCTCGTACTCCTGGCGACGCTGCCGCTTCGACTTGCGGCCACGACGCGCCGGACCGCCGGGACGGCCGAACGCACCCTGCGTGGCACCACGGCCACCGGGGCCGCCGGGACGGCCGCCGAAGCCGGGACGGCCACCGCCGCCACCGAAGCCGCCGCCGCCCGGGGCACCGCCGCCGGGACGGGGGCCGCCGAAGCCGCCGCCACCACCGGGACGGGCGCCGGGACCCGCAGGACGACCCGCGAAGCCGGGACGACCGCCGCCGCCACCGGGACCGCGACCGCCGCCACCGGGACCGCGACCGCCGCCACCGGGGCCGGGACGCGGGCCGGCAGCAGGACGCTGCGGCATCATGCCGGGGTTCGGACGGTTACCGCCGGGTCCGCCGCCAGGGCCACCGGCAGAGCGGGGCGCCTGCGGACGCGGCATGGAACCCGGAGTCGGGCGCGGGCCGCCGGAAGCGGCACCCTGCGGACGGGGACCACCGGGAGTGGCGCCCTGCTGGCGCGAACCACCGGGGGCACCGGGACCGCCGGGACGCGGCGCACCACCCTGGCGGGGCGCCTGCGGGCGCGCCATACCGGTGGAGCCGCCGGACGTGAAGGGGTTGTTGCCCGGGCGCGGACCCGCGGGACGGGCACCACCCGGACGGGGGGCACGCTCACCGGGCTTCGGAGCACCGGGACGGGCACCCTCGGGACGGCCGGGCGCGGACGGACGAGCCGCCGGGCGCGGGCCGGGGGTCGGACCACCGGGCTTCGGGCCGGCCGCGGGGGCCGACGGAGGCGCGGTGAACTCCGGGATGGCCGGAGCAGCAGGCGCCGGCTTGGGCGCGGGCTTCGGACCCGGAGTGGGACGCGGACCCGGAGTGGGGACCGCGGACGGGGCGCTGCTCACGGGGGCCTCGGCGACGACCGGCTTGGGGGCCGGGGCGCCGGGCTTCGGGGCAGCCGGACGTGCCGCCGACGCCGGAGTGGGCGCGGACGGCTTGGCGGGCGCCTGCTTGCGGGGCGCCGCGGGCTTGCCCGCGCCACGGCCGGAGCCGCTGCCCTGCTGGAAGGCGTCAGTCAATTTGCGTACAACCGGCGCCTCGATGGTCGAGGACGCCGAACGGACGAATTCACCGAGTTCCTGGAGCTTGGCCATGACGACCTTGCTCTCCACACCGAACTCCTTGGCGAGTTCGTATACCCGGACCTTAGCCACTTCGCTCCTTTTAGGTCCGGGTTGCCGCCGGACCGTCGCTACTTCATGGGCGTACTCATCGCGTACTCATCGAGTGCTCATCGCAATCTCGACCTACTTCCGACTCGCGAGGTACCTGACCGCACGGGGATCCGTGCCGTACGTCTTTCTTTTCCTACGGTGCTGCCTGCTCGACGTACCGGCGGACTTCCGCGGCTTCGAGCGGTCCCTTGGACCGGAAAGCCCGGGGGAACGCCCGGCGGCGGACCGCCAGGTCGAGACAGACCAAGGCGGGGTGTACATATGCACCCCGGCCGGGCAGCGTACCGCGTGGATCGGGAACACATCTGTCCTCGACCGCCACGATGCGCAGCAGATCGCTCTTGGCCGCTCGCTCCCGGCATCCCACGCAGGTTCGCTCAGGGCAGGCACGGGCATGCGTCCGACCAGACACGCTTAAGTCTACCTCCCCGCGCCGACCTCACCCCTTTGGGGGAAAAATCGAACGGATGTTGTCGTGATCCGATCGGGACCCGTCGCCCCGGCACCGACTGGTCCAACAGGGCCCCGGCCCGATTCATTCCTCAGCCGCGCTCGGCACCCTGCTCGGTGTGCTCGGTGTCCGGGCGGATGTCGATCCGCCAGCCGGTCAGCCGCGCCGCGAGCCGGGCGTTCTGCCCTTCCTTGCCGATGGCGAGGGAGAGCTGGTAGTCGGGAACCGTCACCCGGGCGGAGCGGGCGGCCAGATCGACGATCTCCACCTTGCTCACCCGGGCGGGTGACAGGGCGTTGGCCACCATCTCGGCCGGGTCGTCCGACCAGTCGACGATGTCGATCTTCTCGCCGTGCAGCTCGGCCATGACATTGCGCACACGGCCGCCCATCGGGCCGATGCAGGCGCCCTTGGCGTTCAGCCCGGAACGGGTCGAACGGACCGCGATCTTGGTGCGGTGTCCGGCCTCACGGGCGATCGCCGCGATCTCCACCGAACCGTCCGCGATTTCCGGGACCTCCAGGGCGAAGAGCTTCTTCACCAGGTTCGGGTGGGTACGCGACAGCGTCACGGACGGACCGCGGACACCCTTGACCACCCGCACGACATACGTACGCAGCCGCAGACCGTGCGTGTACTCCTCGCCCGGCACCTGCTCCTGCACCGGCAGGATCGCCTCCAGCTTGCCGCCGTCCAGGCTGACCAGCACGTTCTTGGGGTCCTTGCCCTGCTGGACCATGCCGATGACGACATCGCCCTCACGGCCGGCGTACTCGCCGAACGTGACCTCGTCCTCGGCGTCCCGCAGCCGCTGCAGAATGACCTGCTTGGCGGTGGTCGCCGCGATCCGGCCGAACCCGGACGGTGTGTCGTCGAACTCGCGGGGCTCCTGCCCCTCCTCGAGATCGGCCGGGTCTTCCTTCGCCCAGACCGTCACATGCCCGTTCTCACGGTTGAGCTCGACCCGCGCATGGCGGCGGCTTCCCTCGGTGCGGTGATAGGCGATGAGGAGGGCCGACTCGATCGCCTCGACCAGCAGGTCGAAGGAGATCTCCTTCTCCCGTACCAAGCCCCGCAGGGCACTCATGTCGATGTCCACGGCTACGCCTCCTCTTCCTTCTTGTCCTTGCGGCTGAATTCGATCTCCACACGCGCCTTGGCGATCTCGTCGAACGCGACGCGGCGGGCGGTGGGCTTACGGCCCTTCACACCCGGTACTTCCAGATCCACGCCCTCGTCGTCCACCTGGAGGATCCGCGCGACCAACTCGCCGCCCTCGTGCGGCTGGATCCTGGCCAGCCGGCCGATGGCGCGTACGTAGTGGCGGTGTTCCTTGAGCGGGCGCTCGGCACCCGGAGAGCTCACCTCGAGGACGTACTCGTCCTCGCCCATGACGTCGCTCTCATCGAGCTTCTCGGAGATGACACGGCTCAGCTCGGCGCAGGCATCGAGCTCCACGCCCTCCTCCGAGTCCACGACGACCCGCAGCATGCGGCGCCTGCCTGCCCGGGACACCTCGATGTCCTCCAGATCCAGGTCCTTCGCGCTGACGAGCGGTTCCAGCAGTCCGCGCAGCCTCTCGCTCTGGGTGGTGCTCATCCGGGTGACTCCTCGGCCGCGTGTGCTGTTGTGGATACGTCGCGTGTCAGATCAAAGGGTATCCGGTCGCGGGGGGTGTTGCGGTCCACACACGGTTGACCCGCGGGTACGCTCGCCTGCGGTGATCATTCCTGGCCGGAGGGAGTCGGACATGCGCAGACGAGCACTCCTCACCACGGGCGCGGGTACCGCAGCCGTGCTCCTCACCGGCTGCGCGGCAGAGGACGGCCGGCCGGGCGGCGACGGGACCCACGCCACGGACGCAGAGACGGAACTCCGGCGGCGCTCGGCCACGACGAGCCGCGAACTGCTGTCCCGTTACGACGCGGTGATCGCCCGTCACACGGCTCTGACGGCACGCCTCGCCCCCCTGCGCGCGGAAGTCGACGCGCATGTGACGGCACTGTCCCCGGCGGGGACGGCCGCGTCGAGCAGCCCGGCCGCGGCGGCCACCGCGGCGGACCCGAAGGGCACGCCCCGGCCGTCGGGCACGTCCGACCCGAACACGACCGCCAGGAGAAACGTCCCTGCAGACCCTGCCGTCGCCCTGCGGGAGCTGGCCGCCGCCGAGCGGCGGACCGCCGATGCGCACGCCGCCACGCTCGGCGGCGCGCCCGACGAGTTCGCACGGCTGCTCGCGTCCGTGGCTGCCGCCGCGGCCGCGCATGCGTACCTGCTGACCGAAGGGAACCGCGCGTGAGCGACAACCGGACGCTTCAGGCCGTCCAGGCCGCCCTGGCGGCCGAGCATGCCGCCGTGTACGGCTACGGGGTCGTCGGCGGCCGGATCGGCAAGGCCCGGCAGGGCGAGGCCCGCGAGGCCCACACCGCGCACCGCGCCCGGCGGGACGCGCTGGAGCGGCAGGTACGCGCTCTGGGCGGCGACCCGGTGCCCGCCGCCGCGGGGTACGCTCTGCCGTTCGCGGTGGCGGACACTGCGGCCGCTGTACGGCTCGCCGCCGAGCTGGAGGAGCGGGTCGCGGGCGTGTACTCGGACCTCGTACGGGCCTCGAAGGGCCCGCTCCGCGGCGACGCCGCGGGCGCGCTGCGCGAGGCGGCCGTTCGGGCGGTGCGCTGGCGCGGCGGGAGCGTAGCCTTTCCTGGGCTCGCCGAGCGGACGACGCCGGCGCCGCCTTCCAGTACCTGACCAAGGGACGACGCACGCATGGTTTTCGAACCGCCGCAGCGGCTTGTACGGGCGCTCGGCGAGACGTACGGGGACGCGGCCGCACAGGAGTGGCTCGGGCAGCTGCCCGGGATCGCCGAGGATGCCGTGACCGGACTCGGGCTCACGGTCGAACGGGTCCAGGCACCCGGCGGCCGCAGCAGCCTCGTCCTCCTCGTACGTCGGAAGGACGGCACCCCGGTCACATTGAAGATCGCACCGCTCGAGGCCCGTCCGGCGCTGGAACGCGCTGCCCTGGAGCACTGGAACGGCTGGGGCTCGGTGCGGGTGCTCGCCGCGTTCGGTGACGGTGCGCTGCTCCTGGAGCGCCTCCACTCCGAGGTCTCCCTGCGCTCCCTGCCGGAGGCGAAGGCGCTGCTGGAGGCCGCGGGAACGGTACGCCGGCTGTGGGTCGAGCCGGCCGGGGACCACCCCTTCGAAAGCGTCGAGGAGCGCACCGGCCGCCAGGCGTCGGCGATGCCGGCCGCCGCGGACTCCGACACCGAGCCGCTCGTCGAGGCCGCGCTCGCCGCCCGTGCGCAACTGGTCGCCACCACCCCCGAACTCCTGCTGCTGCACGGCAACTTCCGGCAGAGCAAGGTACTGGCCGGTGAGCGCGCGCCCTGGCTGGCAGTCGGCCCCGAACCAGTGGTCGGTGAACGCGCGTACGACCTGGCCCGGCTGGTCCGGGACCGCGTCGAAGACCTCATCGCCGCGCCGGCCGGCGCGTCGGTGGCGCGCCGCCGGGTGAACAAGCTCGCCGACTCGCTCGACGTGGACCGCGACCGGCTGCACGGCTGGACGCTGTTCCGCGCCGTCGAGTCGGGCCTCCGCGCGCGGGCGGCAGGCCGCCACCAGGACGCCGAGCTGCTGCTGGAGTTCGCGGGCTGGCTGTAGGAGGCCGGGGCCGGGGCAGCACCCCGGCCCCGGCGGCCGTCAGGCCCTGAGGCGGGCGATCGCCTCGTCGACCGTCAGTTCCTCGCGCTCGCCCGTGCGGCGGTCCTTGAGCTCCAGGACGCCCTCCGCGGAGCGACGGCCGGCGACCAGGATCTTCGGTACGCCGATCAGTTCCGCGTCGGTGAACTTCACGCCCGGGGAGACACCGGCCCGGTCGTCGACCAGGACCCGCACGCCGACCGCGTTGAGCTTCTCCGCGACGTCGAGCGCCAGCTCCGTCTGGAGGGCCTTGCCGGCCGCGACGACATGGACGTCCGCCGGGGCGACCTCGCGGGGCCAGCACAGGCCCTGCTCGTCGGCGGTCTGCTCGGCGAGCGCGGCCACGGCACGCGAGACGCCGATGCCGTACGAGCCCATCGTCACGCGGACCGGCTTGCCGTTCTGGCCGAGGACGTCGAGCTGGAAGGTGTCGGCGTACTTGCGGCCGAGCTGGAAGATGTGGCCGATCTCGATGGCGCGGTCCAGCTTCAGTCCGGCACCGCAGCCGGGGCAGGGGTCGCCCTCCTCGACGACGACCACGTCGAGGTAGTCGTCGACCTCGAAGTCCCGGCCGCAGACCACGTTCTTCGCGTGCGTGTCGGGCTTGTTGGCGCCGGTGACCCAGGCGGTGCCGGGGGCGATCCGCGGGTCCGCGATGTAGCGGACCTTCTCCAGGCCCTGCGGGCCGACGTAGCCGCGTACGAGGTCGGGGCGGTCCTCGAAGTCCTCGGCGGTGACCAGCTCGACGACGGCCGGGGCCAGGTGCTCCGCGAGCTTGCCGAGGTCGACCTCGCGGTCGCCCGGCACACCCACGGCGGTGATCTCGCCGTCGACCTTGACCAGGAGGTTCTTCAGGGTCGCCGACGCGGGCACGCCCAGGTGCGCGGCAAGCGTCTCGATGGTGGGGGTGTCGGGGGTGTCCAGCTCCTCGACCGGGCGGTACTCGGCGGTGTCCGGGACGCCCTTGAAGGTCACCGCCTCCGTGTTCGCGGCGTAGTCGCAGGCCGGGCAGTCCACGAAGGTGTCCTCGCCGGCCGCGGCCGGGGCAAGGAACTCCTCGGACGCCGAGCCGCCCATCGCGCCGGAGACCGCCGACACGATGCGGTGGTCCAGGCCCAGACGCTGGAAGATCTTGATGTACGCCTCGCGGTGCAGCCGGTACGACTCGGCGAGGCCCTCGTCCGTGGTGTCGAAAGAGTACGAGTCCTTCATCTGGAACTCACGGCCGCGCAGCACACCGGACCGGGGCCGTGCCTCGTCCCGGTACTTCGTCTGGATCTGGTAGAGCATGACCGGCAGGTCCTTGTAGGACGTGCACTGGTCCTTCACCACCTGGGTGAAGATCTCCTCGTGGGTGGGACCGAGGAGGTAGTCCGAGCCCTTGCGGTCCTTCAGGCGGAAGAGCAGGTCGCCGTACTCCTCCCAGCGGCCGCTCGCCTCGTACGGCTCCTTGGGCAGCAGGGCGGGCAGCAGCACCTCCTGGGCGCCGATCGCGTCCATCTCCTCGCGCACGACGCGGGTGATGTTCTCCAGGACCTTCTTGCCCAGCGGCAGCCAGGTCCAGATGCCGGCGGAGGTGCGACGGACGTAACCGGCGCGGACGAGCAGCTTGTGGCTGAGCGTCTCGGCGTCCGCCGGGTCGTCGCGCAGTGTCTTGACCATCAACCGGGACATGCGCTGGACCTGGGCCATGGGGATCTCTCCTGGTGCTACGTGTGTGATGAACAGGAGGTTAGCCGGGGCCCCTGCGGGCGTGGAAATCCGTTTCACCGGCGCTTCAGCGGCAGGGGTGCCCCCATCACGGCGTACGGGCGGGGAGCGGACGGGAAGAGGACCTGCCGGGCGAGGTCCTGATAGCCGAGCGAACGGTACAGGCCACGGGCCGGGCTCTCGGTGTCGATCGCGGAAAGGATGGATCGCGGCTCGGCAGCCCCGTCGGTGATCATGGTGATCAGTGCGCGGCCGATGCCCCGGCCCTGGAAGTCGGGGTGGACATGCAGCTCGGTGATGACGAAGGCGTGGTCCAGCCAGTCGTCGTTGCCGGTGCTGCGCAGATACGGCTCAACGATGGTGGACCACCAGTGGGAGCGGTCGTTCGGCATGCCGTACACAAAGCCGACGAGCTCGCCGTCCGGGGTGGTCGCGCCGAGCGCGCGGGCGCCGGGGCAGGTGAGGTGCCTGAGCACGATGTGCCGGCGGATGCCCACCTCGTCCTCGCTGAGCCCGAACGCGACGGCCTGCACGGCGAGCGCTTCGTCGACGCATGCCGCGAGGTCGAGCGGGCCGACCACGACGTCAATCATGCGCCCGACCCTACTTGTTGGGCGCGCGGCCCGAAACGGCAAGGTGCTGACGCGCGCCCTGGTCACCGCTCTCCGTCCAGGCTGACCTGGGGGCACCTCTGCGGGCACCCCCCGGACGGGCTGGGGCGGTGCTGCCAGTTGCCGGGTGTGCTGGTTGCCGCCGGTTGCCGGGTGCCGCTCCGGGATGCTGCCGGTCCGGGGCTGCCGCCGGTTGCCGAGTGCCGCTCCGGGGTGCTGCCGGTCCGGGCATACTCTGCTTTCCGGGGCGTGACATCAGCGGCTGCGCCGCGGGCCCCGGGCCCCCGTACGCCGCGCGGTCTCGTGGTTCGTCAGGCTGACCCGCACGTTCGCGCGACACACATCACGTTTTACGGCCCGGCCGGCATCCCCTGCGCGACCCCCTTCACGCGCCGTGGGGCGGGCAGCCCGGGCAACCCTGTGAGGCGCCTGGCCAGTGCCGCGACCGGCAACGTTTGCCCGTCAAGGAGCGGCGTCCGGTGCGTGCGATCGCAAGGCGGCCGAAGACCCTCGTAGCAGCGCTCCTCGGGTTTTCGGCCAACCCAGCGAGCGTGCGTGCCTGAGGGCACCCCCAGAGGTAGCTGGGGGGAGCGCCGCAACGGGGCAAACGGGAGGGGCACTAGAACAGCACGCTCATGAACGCGCCCGCTTCCTTGAAGCCCACTCGGCGGTAGCAGGCGCGGGCCGACGTGTTGAAGTCGTTGACGTAGAGGCTGACCACCGGGGCCACATCGGCCAGGGCGTAGCGGAGAACCGCTGCCATACCCGTCTCGGAGAGGCCTCGGCCGCGGTGTTCGGGGGCCACCCAGACACCCTGGATCTGGCAGGCCTGTGGGGTGGCCGCGCCGATCTCCGCCTTGAAGACGACCTTGCCGTCCTCGATACGGGCGAAGGAGCGGCCGGAGCCGACCAGCTCCGCGACCCTCGCCTGGTAGAGCAGGCCGCCGTCGCCGGCGAGCGGGGAGACACCGACCTCCTCGGTGAACATGGCGACGCAGGCCGGCATGATCACGTCCATCTCGCTCTTGCGGACGCGGCGGACATAGGGGTCCGGGGTGACGTCGGCCGGCATGGAGTCGGTGACCATGAGCGGCTGGTTGGCCCGCACCTCGCGGGCGGGGCCCCAGCTGGGTTCGAGTAGCCGCCACAGCATTCCGGTGGGCCCGGCGGGGCCGACGATCGAGGAGCACCGGCGGCCGGCCCTGCGGGCCCGGTCGGCGAAGGCACGTACCGCGTCCGGCGTGGCACAGATGGGGACCATGTTGGCGCCGGAGTAGCACAGCGAGGTGAGCTTTCCGTGTGCGTACCAGCCCCACATCTCGCCGCCGAGCCGCCAGGGGTCGAGGCCCGCGACCTGCACACGGGACGTCACGAAGGCGTTGGCGACCGGGTCGCTCTCCAGGATGGCGAGCGACGCTTCCAGGTCGCCGGGTTCGAGGACCCGGGTGGTGGTCTGCGTCAACAACGAGACGGCTCCATCACTCCTCGCGGCGAACGACACGTGTCGAACACCCTGCTAGCGTCGTCGTGTGCTCATGGGCACCGGTCAGGGCTTGACCGTCGCGTCACTGCGAGAAGCTCCTTGGGGTGGAGTCACACGGTCTGCTGATCTCCGAACCTTACCCGGAGATGCGTCGCGGCACCGAACGAAAGGAGCCCGGGCGCCGCCTCCGGAGGGGCGCCCGGGACTCTTGGGGTACGCAACCGCCGGCCGACAGGCTTATCCCGCGACGGAGATCTGGGGCTCGCCGGAGGCGACGCCCTCCTTCTCCATCTGTTCGGCGATCTTCATGGCCTCTTCGATCAGGGTCTCCACGATCTTCGACTCGGGCACGGTCTTGATGACCTCGCCCTTGACGAAGATCTGACCCTTGCCGTTGCCGGAGGCCACACCCAGGTCCGCCTCACGGGCCTCGCCCGGGCCGTTGACGACACAGCCCATCACGGCGACCCGAAGCGGCACCTCCATGCCCTCCAGACCCGCCGTGACCTCCTCCGCCAGCTTGTACACATCCACCTGCGCCCGGCCGCAGGACGGGCAGGAGACGATCTCCAGCCGACGCTGACGCAGATTGAGCGACTCCAGGATCGCGATGCCGACCTTGACCTCCTCCGCCGGCGGCGCGGACAGCGACACCCGGATGGTGTCACCGACGCCCTGCGACAGCAGCGCGCCGAAGGCGACAGCGGACTTGATCGTGCCCTGGAACGCCGGGCCCGCCTCGGTGACACCGAGGTGCAGCGGGTAGTCGCACTGCGCCGCCAGCTGTCGGTAGGCCTCGACCATCACCACCGGGTCGTTGTGCTTGACCGAGATCTTGATGTCGCGGAAGTCGTGCTCCTCGAACAGCGACGCCTCCCACAGCGCGGACTCCACCAGCGCCTCGGGAGTGGCCTTGCCGTACTTCTGCAGCAGCCGGCGGTCCAGCGAGCCGGCGTTGACACCGATGCGGATCGGGGTGCCCGCGTCCTTCGCGGCCCGCGCGATCTCCTTGACCTTGTCGTCGAACTGCTTGATGTTGCCCGGGTTCACCCGCACCGCCGCACAGCCCGCGTCGATCGCCGCGAACACGTACTTCGGCTGGAAGTGAATGTCCGCGATCACCGGGATCTGCGACTTCTTCGCGATGGTCGCCAGCGCGTCCGCGTCGTCCTGCGTCGGGCACGCCACCCGCACGATCTGGCAGCCCGCCGCCGTCAGCTCGGCGATCTGCTGCAGCGTCGCCCCGATGTCCGACGTACGCGTCGTCGTCATCGACTGCACCGACACCGGCGCATCCCCACCGACAGCCACCGTTCCGACCATGATCTGCCGGCTCTTGCGGCGTTCGGCCAGTTTGGTCGGAACGGACGGCATTCCCAGAGAAATAGCAGTCATCTGCTGTGCAACCCCAAGGTGTGGATCAAGGTCCCGGAATCGGCGGGCTCCAGGCTCCGAGATTACGCCACGGGGGTTGCGTGGAGCACATCACGTCGGCCAAACCACCCCATGGATGGGAGGACGTGTCGCATGCTCGACCGGAGCCCGACTCGGCCAGGCGGCCGAGTCGACCCGCCTCACGGCGGTCCGGCAGGAGGCCTCGCACAGGGTGTTCCCCCGGCGAGGCCTCCCGAAGGTACGCGTTCGTCAGCCCGAGAGCCTGACGGGGTTGACGATGTCGGCCACGAGGACGAGCAGGGTGAAGCAGATGAAGACGCTCGCGACGACATAGGCGAGCGGCATCAGCTTGGCCACGTCGAAGGGACCCGGGTCCGGGCGCTTGAGGAGGCGCGCCAGGTTGCGGCGGGCCGCCTCCCACAGGGCACCCGCGATGTGTCCGCCGTCGAGCGGCAGCAGCGGCAGCATGTTGAAGAGGAACAGCGAGAGGTTGACGCCGGCCAGGACGTACACGGCCAGCCCGATCATGTTCTCCATCGGGAGGTCGAGACCGAAGATCTCGCCGCTGATACGGGCCGCACCCACGATGCCCACCGGGGAGTCGGCCTTGCGCTCCGCGCCGTTGAAGGCCGCGTCCCACAGGTCCGGGATCTTGGACGGCAGGTCGACGACCGACTGGACGCCGGCTTCGACCATGTCGCCCATCCGGTTGACGGACTCGCCGAAGGACAGGGGCTGGTCGACGCTCAGCGCACCGAAGCCCAGGTAGCCGGCCGTGGTGTACCCGTCGACGATCTGGCCGTTCTCGTCCTTCTTGGCGACTTTGTTCTCGATCAGGGTGGCGGTCAGATCCAGCTGCTTGCCGTCGCGCTCGACCGTGATCGTGGTCTTGCCGATCTTGTCGCGGATCCGCTGGGACAGGTCCGTCCATTCCGTCACCGGATGGCCGTCGAAGGCGACGATCTTGTCGCCGGGCTTCAGCCCCGCGGCCTGGGCGGGCGAGACCGGGTCACCCGGGCGGCAGTCCGTGCGCTTCTCGCTCTGCTGGATGACACAGGGCTGGACCGTCTCCACCGTGGTGGTCTGGGTCTTGACCCCGATGGTCATCATCACGCCCATGAAGAGCGCCACGGCGAGGATCAGATTCATGAACGGACCCGCGAACATGACGATCACGCGCTTCCACGGCTTGCGCGTGTAGAAGAGCCGCGTCTCGTCGCCGGGCTGGAGCTCCTCGAACGCCGCCGAGCGGGCGTCCTCGATCATGCTGCGCCAGGGCGAGGTCGAACGGGCCTCGACCTTGCCGTCGGCCCCCGGCGGGAACATTCCGATCATGCGGATGTAGCCGCCGAAGGGGATGGCCTTGATGCCGTACTCCGTCTCCCCCTTGCGCCGGGACCAGAGCGTCGGGCCGAAGCCGACCATGTACTGCGGCACACGGACGCCGAAGAACTTGGCGGTCGACAGATGTCCCAGCTCGTGCCAGGCGATGGAGAAGAGCAGTCCGACGGCGAAGATCAGGATGCCGAGGACCGTCCACAGGATCGTCATGCGCGAGCCTCCGCTGTCGCCTTCAGTGCAAGTTCACGAGCCCGGGCACGGGCCCAGGTCTCCGCCTCGAGGACGTCCGCGACCGTGAGCGAAGTTCCCGTACGGGGCTCGCCGTGCTCGGCCACGACCTCGCTGACCGTATCCATGATTCCGTTGAACGGCAGCCGCCCGGCCAGAAAGGCGTCCACGCATTCCTCGTTCGCGGCATTGAACACCGCCGGGGCGGTACCGCCGAGCGTACCGACGTGCCGGGCGAGTCCGACGGAGGGGAACGCCTCGTTGTCGAGCGGGAAGAACTCCCAGCTGGACGCCTTGGACCAGTCGAAGGCGGGGGCCGCGTCCGGTACCCGCTGGGGCCAGCCGAGGCCGATGGCGATCGGGCCGCGCATGTCCGGCGGGGTGGCCTGGGCGAGGGTCGAACCGTCCGTGAACTCCACCATGGAGTGAACGTACGACTGCGGGTGTACGACGACCTCGATGCGGTCGAAGGGGATGTCGTAGAGGAGATGGGCCTCGATCACCTCCAGACCCTTGTTGACCAGGGTCGCGGAGTTGACCGTGATCACCGGGCCCATCGCCCACGTGGGGTGCGCCAGCGCGTCGGCGGGGGTGACGTCCACCAGCTCGGCCTTGGTACGGCCGCGGAAGGGGCCGCCGGAGGCGGTGACCACGAGCTTGCGGACGTCGGCGCGGGTGCCGGCGGCCAGGGCCTGGAAGAGCGCGGCGTGCTCGGAGTCGACCGGAATGATCTGGCCCGGCTTGGCGAGCGCCTTCACCAGCGGGCCGCCGACGATCAGCGACTCCTTGTTGGCGAGCGCGAGGGTATTACCGGCCTCCAGCGCGGCGAGGGTGGGCGCGAGTCCGATGGAGCCTGTGATGCCGTTGAGGACCGTGTGGCACTCGGAGCGGGCCAGCTCGGTGGCCGCGTCGGGGCCGGCCAGGATCTCGGGGACCGGCTCGGTCCCTCCCCCACTCTCGGCTTCGCTCGAGCGGGGGGACCCCCATTGCTCCTTCAGCGCCTCGCGCAGCGCGGGCACCACGT
Organism: Streptomyces sannanensis; assembly: GCF_039536205.1. GTDB lineage: Bacteria > Actinomycetota > Actinomycetes > Streptomycetales > Streptomycetaceae > Streptomyces > Streptomyces sannanensis. The sequence continues at coordinate 5,081,253 of NZ_BAAAYL010000001.1, read as the reverse complement.
CCTCGCGGGCCACGGCGACCGTACGGACGCGCAGCAGGCGCGCCTGCTCGGCGAGCAGGCTCACCCGGCCGCCCGCCGCGGAGAGCGCGGTGACACGGAACCGGTCGGGGTTGCGCAGGACCAGGTCGATGGCCTGGGTGCCGACCGACCCGGTGGAGCCGAGGATCACGATGTCCCGGCGTCCTTCGGCGGCGTCGAAGAGGAGGTGCGGATCGGCGAGGGGTGCAGGGCTGTCGCTCATGCGCCCCATTGTCGCCGCATGCGAGGGCAGCACGTGCTCATGGGGGTGACCTGGCCGCCCCCACCGGCCCGCGGCCGCCCTCCGGGCCGGGTGGGGTGTGCGGGGGCGTCCCCGCAGAGGCGGGCGCGACGGGGGCGCCCACCTCCACGTGAACCGGTCTCGGGACGGTGGCTCAGCGGATGGGGCGGTGGACGTTGTCGTGTTTCGCCGGGCCCGGGGTGGCGTCGGCGATCCACGGACCGTCGCCGCTGGGGTCGATGACGCCCCGCTCCAGCCAGGTGTACGAACCGTTCAGCACACCGCCCACCACCTTGCGGTCGAGGTCGTCGGTGTTGGTCCACAGCCGGTCGAAGAGCTCCTCGACGCGTATCCGGGCCTGGCGGCAGAACACGTCCGCCAGCTGGTAGGCCTCGCGGCCGTGCTCCTCGGTGGTGCGCAGCAGCTCGGCCCGTACACAGGCCGCGCTCATCGCGAACAGCTCGGCACCGATGTCGACGATCCGGCCCAGGAAGCCCTGCTTGGTCTCCATCCGGCCCTGCCAGCGGGCCATGGCCAGGAAGGTCATACGGGCGAGCTTGCGCGCGGAGCGTTCGACGTACCGCAGATGCGCGGACAGGTCGGGGTGGCCCGGCGGGTGGAATTCCGGGTAGGCGCGAGGGAGCTGGCCGGGGCCCGCGACCAGTTTGGGGAGCCAGCGGGCGTAGAAGCCGGCCGCGTTGGCGCCTGCCTTGGCCTTGTCGGAGAGGGTCTTCTCCGGGTCGATGAGGTCGCCCGCCACGGAGAGGTGGGCGTCGACGGCCTCTCGGGCGATCAGCAGGTGCATGATCTCCGTCGAGCCCTCGAAGATGCGGTTGATGCGGAGGTCACGGAGCAACTGCTCCGCCGGGACCGCGCGTTCGCCGCGGGCGGCGAGGGAGGCCGCGGTCTCGAAGCCGCGGCCACCGCGGATCTGGACCAGCTCGTCGGCTATCCGCCAGGCCATTTCGCTGCCGTAGAGCTTGGCCAGGGCCGCCTCGATGCGGATGTCGTTGCGGTCCTCGTCGGCCATCTGGGAGGACAGGTCGAGGACGGCTTCCAGGGCGAAGGTGGTGGCGGCGATGAAGGAGATCTTGGAACCGACCGCCTCGTGCCGGGCGATCGGCTTGCCCCACTGCTCGCGTGCCGAGGACCACTCGCGAGCGATCTTCAGACACCACTTGCCGGCGCCTGTGCAGGCGGCCGGCAGCGAGAGACGGCCGGTGTTGAGGGTGGTCAGAGCGATCTTGAGGCCGGTGCCCTCGGGACCGATGCGATTGGCGGCCGGGACGCGGACCTGGTGGAAGCGGGTGACACCGTTCTCGAGCCCGCGCAGGCCCATGAAGGCGTTGCGGTTCTCGACGGTGATGCCCGGCGAGTCGGCCTCGACGACGAAGGCCGTGATGCCGCCCCTGTGGCCCTCGGACCTCGGGACGCGAGCCATGACGACAAGGAGGTCGGCGACCACGCCGTTGGTCGTCCAGAGCTTCACCCCGTCGACGATGTACGAGTCGCCGTCCGGCACCGCGGTCGTGGCCAGCCGGGCCGGGTCGGAGCCGACGTCGGGCTCGGTGAGCAGGAAGGCGGAGATGTCGGTACGGGCGCAGCGCGGCAGGAAGGTTTCCTTCTGCTCCTTGGTGCCGAAGAGTTTCAGCGGCTGCGGTACACCGATCGACTGATGGGCGGAGAGCAGGGCACCCAGGGCGGGATTGGCCGTGCCGACCAGGGCGAGGGCCTTGTTGTAGTACACCTGGGTGAGACCGATGCCGCCGTACTTGGGCTCGATCTTCATACCGAAGGCCCCGAGCTCTTTGAGGCCGTTGACGACCTCGTCGGGGATCTTCGCCTCGCGCTCGATCCGCGCACCGTCGATCTTCGTCTCGCAGAAGTCGCGGAGCTTGGCGAGGAACGCCTCGCCGCGCTGGACGTCTTCCGGTGCCGGGAGGGGGTGCGGATGGATGAGGTCGAGGCGGAAGCGACCGAGGAACAGCTCCTTGGCGAAACTCGGTTTTCGCCAGTCCTGCTCCCGGGCGGCCTCCGCCACTTGGCGGGCTTCGCGCTCGGAGACTTTGGGCTTGGTCGGAGCGGACATGAGGGGCTCACCTCGCCGCGGTGTGAGTCGGACCGGGGGACCCGGTCGGCAGCGTCACCAACCGGTTGCTACTCGTCCGTAGTACCCGATTCCCGCCCCGGTCACCACCCTTCGCGCCCAGTCGGGTGCCTTTGTGCCGCTTTTGGGCCTGTGAGGTTGCGGTTACGCCGCCGCTGGACTACTTCCTCGTGCGGGTCACGACCACGCCGAAGAGGGCGAGTCCCTTGACGACGACGCGCGGTGTGCCCGGTTTGCCGATGCGGCGCGCGGCGCGCTTGTCGAAGACGCCGAACAGGCCGAGGCCCCGCACCTCGACCTCGATGTCGTCCGGGACCACGATCCTGGTGCCGCCCCACAATGCGACGGCGCGGATCTCGGTGTCCTGGCTGCTGAAGCGCGCGTCCTGACCGGGGCCCGCGCACCGGCGCTGCAGTCTCCCGCCATCGGCGCTGTAACCGTAGAACCGCCCGCGTACCGCATCGTCCGCCGGTGGGGCGAGCTCGCCCCACTCCACGGTGTGGCAGACATCGGGATCCGGCGACCATCGCAGCCGGACAGCTGGAAAGCCCGGACTACCGACGAGCATCGCGGCACCGGACCTTTGTCATCATCGAGCTCGCCGTGCGGAAGGCGTCGCGGCGTCGTGGCCGCGCTGCACGCCCGGCTCATCGAGGGCCTGGACGCCGAGCGGGTCACGCTGACGGTGCGCCCGGAGCCGGATGCCGAACCCCGGCCCAGGCCGCCTACGCGGCGTGGGGGTACAAACACGTCGAGGTCTCCCACCCGTGGGAGGACGCGCCGCTCTGCGACGCTACGGTCCTCAGCCTCCGCCCCGGCGCGCAGCAGGGCGCGTCGATGTTCCCAGCGTGTTCCCACCACTCCACGGGAATCAGGCGGGATTCGGTTTGTCTCCCAGGTCAGAAAGCAGGTACACAACAACGGCCGGAGCCCCCGCACAGTAGGCTCCGGCCGTTGGGTCTTGTGTGTACTACAGGGCGAGGCCCGTCAGGACCAGCACACGCTCGTACGTGTAGTCGTCCATCGCGTACTTGACACCCTCGCGGCCCACACCGGACTGCTTGGCGCCGCCGTACGGCATCTGGTCGGCGCGGTAGGAGGGAACGTCGCCGATGATCACGCCGCCGACCTCGAGGACGCGGTGGGCGCGGAAGGCCGTCTGGAGGTCGTGCGTGAAGACGCCCGCCTGCAGACCGAACTTCGAGTCGTTGACCATGGCGAAGGCCTCGGCCTCGCCGTCGACCTTGTGCAGGCTCAGGACCGGGCCGAAGACCTCCTCGGTGGCGAGGGTGACGCCCTCGGGCAGGTCGGCCAGCACGGTCGGGGCGTAGGTCGCGCCGTCACGCTTGCCGCCGGTGAGCAGCTTGGCGCCGGCCTTCACGGCCTCGTCGACCCAGGACTCGACGCGCTTGGCGGCGTCCTCGCTGACCAGCGGGCCGACGTCGGTCGCGTCGTCCGACGGGTCACCGGTGCCCTGCGCCTCGACGGCCGCGACGACCTTCTCGACCAGACGGTCGTAGACGGAGGCGTCCGCGATGACGCGCTGCACCGAGATGCAGGTCTGGCCGGCCTGGGAGTTCGAGAAGACGGCCATACGGGTCGCCGCCCAGTCCAGGTCCTCCTCGGAGGACCAGTCGCCGAGGACGACGGCCGCGGCGTTGCCGCCCAACTCCAGGGTGCAGTGCTTGTGCGGCACCGACTCCTGGATGGCGTAGCCGACCTTGTCCGAACCGGTGAAGGAGATGACCGGCAGGCGCTCGTCCTTGACCAGGGCGGGCATCGCGTCGTTCAGCACCGGCAGGATGGACCAGGAACCGGCCGGCAGGTCGGTCTCGGCGAGCAGCTCACCCAGGATCAGACCGGACAACGGGGTCGCCGGGGCCGGCTTGAGGATCATCGGCGCGCCGGCGGCGATCGCCGGGGCGATCTTGTGGGCGCACAGGTTCAGCGGGAAGTTGAACGGCGCGATGCCGAGCACGACGCCCTTGGGGAAGCGGCGGGTGATGCCCAGGCGGCCGACGCCGCCGGCGTCGGTGTCGAGGCGCTGCGCGTCGCCACCGTTGAAGCGGCGGGCCTCCTCGGACGCCCAGCGGAAGACGGAGACGGCACGGGCGACCTCACCGCGCGCCCACTTGATCGGCTTGCCGTTCTCGGCCGAGATCAGCTGGGCGATCTCCTCGGTGCGCTCGGTGAGGCGCTTCGCCACGTGGTCGAGCGCCGCGGAGCGTACGTGGGCCGGGGTGGCGGCGAACTCGTCGATCACCGCGTGCGCGGCGGCGACGGCCTCTTCGACCTGCGCCTCGGTCGGGACGCTGACCTTGCCGACGAGGCGACCGTCGAAGGGGTTGGTCACGTCGAAGGTGTCGTCGCCGGTGGCCTGGCGGCCGGCGAGCCAGAAGGCGTGGGTGGCTGCCTGAATTCCCTTTGGCATGTGCGAGTCCCGGCCCTTCCGAGGTAGTGGGTTTGACTTCCACCAAGGTAGGGGGGCGGGCCGGGAAGCGTGATTGTCCGGGATGGAGTGGTCAAGGGGCGCGCCCGCTACGCTTTGGAAGGAATTACGGCGCGACTTTGCACCGGCCCGGCGTCAGCGCCGCCGTTCCGTACTCACGATCAAGCACACGCCCGCGACCACGATCGCGCCGCCGACCACGATCGGCCAGGACAGCTGCTCGCCGAGGATCAGCCAGCCCAGGAACACGGCGACCACCGGGTTCACGTAGGCGTAGGTGGCGACCAGGGAGAGCGGGGCGGTGTGCAGCAGCCAGGCGTACGCGGTGAACGCGATCAGCGAGCCGAACACGATCAGATAGGCCAGCGCGACCCAGGAGCGTGTGGAGACCTCGCCCAGATCGAGACCGTGGTGCTCGCCGCGTCCCAGACCCACCAGCAGGGCACCGATGCCGCCCGCGACCATTTCGTAGGCGCTGGCCGCGAAGGGGTTGGCCGGCATCGGGATCTTCGAGGACGAGAAGGAGCCGATCGACCACAGCAGCGATGCGACGATCACCAGCAGAACCCCGCCGAACTTCACGTCACCGCTGACCCCGGGCACGGTCAGCACCGCGAGCCCGGCGAGCCCCACGACCACTCCACCGAAGGCCGCAAGGCCCGGGCGTTCCCCGAAGGCCGTGCGCAGCAGCACCACGAACACGGGAACGATGGCGATCAGCAGTGCGGCGAGCCCGGAGGGCACGGAGGTCTCGGCGATGACGACCAGGCCGTTGCCGCCGAGTATCAGCAGCAGACCGACGACGACAGCCGAGGCGAGCTGCTTGGGGGTGACGCGCAGCGCGGCGGGCCCCTGGCGCCAGGCGACCACCGCGGCGAGCAGAAGTCCCGCCGTGATGAACCGGGCGCCGCCCGACAGCAGCGGCGGCAGGGTCTCGACGACGATGCGGATGCCCAGGTAGGTGGAACCCCACACGACGTAGACAATGCCGAGCGCACCCCATACGGCGCCGCTGATCCGACGCCCGGTGGCCGGGGTGGCCGGGGTGGTGACATCGGCGCTCGCCGCGTCCGAAGGTGCCCGGGAAGCCTGTGCCGTCATGCGCGTCCCCTCTCATGCTCATTACACGCACGAAAAGGCTAGGGCTCCGACGGCCCAATGGCCAAGAAATCTGCCCGACTTCGGGCAAGGGTCGGCCTGATCGGCGTCTCTGGTTACCGGGGTAACTGAGCCACCCGCCGGAACCTGCCCGCGATCCGGGCCATCGCCTGGTCGAACATCGCCCGCCAACGGGCAGGGTCCACGCTGCGGTCCGCAGCCATCGCACGACCTTCGGGAGTCCACACAGCCCCCCGAATGATCACGCGGTGGACGTCGCCCGAAAACGCGCGTCAGCTCTCTTCCTCTGCCGTCGACGTCGCCTTCAGCGCCAGCCAGAGCTCCATCCGCACATCCGGGTCGTCCAACGAGCGGCCCAGGATCTCCTCGACTCGGCGCATCCGGTAGCGCAGCGTGTGGCGGTGCACCCCCAGGTCGGCCGCCGCCGCGTCCCACTGGCCGTGCCTCGACAGCCACGCTCGCAGCGAGGCCACCAGGTCGCCGCGGCCCGTCGCGTCGTGCTCGCGCAGGGCGCGCAGCATGCCGTCCGCGAAGGCCCGTACCGCATCGTCGGCGAGCAGCGGAAGCACCGAACCGGCCGCCATCTCGTCGTGCTCGACCAGGGACCGGCCGCGACGGCGGGCAACCGACAGGGCCTGTTCGGCCTGCTTGTACGCCGCGGCCGCGGCGCTCGGGCCGGTCGGCGCGGACAGGCCGATGACGATCTCATTGCCGACCTCCGGTTCGTACGCCGTGCAGGCGCCGACCGCCGCGCCGCCGTCGGCGGCCAGGATCACCAGGCGCCCGTTCTCCGGCACCGCGAGGACCGCCTCGCCCGCCCGGGAGGCGGCGGACTCCACCGCCTCGGTGAGGCCGGCGACGTCGCCGTGCTCGGCCAGCGGCCCGGCGATCAGCAGCCGGAAGGGGGCGTCCAGCAAGCCCCCGTACAGGTCTCCCGACACCGCGCGGGCGTGGTCCGGCTGGCCGGCGAGCAGCAGGCGCAGCACGGCCGCGCCGAGCCGCTGCTCGGCGGCCTGGAGCGAGCGGGAACGTTCCGTCGTGAGCGTCAGCAGCGCGACCGCGGAGTGCACGGCGTAGCGCTCGGCCGTGCCCAGGGGCGCGCCCGTGCCGACGGCCAGGGCGCCGCGGACCCGGCGGCCGGTGCCCAGGGACTGGAGCTCCACCCGGTCGTCTGGACTGCCGACGACTGCGCTGGCCGGGGCGGGGCGCTCGCGCAATCGCTCCACGTCGGCGGTGAGCCGGGCGGCCCGGCGGGTCGCCCATTCCGGCGCGGCGGCGACGACCGCCCCGGAGGCGTCGTACAGGGCGGCCCAGCCGTCGACATGCGAGGCGAGGCGGGCCAGCAGCGCGGCCGGGCCCTCCGCGAGCGCGGCCTTGGTCAGCTCGCGCTGCGCCTCGAAGCCGGCCGTCACCGCCCGGTACTGGTCGGCGGCCATCGCTGCCGAGACGGCCTTGCTGATGGCGAGGAACGGGGTGGGCCGTGGTACCTCCAGCAGCGGCAGGTCGGCCTCCTGGGCCGCAGTGACCAGGGCTTCCGGTATCTCGTCGTAGTTGACGCCGATCGCGAATCCGAGGCCGACGACTCCGGCGCGCTGCAGCCGCCGCACGTAGCGGCTCATGGCCTCGGGGTTCTCGGCGTCCAGGGTCATCGCCGTGGTGAGGAGGAGCTCGCCGCCCTCCATGTACGGCACGGGATCGGCGAGCTCGCTGACATGCGCCCAGCGGACGGGAATGTCCAGCCGGCCCTCCCCCGAGCGCACGGTGAGTTTGAGCGCCGAATGGTGGACGAGCGAGGCGAGCGTGAGCGGCATGGGGACCGTGGGACCTTCGGGGTTCGGAATTCGCCGTCCCGTACGAACGGCTCATCTCGATTCTGCCAGGACGTACGGGTCCGCTGCTCGGCCGTCTCAGTTCCCTCGTTTCGCCTTCGGGGCGCCTTCAGCCTGTGCCGACGGTCGACCGTGCTCGACCGCCCACGCGGCGCAGCCGCATATCGGCACGAGCCTCGCGGTCTCCGCGCTCCCCCAGCTGCCTCTGGGGGTACTCCCAGAGGTGCCCCCACTCCCTTTTCGCGCAGGCGCGCCCCTCCGTCTCAGCCGCGGAGATCCACCAGCAGCGGCGGCGCATGCTCGCCGCGTACGGACATCAGCGACAGCACCGCATGCCCCGGGGGCACCGAGTGCGCCAGCTCCGAGGCGGACCAGCGCTCACGCTCGACCTCGCGGACGGTGATCGCCTCCTGTGTGGTGGCCTTGCCCGTGACGAGTCGGCGCACCGCGTGCACGGCCTTGGTGAACGGCTCGTCAGAGATGATCTGCCGGTTGGTGACGTCCCGGGTCTGCACCCACTCGGTGCCCCACAGCTCCGCGAAACGGCCGCCGTCCCAGGGCGCGAGCCCCGCGAAGGCCATCCTGCAGCCGACCGCGCCGAGCAGCGGGCCGCGCAGCTGCTCCGGTACATCCTCCAGGGTGCGCAGCGCCAGCACCACGCCCGCGTTGGCGGAGCGCAGCTGCTGGATACCGCGGACGGCGTCGGCGGTGACGGTGTGCGTGGCGTCGTCGAGCACCAGGCAGGCGAAGAGCGAACGGTCCGTACGGGCGGCCGCGGCCTCCGTGAACTGGGCGAGCAACAGCCGGGCGACGATCCGGGACGCCTCGGCATGGCCGCGCTCCGGCAGGTCGATCCGTACCCGCAGCGGATGCCTGACGGCGCGCAGCGAGAACTGCCGGCCTTCCCCGTCCGTACGGAAGAACTCCGCGAAGGCGGGACGGTCCAGGAAGGCGATCCGCTCGGCGAGGAGGTCGCCGACGCTATCGCCTCGCTCGGCCTGCCGCTCCCGGGCGTCGAGCTCGCGCAGCTGCGCGGCGGCGCCCTTCGCTTCGAGGGCCGTGCGCAGCTCGCGGAGGGCCGCGGGGGCGCCGCCGATCAGTTCGCGCAGCTCGGGCACGGCCGGGAAGCGGCCGTGGACGCTGCGGTAGGGGCCGATGAGCTGGGCCAGCGCGGTGGCGGCACGTCGGCTGTCACCGATGTCGCCGACGAGGGCTTCGGCGAGGACGCGGGCGGCCTCGTCGGGGTCGTCGGCCCCGCCGTACAGATCGAGGTCGTGGGTGGAGTCGGGACGGCCGACGGCGACGACGACATCGAAGGACTCGTCCGGCGCGAGCCCCGTGCCGTGCGCGGTGACGGCGACGACGGCGGCGCGGTTGGCGAGGGCCTGGAGGCAGAGCGACTCGACGACGGGGCGGATCAGGTGGACCGTCTTGCCGGAGCCGGCCGGACCGACCGCGAGCAGGGAGGTCCCCAGGAGCGCCGGGGAGAGGGCGACACCGGTGGTGCGCCGGGCATAGGGGTTGCGCGGATGGTCGGCCGCGGTGCCGATCCTCACCTGAGAGGTCGCCAGGTCGTGGGTGGCGGTACGGACCGGCAGGTCTCGCAGGCCGGAGGGGTGGGCGCAGGCGGCGGCGCCGTGGTCGCGTACGGCGTCGGTGAACGCGGGCAGCCGCTCGGGCCGGGAGCGGACGGACTGCCAGGCGCGCCTGATCCGGGCGTAGTCGACGTCTCCGAGCGCCCCCGACTTCATCTCGGCGGCGAGCCGGGCCGCGGCCTCGGTGAGCCCGGCGGTGCGCAGGTCCGGCCACTCGGCGGGATCGGCCTCGGGCCTGCGTGGCGGGGGCGGGGGCGTCGCACCGCGGGTGCGGCGGGTGGAGCGGCGCCAGATCTCCGGCAGATGGCCGAGGCGGGCGAAGAACACGAGGAACCCGCCGCCGACGATCGCGTAGTACGTGTAGCTCGCGAACGCCCACAGTTCGGGGTCGGAGCGCCAGGTGTCCGGGGTGAGGACGAGCAGCGGCCAGAGCCAGTAGCTGCCGAGGTAGCCGTTCCAGAGGAGCGACCAGAGGAGCCAGCCGCTGAGCAGCGCGATCAGAGCGCCGGCGAACAGGCGGCGAGCGGGGATCCGGTCGGGTTCCTCGGCCGGGCGCGGCTGGTGACCCATCCGCCACACGCCCGGGTCGGCGGCGGGCCGCGGGGTCCTCAGCCAGTCGACAACCGGCCCGCGCGCGGTTTGAGGCGCGTGACGCGGCTTGGGTGGCGCGTGGCGCGGCTGGGGCGGCACGGGCCTGCGCGGAACGTGGTCGGCGCGGGTGCCGCTTGCGTCGTACGTGCCTTCGGCGTCCATTGCCCGTGCCCCCTGACCAGCGCGTCCGTTTGCTGCGTGCTTCAATCTAGCGCCCACCTGGCAGTTGACCCGTGTGTCCGCCCTCAAACGCCGGACGGGCTTTGGAGTTGACCCCCTCCACAGGGCGGGCCGATGTGTCCGTCCTCAAACACCGGACAGGCTGAAGGGTGCCGTGCAGCGCCCGGTGAACCCGTCCCCTTCGAACACCCGACGGACCCGGAGTGGCCGCCCTCCACAGGGCGGGCCGATGTGTCCGTCCTCAAACACCGGACAGGCTGAAGGGTGCCGTGCAGCGCCCGGTGATCCTGTTCCGCTCGAACGCCGGACAGGCTGGGGGTCGCCGCACTTCGTCGCGTAACCGGTCCCCTCGAACGCCGGACGGGCGCTGCCAGGTAGCCCGTTCATCCGAATGCCGTCTTGGCGTGCATCGCCGGGTGGCCGGTTCCCTCGAATGCCGGACAGGCCGTGTGTGGGCACCGCCCGCTTCGGCTGGAGTTGCCGCCCTTCGCCGGACGGGTTTGACTCGTCCCCGTCGCTATGTCCGCCACGGACAACGACGCACGCGTATCACTCCCCAACGGAGCATGCCGTGGCCCCCGGCGCGGACCTAGCCTGCGCATAAAAGAAGCGTTCAGAAAAACACAGGAGTCCACATGAGCTCAGTTCCGCAGGAGCGCCGGATCGTCACCGCCATCCCCGGCCCGAAGTCGCAGGAGCTTCAGGCTCGTCGTGTCAACACGGTCGCCGGCGGTGTGGGCTCCGTGCTTCCCGTCTTCACGACCCGCGTCGACGGCGGAATCATCGAGGACGTGGACGGCAACCGCCTGATCGACTTCGGTTCCGGTATCGCCGTGACCTCGGTCGGTGGCTCCGCCGAGGCCGTCGTGCGTCGCGCTTCCGCGCAGCTGGAGGACTTCACGCACACCTGCTTCATGGTCACCCCGTACGAGGGCTACATCGAGGTCTGTGAGCAGCTCGCCGAGCTGACCCCGGGTGACCACGCCAAGAAGTCGGCGCTGTTCAACTCGGGCGCCGAGGCCGTCGAGAACGCCGTCAAGATCGCCCGTGCGTACACCAAGCGCCCGGCCGTCGTGGTCTTCGACCACGGCTACCACGGCCGCACCAACCTCACCATGGCGCTGACCGCCAAGAACATGCCGTACAAGCAGGGCTTCGGTCCGTTCGCCCCCGAGGTCCACCGCGTCCCGGTCGCCTACGGCTACCGCTGGCCGACCGGCGCGGAGAACGCCGGCGCCGAGGCCGCCAAGGCCGCGATGGAGCAGATCACCAAGCAGATCGGCGCCGAGAACGTCGCCGCGATCATCATCGAGCCTGTCCTGGGTGAGGGTGGCTTCATCGAGCCGGCCAAGGGCTTCCTCCCGGCCATGGTGAAGTTCGCCAACGACAACGGCATCGTCTTCGTCGCGGACGAGATCCAGTCCGGCTTCTGCCGCACCGGCCAGTGGTTCGCCTGTGAGGACGAGGGCATCGTCCCGGACCTGATCACGACCGCCAAGGGCATCGCGGGCGGTCTGCCGCTGGCCGCCGTGACCGGTCGCGCCGAGATCATGGACGCCGCGCACGCGGGTGGCCTGGGCGGCACCTACGGTGGTAACCCGGTGGCCTGCGCCGGTGCGATCGGTGCGATCGAGACCATGAAGGAGCAGGACCTCAACGGCAAGGCGAAGCGCATCGAGGAGGTCATGAAGGGCCGCCTCTCCAAGATGCAGGAGAAGTTCGGCATCATCGGCGACATCCGCGGCCGCGGTGCCATGATCGCCATCGAGCTGGTGAAGGACCCGGCCACCAAGGAGCCGAACCCGGAGGCCGCCACCGCGCTCGCCAAGGCCTGCCACGCCGAGGGTCTGCTGGTCCTCACCTGCGGCACCTACGGCAACGTGCTGCGCTTCCTGCCGCCGCTGGTCATCGGTGAGGACCTCCTCAACGAGGGCCTGGACATCATCGAGGGCGGCCTCGCCATCCTGGAGGCCAACGAGACGGTGTGACCCCGAGTAACGAGGGTCACTCTGTGAAGAACCTGTGGGGGGCCGATGGCGGGATGGATTTCCGGCTGTCGGCCCCCCACGGTCTGCCGTACGGTTTTGCGCAGATGAGAGAAACACCCCGCCCACAGGCCACTGTGGGCGACACCAGGGCGGAGCCTCCCCAGCCTCGTTCTGGCCGTGCCCTCGCGCACATCACCGGAGTCTCCGGCTCCGGAGATCCTCACCGATCGGATGGCCGCCCGCCCCACACCCCCCGGGGCGCGCGGTGCACCGGTCCGGACGGCCGCCCCGGAACCTCCCCCCCTGTTCCGGGGCGGCCTGTTCCTCACGTGCTTCTGCTCGCGCTGCCCGCGGTTCTCTTCGCACTCATCAGCTGGCAGGTCGCGGCGCACGGTCCGCTGCGCGGTCTCGACGAGCGACTGGACCGGGCGGTCGTCGGACACGGCCCGCGGCAACTCACCGAATTCCTCGCCGATCTGGGCAACGTTCAGGTCGCGCTGCCGGTGCTGGCGGTGGCCGTGGCATACGCGGCCTGGCGGGGCCGCCGGCTCGTGGCGCTCGCCGCCACCCTGGCGATGGCCGCCGTCCCCGCGCTCGTCGTGCCGCTGAAGGCGGCGCTCGACCGGCCGGGGCCGCTGACCGACGCGGTCGGCTACTACCCGTCGGGCCATGCGGCGACCGCGGCAGTGGCGTACTGCGGAGCCGCCCTGCTGCTCGCGCCGTACCTCCGTGTACGGCCGATGCCCCTGGCCGTACTCCTCACGGTGGCGACCGGGGCCGGTCTGGTGCTGCGCGGCTACCACTGGCCGCTCGACGTCATCGGCAGCTGGTGCCTGAGCGTCGTACTGCTGACGGTCTGCCATGCGACGGACCGTCGGTGAGCCCTGGGGGAACGCCGTGCGGACGGCCCGTCGCGGCTGTCCGCACGTGTCCCGGTGTGATCAGCTGTCGAAGCCGAGGCCCAGCTTGTCCATGGTCTTCAGCCACAGATTGCGCCGGCCCCCATTGGCGTCCGCCCTGGCCAGCGACCACTTGGTGATGCCGATACCGGCCCAGGCGACGGGCTCGGGCGGGAACGGCAGCGGCTTGCTGCGTACCATCTCCAGCTCGGTGCGTTCCGTGCGCTCCCCCGCGAGCAGGTCGACCATCACATCCGCGCCGAACCGGGTCGAGCCGACGCCGAGGCCGGTGTACCCGGCGGCGTAGGCGACCCGGCCGCCGTGGGCCGTACCGAAGAAGGCGGAGAAGCGCGAACAGGTGTCGATGGCGCCGCCCCAGGCGTGGCTGAAGCGCAGGCCCTCCAGCTGTGGGAAGCAGGTGAAGAAGTGGCCGGCCAGCTTCAGATAGGTCTCGGGGCGGTGGTCGTACTCCGCACGCACCTTGCCGCCGAACTGATAGATCGCGTCGTAGCCGCCCCAGAGGATGCGGTTGTCCGCGGTCAGCCGGAAGTAGTGGAACTGGTTGGCGCTGTCGCCGAGACCCTGCCGGTTCTTCCAGCCGATCGAGGCGAGCTGTGCCTCCGACAGCGGCTCGGTCATCAGCGCGTAGTCGTAGACCGGGACGATGTACGGGCGCACCCGCTTGACCAGCGAGGGGAAGACGTTGGTGCCGAGGGCGACCCGCCGGGCCAGGATCCGGCCGTACGGGGTGCGCACCGCCATGCCCGCGCCCGCCTGGACGAGGTCGAGGCCGGGCGTGTGCTCGTAGATGCGTACGCCCAGGTCGAGACAGGCCCGCTTGAGGCCCCAGGCGAGCTTGGCCGGGTGCAGCATGGCGACGCCGCGCCGGTCGTAGAGGCCGCCCAGGAAGGTCGGGGAGTCGACCTCGGCGCGTACCGCGTCCCGGTCGAGGAGCTCCAGTCCGGTGAAGCCGAGTTTCTCGGCCTCCTCGTGGACCTCACGGAGCTCTTCGAGCTGGTGGGGTTCGGTGGCGACGTCGATCTCGCCGGTACGTTCGAAGTCGCAGTCGAGGGAGTAGCGGGCGACCGCCTCCTCGATGGCGTCGAGGTTGCGTTCGCCGAGCTCCTCCAGCTTCTTCAGCTCGCCCGGCCAGCGGGCGAGGCCGTTTCCGAGACCGTGAGTGAGGGAAGCCGCGCAGAAGCCGCCGTTGCGGCCGGAGGCGGCCCAGCCGACCTCCTGGCCCTCGATGAGGACGACATCCCGCTGCGGGTCGCGCTCCTTGGCGATGAGCGCGGTCCACAGTCCGCTGTATCCCCCGCCGACGACGAGCAGATCGCACCGCTCGATCCCGGCGAGCGCGGGCCGGGCGCCGGGCCTGCCGGGGTCCTCCAGCCAGAAGGGGACGGGCTTGGCGTCCGTCAGGGACTGTGCGGCACTACGCATGGCTCGGGTCACGGCCATGGCTTCCAACTCCCTCAGGGAATCGAGGTCCTGTCCGGCCGGTCATGCCGGGCTCGCGACGCCTGGCATGACCGGACAGGACCTTAAGGCTTTGCGCTCTTCTGTCGTCGGCTGGAGATGAACTGGCCGGCGACGACCACCAGCACCGCGATGACGAACATCGCCGTACCGATGACGTTGATCTGCACGGGCGTACCGCGCTGAGCCGATCCCCACACGAACATGGGGAAGGTCACGGTGTTGCCCGAGTTGAAGTTGGTGATGATGAAGTCGTCGAAGGAGAGCGCGAAGGAGAGCAGCGCACCGGCCGCGATGCCGGGAGCGGCGATCGGCAGAGTGACCCGTACGAAGGTCTGCACGGGACCGGCGTAGAGGTCACGCGCGGCCTCCTCCAGACGCGGATCCATCGACAGCACACGCGCCTTGACCGCTGCCACCACGAAGCTGAGGCAGAACATGATGTGCGCGATGAGGATGGTCCAGAAGCCCAGCTCGATGCCCATGTTGAGGAACAGCGCGAGCAGGGAGGCGGCCATCACGATCTCGGGCATCGCCATCGGCAGGAAGATCAGCGAGTTGACCGCGCCACGCGCCCTGAAGCGGTAGCGGACCAGCGCGAAGGCGATCATCGTGCCGAGGACGGTCGCCCCGATCGTCGACCACAGGGCGATCTGGAGGGAGAGGCTGAGCGTGCCGCACAGATCGGCGACGCCGCACGGGTCCTTCCAGGCGTCGAGCGAGAACTCCTGCCAGGCGTAATTGAAGCGCCCGGTCGGGTTGTTGAAGGAGAACACCGTCACGACGATGTTCGGCACGATGAGGTAGGCGAGCGTGCAAAGGCCCGCGATGACGACGAGGTTGCGTCGCAGCCAGCTCATACCAGGTCCTCCGTCCCTGCCCGGCGGATGTACACGGTGACCATGATCAGAACGACCGCCATGAGGATGAAGGACAGCGCGGCCGCCGTCGGGTAGTCGAGGATCCGCAGGTACTGCGACTGGATGACGCTGCCGATCATCCTGGTGTCGGTGGAGCCGAGCAGCTCGGCGTTGACGTAGTCACCGCTCGCCGGGATGAAGGTGAGCAGCGTGCCCGAGACGACACCCGGCATGGAGAGCGGGAAGGTCACCTTGCGGAAGGTGGTGGCCGGCGTGGCGTACAGATCGCCGGCCGCCTCGTGCAGGCGGGTGTCGATGCGCTCCAGCGAGGTGTAGAGCGGCAGGATCATGAAGGGCAGGAAGTTGTACGTGAGACCGGTGACCACCGCGAGCGGTGTGGCCATCACACGGTTGCCCTCGGTCCAGCCGAGCCAGTTGGTCACGTCCAGGATGCGCAGGGCGTCCAGGGCGGCCACCACCGCGCTGTCGTCCGCGAGGATCGTCTTCCAGGCGAGCGTACGGATCAGGAAGCTGGTGAAGAACGGCGCGATGACCAGGATCAGCAGCAGATTGCGCCAGCGGCCGGCCTTGAACGCGATCAGGTACGCGAGCGGATAGCCGAGGACCAGGCACAGGACGGTGGCCGTACCGGCATAGAGCAGCGACCGGACGAACTGCGGGTAGTACTCCTTCAGCGCGTCCCAGTAGGTCTGGAAGTGCCAGGTGACCTCGAAGCCCTGCTCCAGGGACCCGGTCTGCACGGAGGTCGAGGCCTGGTAGACCATCGGCAGCGCGAAGAACACCAGCAGCCAGAGGATGCCGGGCAGCAGCAGCCAGTACGGTACGAGCCGCTTGCGGGTGGAGGCCTTGCGGAGCGGCGGGTCCGCGACGGCCTGCGGTGCTTCGGTGACGGTCACTGGGCGTCCTCCACCTTCTCCACGCCCGCGTCGATGTCCTGGGCGGCGTCGAGGCCGAAGGTGTGGGCCGGGTTCCAGTGCAGGACGACCTCGGCGCCGGGCACCAGGCGGGAGTCCCGCTCGATGTTCTGCTCGTACACCGAAAGGCCCTGGCCGGCCGGGCTGTCCACGATGTACTGCGTGGAGACACCGATGAAGCTGGAGTCCGCTATTCGGCCGGTGACCTTGTTGCGGCCGGCCGCGATGGAGTCCTCGTCGTCGGCGTGGACCATCGAGATCTTCTCCGGGCGGATGCCGACGAGCAGCTTGCCGCCGGTGCGGGTCTCCGCGGAACAGCGGTCCGCGGGCAGCCGCAGCTTGGCGCCGCCGGCCGAGACCACAACGTCCGTGGCCGCGTCGACGACCTCGGCCTCGATGAGGTTGGAGGTGCCGAGGAAGTTGGCGACGAAGGTGGTCCTGGGGTTCTCGTAGAGCTCGGCGGGCTCGCCCAGCTGCTCGACCCGGCCGCCGTTCATCACCGCGACCTGGTCGGCCATGGTCATGGCCTCCTCCTGGTCGTGGGTGACATGGATGAAGGTGATGCCGACCTCGGTCTGGATCCGCTTGAGCTCCAGCTGCATCTGGCGGCGCAGCTTGAGGTCGAGGGCTCCCAGCGGCTCATCGAGGAGCAGCACCTGCGGGTGGTTGATCAGGGCGCGGGCGACGGCGACGCGCTGCTGCTGGCCGCCGGAGAGCTGGTGCGGCTTGCGCTTGGCGAACTGGCCGAGCTGGACGAGCTCCAGCATCTCGTCGACCTGCTTCTTCACCGACTTGATGCCGCGGCGGCGCAGGCCGAAGGCGATGTTCTCGCTGATGTCGAGGTGCGGGAAGAGCGCATAGCTCTGGAAGACGGTGTTGACCGGCCGCTTGTACGGGGGCAGGTCGGTGACGTCCCTGTCGCCGAGGAAGACGGTACCGGTGCTGGGCTCCTCCAGGCCGGCGATCATCCGCAGGGTGGTGGTCTTTCCGCAGCCGGAGGCGCCGAGGAGGGCGAAGAAGGAGCCCTGCGGAATGGTCAGATCGAGCGGGTGGACGGCGGTGAAGGAGCCGTACGTCTTGCTGATCCCGGTGAGGCGGACGTCTCCGCCGGCGTTGTTGTCAGTCATGGGTTGTGGTCCCGGGGGGTCGAAAGGGGCGGTCAGGCGGGGCGACTCAGGCTCCGATGAGCTTGGCGAACTTCTCCTCGTACGCGGTCTCTTCCTCACTGGTGAGCGAACGGAAGGCGTGCGACTTGGCGGCCATTGCCTTGTCCGGGAGGATCAGGGTGTTGGACGCCAGCGCCGGGTCGATCTTCTCGAGCTCCTCGCGTACGCCGTCGACCGGGCAGACGAAGTTGATGTACGCGGCGAGCCGCGCGGCCACCGGAGGCTCGTAGTAGTAGTCGATGAGCCTCTCGGCGTTGGCCTTGTGCCGTGCCTTGGCCGGCACAAGCATGTTGTCGGTCCCCGCCATGTAACCGACTGCCGGGATCGCGAACTTGACGTCCGGGTTGTCGGCCTGGAGCTGGACGAGGTCACCGGCCCAGGCCACACAGGCCGCGATGTCGCCCTTGCTGAGATCCGCCGTGTAGTCGTTGCCGGTGAACCGCCGGATCTGCTTGGTGTCGACGGCCTTCTGGAGGCGGGCGACCGCCGCGTCGAATTCGTCGTCGGTGAACTTCTCCGGGTCCTTGCCCATGTCGAGCATGGTCATGCCGATCGTGTCGCGCATCTCGGTGAGGAAGCTGACCCGGCCCTTGAGCTCGGGGTCGTCCAGCAGCTGCGAGACCGAGTCGACCTTACGGCCGCCGGTCGCCTTGGAGTTGTAGGCGATGACGACCGGGATACCGGTCCAGGGGTACGAGTACGCCCGTCCCGGGTCCCAGTCCGGGTTGCGGAACTGGCCGGAGAGATTGGTGAACGCATGGGGCAGATTGGCCGGGTCGAGCTTCTGGGCCCAGCCGAGCCTGATGATGCGCGACGCGAGCCAGTCGGTGGCGATGATCAGGTCACGCCCGGTGTCCTGGCCGGCCGCCAGCTGGGGCTTGATCTTGCCGAAGAACTCGACGTTGTCGTTGATGTCCTCGGTGTACTTGACCGTGATCCCGGTGCGCTTGGTGAACTCCTCCAGCGTCGGCCGGTGCTTCCCGTCCTCACTGGTGTCCATGTACTCGGTCCAGTTGGAGAAGTTGACCACCTTCTCCTCGGCCGAGAAATCGGTGGACGCGGGCCCCTGGTCCTCCCGCTTGGCGGGCGGGATACCGCATGCGCTCAAGCCGGCCAGACCACCGACCGTGAGCGCTCCGACGCCCGAGGCACGCAGAAGGGAACGGCGGGTCATGGCGGCTCGGCCGTTCGTCAAGCTGCGCCTCATGGCGGCCATCTGGGCCGCGGACAGGCGGTCGGACTCGTACTGCTCCATGCGCTGTTCTGCCCTTTCGGGAGGTGGCGACCGCCGCCCGGTCGGGCAGCGGTCGCCACGCGGCGGTAGCCGCATATCGTTATGGACGGTCCCCGAAGATCGTGCGGTGCCAGTCCTTCCTGGCGACCGCGCTGTTGTCGTACATGACGTGCTTGACCTGCGTGTACTCCTCGAGTGAGTACGACGACATGTCCTTGCCGTAGCCGCTGGCCTTGTAGCCGCCGTGCGGCATCTCGCTGATGATCGGGATGTGGTCGTTCACCCAGACACAGCCGGCCTTGATCTCGCGGGTCGCACGGTTCGCCCGGTAGATGTCGCGACTCCAGGCGGAGGCTGCCAGACCATACGGAGTGTCGTTGGCCAGGGCAATGCCTTCGTCGTCGGAGTCGAACGGCAGAACGGCGAGGACCGGACCGAAGATCTCGGACTGGACGACCTCGCTGTCCTGGGCGGCGCCCGTGACGAGGGTGGGCAAATAATAAGCACCCTTGGCGAGTTCACCCTGCGGCACCCCACCACCGGTGACCACGGTGGCGTACGAGCGGGCCCGCTCCACGAAGCCCGCGACCCGGTCCCGGTGGACGTGCGAGACGAGCGGGCCCATGTCCGTCGACGGGTCGAACGGGTCGCCCAGACGCACGGTCCGCATCAGGTCGGCGACGCCGCTGACGAAGGCGTCGTACAGCGGCCGCTGGACATACGCGCGGGTGGCGGCGGTGCAGTCCTGGCCGGCGTTGATCAGCGAGGCGGCGACCGCGCCATGGACCGCGGCCTCCAGGTCGGCGTCGTCGAAGACGACGAACGGCGCCTTGCCGCCCAGCTCGAGGTGAAGCCGCTTGACGGTGGCGGTGGCGACCTCGGCGACCCGCTTGCCGACGCCGGTGGAACCGGTGAAGGAGGTCATCGCGACGTCCGGGTGGCCGACCAGGTGCTCACCGACGTCCCGGCCCGCGCCGGTGACGATGTTGACGACACCGTCCGGGATGCCGGCCTCGGTTGCCGCCTCGGCGAACAACAGCGAGGTGAACGGCGTCAGTTCGGCCGGCTTGAGCACGATGGCGTTGCCCGCGGCGATGGCCGGAAGGACCTTCCACGCGGCCATCTGAAGGGGATAGTTCCAGGGCGCGATCGAACCCACGACACCGATCGGCTCGCGGCGGATGTACGAGGTGTGGTCCCGCTCGTACTCACCGGCGGACTTGCCCTCGAGGTGGCGGGCGGCGCCCGCGAAGAAGGCGGTGTTGTCGACGGTGCCCGGAACATCGAACTCGGTCGTGAGCTTGATCGGCTTGCCGCACTGCAGCGACTCGGCGCGCGCCAGTTCGTCGGCGCGCTCGGCGAGCACCGAGGCGAAGCGGTGCATGGCGTCGGACCGCTCTCCCGGGGTGGCGGCCGCCCAGCCGGGAAGCGCCTCCCGGGCGGCGGACACGGCGGCGTCCACCTCGGCCCGGCCGGCGCGCTCATAGGTGTACACCTTGTCGCCCGTCGCCGGGTCGATGACGTGGTGCATCTGACCCGAGGTTCCAGGGCGCAGGCGCCCGCCGATGTACTGCGCACCGTCCGCGAAGCGGTCCTGTGCCTGGAAGCGGTTATCCATCACGCTCTCCGTAGCTCCGGCTCGATTTGAATGCCGATCCTGACAGAGCCCCATGAGGCCAACAAGTGATTCCGTTGTTGCGCTTTGGTTACGCGACGGAATCTGTCGAACAATGTGTCGCGCCCCACGGGAAATCCCGTACGAGGTGTCAGTGGTGGATGCCAGACTCGCATGCATGATCGACGTCGATGAGCTGACCAGGCAGATCAGGACAGGAAAGAGGGTCCGGTTCCTGCACTTCTGGGGGCACACACCGAGGCCGGACGGGCAGATGGGAGCGAGCTGTCTCAGCCAGTGGTGGGCGTCGCCCTTCACCGTGGACGGGGTGCGCTACGCGACCGCGGAGCACTGGATGATGGCCGAAAAGGCCCGCCTGTTCGGTGACGAGGAAGCCGAGCGCCAGGCAGTGGAGGCGCGGAACCCGGCGCTGGCCAAGCGCGCCGGGCGACTGGTGCGCGGCTTCGACGAGGCGGTGTGGGAGCGCGAGCGGTACGGCATCGTGGTGGCCGGCAGCATCCACAAGTTCGGGCAGCACGCCGAGTTGAGGGACTTCCTGCTCGGCACGGGCGAGCGGGTGCTGGTCGAGGCCAGCCCGCTGGACCGGATCTGGGGCATAGGCCTGGCCGCCGACGACGACCACGCGCACGACCCGGCCCGCTGGCGCGGCCTCAACCTGCTCGGCTTCGCCCTGATGGAGGCCCGCGAGCACCTGCGCGCCAACTAGTGCCGCGACCGGCAACGTTGCCCGTCGAGGAGCGGCGTCCGGTGCGTGCGATCGCACGGCGGCCGAAGACCCTCGTAGCAGCGCTCCTTGGGTTTTCGGCCAACGCAGCGAGCGTGCGTGCCCGGGGGCACCGCTGGGGGCACCCCTGGGGGAGGTAGCCGGGGGAGCGTCGCGACGGGGCAAACGTTGCGGGAGGGGCACCAGGCCCTGTCCGGTCGCTCAGGCCGGACCAGGGAGCGGCGGCTGGTGCCGTGCATCGCAAGGCGGAGGAGGGCCCACCGCATGCGATGGGGGTACCTCCCGTGCCCGAAGGGGGAGAGGCGCGGCGCCTGGGGGTGCGTCGCGAGCCCGGCATGATCGGCCGGGCAGGACCAAAGGTCCGCGCCTGCGAGGGTGGCCGGCTCAGGCTCGTCCGGCGCGCGAGGACGGGCGCACCGGCCCGCCCTCCCCGCGACGGTGTCCGCTCAGCGCACCACGGCCGCAGACGGCTGCGCCGCGTCGACGGACAGCGACGTGGCGAACGGGTCGTCGTACGTGTCGCCCTCGAAGTCGTCCGCGTGCGTCGCCACCCACACAATAAATCCGATGATCACGGTGCTCACCAGGATGCCGAGGGCCCCCAGGATGATCCCGGCCAGTGCCATGCCCCCGTTCGTCGCCTCGCCGCGCTTGGCGCGGTTGCGGCCGAGGACGCCGAAGATCACCGCCAGGATGCCGAGGATGATCTGGAAGCCGTAGAGGCAGAACAGCACCACCGAGACGATGCCGAGCACCAGGGCGGTGATGCCGAACCCGTTCTGCGGGGCCGCGCCCATCCCGGGCCAGCCGCCGGCGTAACCGGGGTAGCCCGGCACCGTACCGGGGGCCGTGTAGCCGTATCCGGGCTGGCCGCCGTAGGGCGCGCCGGCGTTCGGGGCCGGGTAGGACGGATAGCCGTAGCTGCCGGGAACGGCCTGGCCCGGGCCGGGCGGGGGCGGCGGGGTGGCGTCCGTGCCGACGCCCGGCATCGACGCGACGGTCGGCTGATCGTGCACCGGGGGCACCGGGGCCCCGTATCCCGCCGGCGGCTGGGCCGGAGGCGTCTTGCGCTCCGGCGGAGCCCAGGGATCGTTCGGCTCCGGCGTCCCGTTCGGCTGCGCGGCGTTGTCTGACATGGCCCTCCCCATCGTGGTCCCGTCATGCTAACGGCCCAGTCCCCGCCCGGACCGCGTGCCTACCATGATCCCTGAACCGGCAGGACAACAGCAGCATCCGGAGGAATCGTGACCGACCTGCACCCCTTCATCGCAGGGCTCCCCAAGGCAGAACTCCATGTGCACCACGTCGGCTCCGCGTCCCCCCGGATCGTCGCCGAACTGGCCGCGCGGCACCCCGACTCCCCCGTGCCCAAGGACCCCGAGGCAGTGGCGGACTACTTCACCTTCACCGACTTCTCCCACTTCATCGACATCTATCTCTCCGTGGTGGATCTGATCCGCACCCCGGAGGACGTGCGGCTGCTGACCTTCGAGGTCGCCCGCGACATGGCGCGGCAGAACATCCGGTATGCCGAGCTGACCATCACCCCGTTCAGCTCGATCCGGCGGGGGATCGACGAGGTCGCGTTCATGGAGGCGATCGAGGACGCCCGCAAGGCCGCGGAGCAGGAGCTCGGCGTCGTCCTGCGCTGGTGCTTCGACATCCCGGGGGAGGCGGGTCTGGAGTCGGCCGAGGAGACCACCCGGCTCGCGGTGGACCTGCGCCCGGAGGGCCTGGTCTCATTCGGCCTCGGCGGCCCCGAGGTCGGTGTGCCGCGGCCGCAGTTCAAGCCGTACTTCGACCGGGCCATCGCGGCCGGACTGCGCAGCGTCCCGCACGCCGGCGAGACCACCGGGCCGCAGACCATCTGGGACGCGCTGACCGAGCTGCGCGCCGAGCGCATCGGCCACGGCGTCAGCGCCCCGCTGGACCCGAAGCTGCTGGCCCATCTCGCCGAGCACCGCATCCCGTTGGAGGTCTGCCCGACCTCCAACGTCGCGACCCGGGCCGTCGGCGACATCGAGCAGCACCCGATGAAGGAGATGGTCGCGGCGGGCGTGCTGGTGACCGTCAACAGCGACGACCCGCCGATGTTCGGTACCGACCTGAACAACGAGTACGCCGTCGCCGCCCGGCTGCTGGACCTGGACGAGCGCGGTCTGGCCGATCTGGCGAAGAACGCCGTGGAGGCGTCCTTCCTGGACCCGGCGGGCAAGTCCCGGCTCGCGGCGGAGGTCGACAGCTACACCACGGCATGGCTCGCTCGCTGACAGCCGTCGGCCACCGCGGGGACCCGTACCGCTTCCGTGAGAACACCCTCCCGTCCCTGCGCTCGGCGCTGGGACGGGGGGCGGACGCGGTCGAGATCGACGTACGGCTCACCCGTGACGGCGTGCCCGTGCTGCTGCACGACCGGACACTGAAGCGCCTGTGGAGGCACGACCTGGCGCTCGCGGATCTCACCGGGGCCGAGGTGCACGGGCTGACCCGCGGCGGGGTGCCCACCCTGCAGGAGGCCCTGACCGCGCTGGGCGGGCACCGCGTCATGATCGATCTGCCGGGTGCATCCGAGGCCACGGTACGGGCCGTGCTCGGCGTGGTCCGGGACTGCGGCGCCGACGAGCGGACGTACTACTGCGCGGGCGCCACCACCATGCTGAAGGTGCGCGCCGCCGACCCTGCCGCGGAGATCGCCATGACCTGGACGACGCTCGCCCCACCGCCCCCGTTGCTGCTGGACGCGCTGCGCCCGCGCTGGCTCAACTACCGTTTCTCCCTGCTCGACCGGGAGCTGACGGCCCGTATCCACCGGGACGGGCAGCTGGTCTCGGCCTGGACCCCGGACACCGCGGCCAGTATGCGGCGGCTGATCGCGATCGGGACGGACTCCATCACCACCAACCGTGTCGGCGTATTGCGTAAGGTGATCGGCCGTCCTGCCAACCCGCCCACCGGCACAGCATGTTGAGGAGCAGCCCCATGACCGACAGAATCCGCACCGACATAGCGCACAACGCCCGCGTCTGGAACTACTGGCTGGGCGGCAAGGACAACTATCCGGTGGACCGCGCGGTGGGCGACCAGGTCACCGGCATGTACCCGAGCATCGGCGAAGTGGCGCGCGCGGACCGCGCGTTCCTGGGCCGGGCCGTGAGGTATCTCGCCGCTGAGGCGGGCATCCGGCAGTTCCTGGACATCGGCACCGGTCTGCCCACGGCCGAGAACACCCATGAGGTCGCCCAGCGCGTCGCCCCGGAGTCCCGGATCGCCTACGTCGACAACGACCCGATCGTGCTGACGCACGCCCGCGCCCTGCTGACCAGCTCCCCCGAGGGTGCGACCGCGTACATCGACGCCGACGCGCACCACCCCGAGGGGATCCTCCGCGCCATCGAGCCGACCCTGGATCCGAAGCGTCCGGTCGCGGTGATGATGCTCGGCATTCTCAACTTCATCCTGGACACCGCCGCCGCGCGGTCGGTCGTGAAGACCTTGATGGACGCCGTGCCGTCGGGCAGCCATCTGGTGCTCACCCACCCCACGCTGGAGCTGGGCGGCGAGGGGAACGCCGAGGCGATGCGTTTCTGGAACGAGAACGCCACGCCCCCGATCACCGCGCGCAGCCGGGAGGAGTTCGAAAGTTTCCTGGAGGGCCTGGAGGTGCTGGAGCCGGGGATCGTTTCCTGCGCGCTGTGGCGACCGGACGAGGGCGCCGAGGGCGCGCCGGTGGCGCAGTTCGGTGCGGTAGCCCGTAAGCCCTGAGGCGCCACCCCGGGACGGTCTCAGGGGCGACCCTGAGAACTTCCGGGCACCGGGCCGTACTTGGGGACGATACGGATCCTGGCCAAGATCGACAGGATGGAAGCCGTCAACCACGGACATCTTCCACACCCGGAGTTCCCATGCGTACGACCGCGCGCGTCGCCCTCGCCGCCGCCCTGGTCCTCGGCCTCGCCGCCGGTGCGATCGCGCCGGCGGCGGCCGAGACCGCCTCCTCCGCCACGGCCTTATCCACCGCCGTCCCCACCCCGGACGCCGAGGCCCTGTCCGC
The DNA here is from genome assembly GCF_039536205.1 of Streptomyces sannanensis. Taxonomy (GTDB): domain Bacteria; phylum Actinomycetota; class Actinomycetes; order Streptomycetales; family Streptomycetaceae; genus Streptomyces; species Streptomyces sannanensis. Next base: position 5,056,152 of record NZ_BAAAYL010000001.1, on the reverse strand, counting down.
CGCGATCGCCGGGCTGCCGAACGCCGACGCGACCGCCGCGCTGGTACGGGTCGGGGGCACCGGCGGCAGCTGGACGGGCAGCGCCGGTGTGGCCGACCTGGAGACCGGCCGCAAGGCCATGGAACACGCCCGCTTCCGGGCCGGTTCCGTCACCAAGACCTTCACCGCGGCCGTGGTCCTCCAGCTCGCGGCCGAGGGCAAGGTCGATCTGAACGAGCCCGTACAGACGTACCTGCCGGGCCTGCTGCCGGACACCTTCGAGCCGGTCACCGTGCGCCAGCTGCTGAACTACACCAGCGGCATCCAGGCTGCCGACGGCCCCGGTGACAGCTTCGAGGCGTTGTACGCCCATCGCTTCGACACGGTCGACCCGCGGGCGCAGATCGCCAACGCGGTCGCCAAGGGACCAGAGTTCAGCCCCGGCACCAAGCAGCACTACCTCAACATCGACTACACGGTGCTCGGCCTGCTGATCGAGAAGCTCACCGGCACCTCCTACGAGCAGGCGGTCCGCGACCGGATCCTGAAGCCGCTGGGTCTGCGGCACACCTCGTTCCCGGGCGCCGACCCGAGGATCCACGGCCCGCACAACCACGGCTACCAGGCGGTGGAAAAGCCCGACGGCTCGACCGAGCTGGTCGATGTGACCGAGTGGTGCTCGACGGACCGGCGGGCGGCGGGCGACATCATCTCCACCACGGCGGACCTGGAACGCTTCCTGTTCGCCCTGTTCCGCGGCGAGGTGGTTCCCGAACCCCAGCTGGAGGAGATGTTCACCCTGCCGAAGGTGAAGGACTTCGCCTCCGGCAAGTCCGCCCAGTTCACCGCCGGGCTGTCCCGGATCGTGCTGCCCGACGGCACGGTGGCCTGGGGCAAGACCGGCGGCCGCTACGGCTACAACACCGCGATCGGTGCCACCCGCGACCTGTCCCGCACCCTCGTCTACTCGGTCAACTCCATCGACGCGAAGGGCGAGAACATGAACCCAGTGGCCATGGACATCGTCCTCGCCGCCTTCGCCCGCTGACGCCTCACACCGCCGCGACGGGCGCCGGTGCGCGTACCGGCGCCGTCAGCGCCTCCAGGCGCTTGATCCTGCGCCGGACGACCAGCAGCGGGATCACCCCGAAGACGCCGAACGACATGTCGATGACCGACCACCAGAAGGGGATACCCCGGACCGGCCCGCAGATGAGGGCCAGGGGGATGATCCCCGCGCAGGCGATGACGCCGAACTCGATCACCCAGATGTTGCGTACGGGGTCGCGGTACGGCCCGTAGAAGGCCACCGCGATGACGAGATGAGCGAAGGCCAGCCAGTCCGTTCCGTACAGCACGAAGGGGTACTTGGCATCGGTGTCGTCGAGCCCGGCGCGCACCCGCTCGATCCACTCCAGCAGCGCGGGGAAGTGCTCGGGCACCGGCGAGGCGGAGGACTTCAGCAGGTCCTCCGCCCAGTGCAGTTCATGGACCAGGGGGAAGGCCGTCGCCCCGCTGAGCACCAGACAGACGATGAAGAAGCCCAACCAGACACGTATGCCCCGCAAGAGGGCTGCGCTCTCGCTCATGCCCGCAGCGTACGCCCATGTATGAACGCGTTCAAAAACAGGAGTCAGAGTCCGACGATCCCGTTCCAGCGCTTCGTGAAGGTCTTCCGTTCCTTCTCGGTGATGTCACGGGCGGTGGAGAGCCTCGCCCGCATCACATCGTCGGGGAAGATCAGCGGGTCGTCGGCGAGGGCGGCCAGCTCCTTGTCCTTGGAGGAGGCGAGGACGTCGCGCGCGGCGGGAACGGGGCAGACGTAGTTGACCCAGGCAGCCAGCTGTGCCGCGACTTCCGGCTCGTAGTAGTAGTCGACCAGCGCTTCCGCATTGCGCTTGTGGCGCGCATGGTTGGGGATCATCAGCGACTCCGCCCAGAGCTCGGCGCCTTCTTCCGGCACCAGGAACTCGATGTCGGGGTTGTCGGCCTGGAGCTGGATGACATCGCCCGAGTAGGCCTGACAGGCCAGCACATCACCGCTGGACAGGTCCTTGATGTAGTCGTTTCCGGTGAAGCGACGGATGTGCTTGCTGCGTACGCGCCGCTCCACCTGGTCGCACATGTCGTGGAAGTCGTCCGCGGTCCAGCGGGTGATGTCGACGCCGTTGCCCAGCAGCAGCAGCGCCATGGCCTCGTCGAGCCCGGAGAGCAGAGTCACCTTGCCACGCAGGTCGTCCGCCCACAGCTCGCTGGTGTGGCGGATCTCCCGGCCGAGCCTCTTGCGGTTGTACGCGATGCCCGTGATCCCGGACTGCCAGGGGACGGTGTACAGCCGGCCCTGGTCGAACTTGGGCGAACGCAGCTGGGGATCGAGCTGCCTGTCGACGTTGGGCTGCTTCTGGCGGTCCATCTCCTGGGCCCAGCCGAGCCGTACGAGGCGGGCGGCCATCCAGTCGCTGAGGACGATCAGGTCGCGTCCGGTGTCCTGATGGTTCTTCAGAGCCGGGCTGATCTTCCCGAAGAACTCGTCGTTGTCGTTGATGTCCTCGGTGTACTCGACCTTGATCCCGGTGCGCTTGACGAACGCCTCGAGGCTGGGCCGCCTCTGCTCGTTCTCCTCGTCGACGTCGATGTAGAGCGGCCAGTTGGCGAAGGACACGGTCCGGTCCGTCTGCGACAGGTCGGGCGCGGCACGGTCGCGGGGGGCCACTCTCGCCCCCGGCACCCCGCATCCGGCGAGCGCGGTGAGCGCGGCTCCGCCACCAAGGGCGCGTAGCAGGGACCGACGGGGCGTGGATTTCACGGAGTTCGCTGACACCAACGCAGGATGCCGATCACCCGGTCAACGAACAATGGACACTCTGTACGCCCTCGGGGTCCCGATAAGACACCTTGTCAACCATCCTGAAAACAAAGGCGGGCGGGTGGGGGAAGCCCCACCCGCCCGCCCCGGGCGCGGACTCAGCCGAGCGAGGTCATCACGTGCTTGATGCGCGTGTAGTCCTCGAAGCCGTACGCCGAGAGGTCCTTGCCGTAGCCGGACTTCTTGAAGCCGCCGTGCGGCATCTCCGCGACCAGCGGGATGTGGGTGTTGATCCACACACAGCCGAAGTCGAGGCGCTTGGACATACGCATGGCGCGAGCGTGGTCCTTGGTCCACACCGAGGACGCGAGGGCGTACTCCACGCCGTTCGCGTACTCGACGGCCTGGTCCTCGTCACGGAAGGACTGGACGGTGATGACCGGGCCGAAGACCTCGTTCTGGATGATCTCGTCGTCCTGCTTGAGGCCGGAGACGACGGTCGGGGCGTAGAAGTAGCCCTTGTCGCCCACCCGGTGGCCGCCCGCCTCGACCTTGGCGTGGGCGGGGAGGCGCTCGATGAAGCCGGTGACCTGCTTCAGCTGGTTGGCGTTGTTGAGGGGGCCGAAGAGCACGTCCTCGTCGTCCGGCAGGCCGGTCTTGGTGTCGGCGGCGGCCTTGGCGAGGGCGGCCACGAACTCGTCGTGGATGGACTCGTGCACCAGGACACGGGTCGCGGCCGTGCAGTCCTGACCGGCGTTGAAGTAGCCCGCCACCGCGATGTCCTCGACGGCCTTGGCGATGTCGGTGTCCTCGAAGACGACGACCGGGGCCTTGCCGCCCAGCTCCAGGTGAACGCGCTTGACGTCCTTGGCCGCGGACTCGGCGACCTGCATACCGGCGCGTACGGAACCGGTGATGGAGGCCATCGCCGGGACCTCGTGCTCGACCATGGCGCGGCCCGTCTCGCGGTCACCGCAGACGACGTTGAAGACACCCTTGGGCAGGATCTCGCCGATGATCTCGGCGAGCAGCACGGTGGAGGCCGGGGTGGTGTCCGACGGCTTGAGGACGACGGTGTTGCCCGCGGCGATGGCCGGGGCGAACTTCCAGACGGCCATCATCATCGGGTAGTTCCACGGCGCGACCTGCGCCACGACGCCCACCGGCTCACGGCGGATGATCGAGGTCATGCCCTCCATGTACTCGCCGGCCGAGCGGCCCTCGAGCAGCCGGGCGGCACCGGCGAAGAAGCGGATCTGGTCGACCATGGGGGGCAGCTCTTCGCTGGAGGTCAGACCGAGCGGCTTGCCGGTGTTCTCGCTCTCTGCCGCGACCAGCTCGTCGGCCCGCGCCTCGACTGCGTCCGCGATCTTCAGCAGTGCCTTCTGGCGCTCGCTCGGCGTGGTGTCGCGCCAGGCCGGGAATGCGGCCGCGGCGGCGGCCATGGCCGCGTCGACATCCGACTGTCCGGAGAGCGGCGAGGTCGCGTAGGCCTCTCCCGTGGCCGGGTTGACCACCTCGATGGTCCGCCCGTCCACGGCGTCCCGGAACTCCCCGTCGATGTAATTGCGCAGACGACGCAGTTCGGTGGTCACAGCCACCCCTCCTGTCAGAGATGTCCGATGGGTGAACCCTCACCCTAATCGGTGGGTCCACTATTTCGACAGGCCCAACCCTCCCGAACTTCGAATTCAGTGAGATCCCCGCCTCACAACAACGAATTTCATCGGTCTGGGGTTGCCATATCGACGATGTTCGGTGCACAGTGAAGCCGTGGCCAGTCGCAGCGCAGACTCCAGATACGGGGCGGCCTCGTCCCCGACGATCGACGCCGTCTCCCTGGCGATCATTGAACAGCTTCAGGAGGACGGGCGCCGTCCGTACGCGGCCATCGGGAAGGCCGTGGGCCTGTCCGAAGCCGCCGTACGCCAGCGCGTCCAGAAGCTGCTCGACCAGGGCGTGATGCAGATCGTCGCCGTCACCGACCCGCTCACGGTGGGTCTGAGGCGACAGGCGATGGTCGGCATCAACGTCGAGGGTGACCTCGACCCCGTCGCGGAAGCGCTGACGGCCATGCCGGAAGTGGAGTACGTGGTCCTGACCGCGGGCTCCTTCGACATGCTGGTGGAGATCGTCTGCGAGGACGACGACCACCTGCTGGATGTCATAAACAAGCGCATCCGCACCCTCCCCGGCGTGCGCTCCACCGAGAGCTTCGTCTACCTCAAGCTCAAGAAGCAGACCTACATGTGGGGATCCCGATAGCCGTGACCCAGGACCTCTCCAAGACCGCCTACGACCACCTGTGGATGCACTTCACCCGCATGTCGTCGTACGAGAACGCACCCGTCCCCACCATCGTGCGTGGTGAGGGCACCTACATCTACGACGACAAGGGCAAGCGCTACCTCGACGGCCTCGCCGGCCTCTTCGTGGTCCAGGCGGGCCACGGACGGACCGAGCTGGCCGAGGTCGCCGCCAAGCAGGCCAAGGAGCTCGCCTTCTTCCCGGTGTGGTCGTACGCCCACCCGAAGGCCGTCGAGCTGGCCGAGCGCCTTGCCAACGAAGCCCCGGGCGACCTCAACAAGGTCTTCTTCACCACCGGTGGCGGCGAGGCGGTCGAGACCGCCTGGAAGCTGGCCAAGCAGTACTTCAAGCTGATCGGCAAGCCGACCAAGTACAAGGTCATCTCCCGCGCGGTCGCCTACCACGGCACCCCGCAGGGCGCCCTCTCCATCACCGGCCTGCCGGGCCTGAAGGCCCCGTTCGAGCCGCTGGTGCCCGGTGCGCACAAGGTGCCGAACACGAACATCTACCGCGCGCCGATCCACGGCGACGACCCGGAGGCCTTCGGCCGCTGGGCCGCCGACCAGATCGAGCAGCAGATCCTCTTCGAGGGCCCGGACACCGTCGCCGCGGTCTTCCTGGAGCCGGTGCAGAACGCCGGTGGCTGTTTCCCGCCGCCGCCCGGATACTTCCAGCGGGTCCGCGAGATCTGTGACCAGTACGACGTACTGCTCGTCTCCGACGAGGTCATCTGCGCCTTCGGCCGCCTCGGCACGACGTTCGCCTGTGACAAGTTCGGCTACGTGCCGGACATGATCACCTGCGCCAAGGGCATGACCTCGGGTTACTCCCCGATCGGCGCCTGCATCGTCTCGGACCGTCTCGCCGAGCCGTTCTACAAGGGCGACAACACCTTCCTGCACGGCTACACCTTCGGTGGCCACCCGGTCTCCGCCGCGGTGGGTCTGGCCAACCTCGACATCTTCGACAAGGAAGGCCTCAACCAGCACGTGCTGGACAACGAGGGCGCCTTCCTCGCGACGCTGCAGAAGCTGCTCGACCTGCCGATCGTCGGCGACGTCCGCGGCAACGGCTTCTTCTACGGCATCGAGCTGGTCAAGGACAAGAACACCAAGGAGTCCTTCACGGACGAGGAGACCGAGCGCGTGCTCTACGGCTTCCTCTCCAAGGCGCTCTTCGACGCCGGTCTGTACTGCCGCGCCGACGACCGTGGCGACCCGGTCATCCAGCTGGCCCCGCCGCTGATCTCCGACCAGGCGACGTTCGACGAGATCGAGGGCATCCTGCGCGGGGTGCTCGCCGAGGCCTGGACCAAGCTCTGAGCTGTGATCCGGTCCCCGATCGGACTCTGATCTCCCCCGAGCTCTCGGCTTCTCCCCCGAGCTCTCGGCTTCTCCCCCGAGCTCTCGGCTTCGCTCGAGCAGGGGGGACCCCCATGAGCAGAGGGGGACCCCCATGATCAACCGGCCCGGGTGCCTCCGTTCGAGTGGGAACGGAGGCACCCGGGCCGCGTGCTTTCCGCGCTGCCCGCATCTCAATACCTACGGTTCGAGTGACCCATCGGCCTCGTCTTCGTTCCCCCGGACGGGGGACGGAATCCGATCTGAACCGAGGTGTTCGCCATGGCCCCGCCGGACAACGACGTGCTCTGGGCGCGCTCCCTGCATCACACCCACAGCGGCTCCCCCGCGCTCAACGGCGTGTCCCTCGGGGTGCGCGAGGGCGAGATCCTCGCCCTCTACGGCCCACGGGGCTGCGGCAAGACGACCCTGCTGCGCTGCCTCTCCGGCGAGCTGATCCCGCAGCAGGGCGAGGTGTGGTTCAACAGCACCCCCGTGCACACCATGGGCCGGCTTGCCCGCGAGCGCCTGCGCCTGGACAGGTTCGGCTGGATCGGCCCTGAGCCCGGACTCGTACCGGAACTGAACGCCTGGGAGAACGCGGCCCTGCCGCTGCTGCTGCGCGGCAGCTCGCACCGGTCCGCCAGGACCACCGCCGTCGAATGGCTGGAACGCCTCGACATCGGCTCCTGCGCCACCAAACGCCCCCATGCCCTGCTCCAGGCCCAGCGCCAGCGGGTCGCCATCGCCCGCGCCCTGGTGACCACCCCCGCGGTCCTCTTCGCCGACGAGCCCACCGCCACCCTGCACCGGGCCGACCGCGCCCACGCCCTGCGCACCCTCACCGCCGCGGCCCGTTCGCACCGCATCACCGTCGTCCTCGCCAGCCATGACGACGACATCGCCGAACTCGCCGACCGCACGATCGGCCTCATGGACGGCCGACGGGTCGGCACCTCCCGCCTTGCCGAGACGGAAGGCCGGGCCGCGTGCTCGCTCTACGTCTAGCCCGCGGCAGCCACCCCCTGGTCCTGCTGCGCCGACTGCTCGTCGCCGCCTCCTCCGCGGGCACAGGCTTCCTGCTGCTGTGCACCCTCAGCCACGCCGTGGCGCACCCCGAGCAGTCCGCGCAGTCCTCCCTGCGACTGCTGTGGTGCGCTGTCCCGCTCGCCGCCACCGCGTATCTCGCGGTCGCCGTCGCCCGGACGGACCCCAGCACCCGGCCCAGACCCGGACTGTCCGCCATCGGGCTCGGGCCCGTCCGGCTGACCGCGATCGCCGCCGCGTCCACGGCCCTCTGCACCGCCCTCGGCAGCATGCTCGCCCTGCTGCTCTTCCTCCAGATGCGGGGCGGCATCGGCGGACTGCCCCTCGACGGCGCCGCCGCCGGGCTGCTCGCCGCCGGCCGGCCACTGCCGCTCGGCGCCGCTCTCATCCTTCTGTCCCTGACCCCGGTCATCGCTTCCTGCGCGACCGCGCTCGCCCTGTGCCCTCGCCGTACCAAACCCGGCAAGCCGGGTAAGGACCCGGCCCAGGACGGCACAGAGCCCGCCCCGCCCCCCGCCGGACTGCCCTGGGGCGTGGCACTGACCACCGCCGGGCTCGCCATGGGGGCATATGCGGCGAACAGCAGCGCACCCGACGCCCGGAGCGCGCTGCTTCCACTCCCCGGCGAACTGCAAGGCAGCCCCGCAGGCGTCCTGGCCGGCTGGCTCGTCGCCGCGATCGGACTCGCCATGGCCGGACCCGGCCTCACCCACCTGTGCGGCCGGTTCCTCCAGGCCGCCCGCCCCGGCGCCGTACGGCTGCTCGCCGGGCGGGCACTCCAGGCGGAGGCCCGGCGCATCGGGAGACCGCTGGGCGTGCTGTGCGCCGTCGCCGCGGCCACGTACACCGCCGCCAATCTGTACGCGGCCGCGGGCAAGCCCCCGGCGTTCGGTCCGCTCACCGGGCTCGGCGCGGCCCTCGTCATGGGCTGTACGGTCGCCACCCTGCTGACCGCCGCTCTGGAGACCACACACGACCGCGCCGGCACGCGTGACACCATGCTGCGCCTGGGCGCGCCCGCCAAACTGCTGCGCGCCGCCGCGGCCCTGCGGGCGGTCGCGCTGCTGGCCCTGTTCGCGCCGGTGACCTGGCTGGTCGGCGAGCTCGCGGTCCTCCCGCTCTCACCCTGACGGCGTGGATCACCATGACCGTGAGATCTCATCCCCGGCCGAATTCGACGAGGCGGTCGCTCGCGGCCCGATCGACGGATTCCACCTGCGATCCGTCGATCTGACGGAGCGTACATCCGCGCTGCCGGCCGTCGACACGGAGCGGCCGTTGCCGCACCTTACCGGGGCTCCGCCCGGACCCCGGCACAATCGGGCCCACCGGCCCGCACCATCCCCCGGAAGCCCGCGGGCCTCCCCCACCAGGCGAAGCCGGATACGCTCCCGGTCCGTCCCATGGGGCGGACCGGGGCGGCGCTCGCGTGCCGGCGACACACACGGGGTGTGCCCGCACTGCGGCGGGGGCACGCATCGCGCCGGGGTGGACCGGCGCACCCGGGCCGGATATCCGGCGGTGGACGCACACGGTCGCCTGCGGCGGTTCAGCCTCTCCGGTCTGGCCATGGGCCGTGCCCCCGGACGTACCGGCACGCCACACGCCAGGACCGCGCGCACTGCTGTCCTGGCATCAGCTCAGGACCACGACCTCGCCGGCATCGAACGCGACGCCCACCCGCGCACCGTCCTCCGGCGCGTCACGCAGCGCGCACGCGGCCTCCAGCAGGGGCGCGCCGTCCTCCGGCCGGAGCAGCACGGAGACGTGCGTACCCCGGAACGTACGGCCCGCCACCGTACAGGGAAGGCCCTCCGGGGGCTCGACGAGCCGCACGCCGGCAGGACGTACGAGCAGTTCACCCGGCCCCTGCGGCGCGCCCGCCGGCACCGGCACCTTGCCCCACGGCGTGTCCGCGGCCTCGCCCGCGACCGTCGCCGGCACCACGTTGTCGAAGCCGAGGAAGCGCGCCACGAAGGCGGACGCAGGCCGCTGCCAGACCTCCAGCGGTGTACCGACCTGCGCGATCCGCCCGTCCCGCATCACGACGACGCGGTCGGCGAGCGCGAAAGCCTCACCCTGGTCGTGCGTGACGGCCAGCACGGTCGTCCCCAACTGTCCGAAGAGCTGCCGCAGTTCTACGACGAGACGCTCCCGGAGCGTACGGTCGAGCTGACCCAGCGGCTCGTCGAGCATCAGCAGCCGCGGGCTCGGGGCGAGTGCACGGGCCAGCGCCACTCGCTGCTGCTCGCCACCGGAGAGCGCGGCGACGGCCCGCCGCCCCGCGCCGGGCAGCCCCACGAGGTCCAGCAACTCGGCGACGCGCCGCTCCTGTTCACTCCGGGCCGCACCGCGCATCCGCAGCCCGAAGGCGACATTGCCGCCCACGTCACGCTGAGGGAAGAGCTGGTGGTCCTGGAACATCAGTCCCACGCCCCGCCGGTGCGTGGGCACGCTCGTCTGGTCGGCGCCGCCCAGCAGGATCCGGCCGGTGTCGACCGGCTGGAGCCCGGCGACGGCCCGCAGCAGGGTGGACTTGCCGGAGCCGCTCGGCCCGAGCACGCATACGGTCTCGTGCTCGGCGACCTCCAGGTCGACGCCGTCGAGGGCCTTTCGCTCCCCGAAACGGACCGTGACGGCGTCCAGTCGCAGCAGGGTCATCAGAACTCCCCCGTCCGGTCGGTGCGTATGCGCTCCAGCAGCAGCAGCGACACCGCGCACACCAGCATCAGAATCGTGCTCAGGGCCATCGCCTGCCCGTAGCTGAGATCACCGACCCGGCCCAGCAGCCGGGCCACGGCGACCGGCAGCGTCGGACGGTCGGGCCGGGCGATGAAGACGGTCGCCCCGAACTCGCCGAGCGACACGGCGAAGGCGAAACCGGCCGCGATCAGCAGCGCCCGGCGCACCATCGGCAGGTCGACCTCCCGCCACGCGCGCAGCGGCGAGGCGCCGAGCACGGCGGCGGCCTCACGGAGCCGGTCGTCGACGGCACGCAGTACGGGCAGCATGGTGCGTACGACGAAGGGCACGCCGACCAGGGCCTGCGCCAGCGGAACCAGGATCCAGGACGTCCGCAGGTCGAGCGGCGGCTCGTCGAGGGTGATCAGGAAACCGAAGCCGACGGTGACGGCGGACACCCCGAGCGGCAGCATCAGCAGTGCGTCGAAGCCGCGGACGAACCGGCCCGCGCGCCTGGTGAGCGCGGTCGCGGCGAGGCCGCCGACGAGCAGCGCGATGGCGGTCGCGGCGAGGGCGTACTGCAGCGAGTTCCAGATGGCCTCGACGGGCGGTACGAGGAAGGTGCCGTCGGCCGTCCGGAGGGCCCGGTAGTACGTGAAGCCGTACCCGTCGGGGCCGGAGAGCGAGCGCTCCACCAGCACCGCGAGCGGTGCCACGATCAGCACCAGGACCGTGCCCAGGACCGCGCCGAGAAGCGCCCATTGGCCCGCACCGCGCGGCCGGTGCGCGGTGGTCGCGGGGTCCACCAGCCGCAGCGCGGTCTCCCGCCGCCGTACGGTCCAGCCGTGCACGGCGAGGATCGCGGTGACCGCGGCGAACTGCACCATCGTCAGCACCGCGGCGGTGGGCAGGTCGAGCAACTGCGCGGTCTGCCGGTAGATCTCCACTTCCAGGGTGGAGAAGGCGGGGCCGCCCAGGATCAGTACGACTCCGAAGGAGGAGAAGGTGAACAGGAAGACCATGAGCGCGGCGGACGCCACGGCGGGCGCCAGCGCGGGCAGGGTGACACGCCGCCAAGCCGCGAACCGCCCGGCGCCGAGCACCCGGGCGGCCTCCTCCTGGCGCGGGTCGAGCTGTGACCACAGACCGCCCACGGTCCGTACGACAACGGCGTAGTTGAAGAAGACATGGGCAAGCAGGATGGCCCAGACGGTGGTGTCGAGCCGTACGCCCCACGCCTCGTCGAGCAGTCCGCCGCGCCCGACCAGCGCCAGGAAGGCGGTGCCGACGACAACGGTGGGCAGCACGAACGGCACGGTGACCACTGCCCGCAGCAGTTGCTTCCCGCGGAAGTCGTAACGGGCGAAGACATACGCGGCGGGCAACGCGATCAGCAGCGTGAGCACGGTCGAGGCGACGGCCTGCCAGGTGGTGAACCACAGCACGTCCAGCAGATCGGGACGGGTCAGCACCTCTCCGATCCGGCCGAACTGCCAGCCGGTGTCGGTCCTGAGCCCACGGCCCACGATGGAGGCGACGGGCCAGGCGAAGAAGACCGCGAAGAACACGGCAGGCAGAACCATCAGGCCGAGCCTTGCCGCGCTCCCGGCGCGCGTGTCCGCCACGGCGCGCCGGGCCCGGTCGGCCTTGTCGGCTACTTCACCACGAGCGAGGACCACGCCTGGACCCACTGCTCACGGTTCTTGGCGATCGTCTCCGGAGCGACGGTCTCCGGCTTGTCGATCGTGACGCCGTGCTCGGTGAACAGCTCGGGGAGTTTCGCGTCCCGCACCACCGGGTTGACGAACATGTTCAGCGGCATGTCCTCCTGGAACCGCTTGCTGATCAGGAAGTCCAGCAGGGCCTTTCCGCCCTCCTCGTTCTTCGCGCCCTTCAGCAGGCCGGCGAACTCGGTCTGCCGGAAGCAGGTGCCGGTGGAGACACCGGTCGGGGCCTCGGCCGGCTGCGGCTCGGCGTACAGCACCTCGACCGGCGGGCTGGAGGCGTACGACACGACCAGCGGGCGGTCCGCGTTGGCCTTCCGGCCGGCGGCGGACCCGGAGAACTCCTGGTTGTACGCCTGCTCCCAGCCGTCGACGACCTTGACGCCGTTGGCCTTGAGCTTCTTCCAGTAGTCCTGCCAGCCCTCCTCGCCGTACTTGCCGACCGTGCCGAGCAGGAAGCCGAGGCCGGGCGAGGAGGTCGCGGCGTTCTCGGTGACCAGCAGGTTCTTGTACGCGGGCTTGATCAGGTCGTCGAAGGACTGCGGCGGCGCCAGCTTCTTGTCGGCGAAGTACTTCTTGTCGTAGTTGACACAGATGTCGCCGGTGTCGACGGGCGTGACCCTGTGCTTGTCCTTGTCGAGCTGGACCGCGTCCGGGATCCGCTCCAGGCCCTTCGCCTCGTACGGCACGAAAATGTCGTTGTCGAGCGCACGCGAGAGCAGGGTGTTGTCCACACCGAAGAAGACATCGCCGCGCGGGGAGCCCTTGGTGAGGATCTCCTGGTTGAGGGCGGTTCCCGCGTCCCCGCTCTTCAGCACCTTGACGGTGTAACCGGTTTCCTTCGTGAAGGCCTGAAGGACGGGGTCCGAGGCGGTGAAGGACTCATGGCTGACGAGGGTCACGGTCTTCGACTCGGTGCCCTTGGACGAGGTGTCCTTCGCCCCCTCGTCGCCACAGGCGGCGAGCGTGCCCACGCCCAGAGCTCCGATGAGCGCGGTGCCGATGGCACGCCGAAGCCGAGTGTTCATGAGGTTGTTGACTCCCTACGCCGGTATGACCCGGATCAGGTCCGAGGGTCTGCGGCCCTGCCGCACTCTCAGCGCTGTGCGCGCTCCCCTGTCGGAAGTGTTCATTTGTACGAAGGCACGGTATCAGCCGTGCCGACGGCCGAAACTCAGCGTTCCGCCGCCGCGAGCTGCCCGCAGGCTCCGTCGATCTCCTGGCCCCGGGTGTCACGGATGGTGACCGGCACTCCATGGGCCGCGATCGCCTCGACGAACGCCTTCTCGTCCTCCGGCCGGGACGCGGTCCACTTGGAGCCGGGCGTGGGGTTCAGCGGGATCAGGTTGACGTGCACCCGCTTGCCCTTGAGGAGGCGGCCCAGCAGATCGCCGCGCCACGCCTGGTCGTTGATGTCGCGGATCAGGGCGTATTCGATGGAGATCCGGCGGCCGGACTTCTCGGCGTACTCCCACGCCGCGTCCAGCACCTCCCGCACCTTCCAGCGCGTGTTCACCGGGACGAGGGTGTCGCGCAGCTCGTCGTCGGGCGCGTGCAGCGAGACCGCGAGCCGGCACTTGAAGCCTTCGTCGGCGAACCGGTGCATGGCCGGGACCAGGCCGACCGTGGAGACGGTGATGCCGCGCTGGGAGAGCCCCAGACCGTCCGGCTCGGGGTCGGTGAGCCGGCGGATGGCGCCGACCACGCGGTTGTAGTTGGCAAGGGGCTCGCCCATGCCCATGAAGACGATGTTGGACAGGCGCGCGGGGCCGCCGGGGATCTCCCCGTCGCGCAGGGCGCGCATGCCGTCGACGATCTGGTGCACGATCTCGGCGGTGGAGAGGTTGCGGTCCAGGCCGGCCTGCCCGGTGGCGCAGAACGGGCAGTTCATTCCGCAGCCGGCCTGCGAGGAGATGCACATGGTGACCCGGTCCGGGTAGCGCATCAGCACGGACTCGACGAGCGTGCCGTCGAACAGCCGCCACAGGGTCTTGCGGGTGGTGTCGTTGTCGCAGGAGATGTGCCGCACCACGGACATCAGCTCGGGCAGCAGCTCGCCCGCGAGCTTCTCGCGGGCGGCTGCGGGGATGTCGGTCCACTCGGCCGGATCGTGGGCGTACCGCGCGAAGTAGTGCTGTGACAGCTGCTTGGCGCGGAACGGCTTCTCGCCGATCGCGGCGACGGCCTCCTTGCGCTCGGCGGGCGTGAGGTCGGCAAGGTGCCGCGGGGGCTTCTTGGCTCCGCGGGGCGCGACGAAAGTGAGCACACCGGGTTCGGGCGCCATGGCAGGGAACTCCTCAGTACGACGAACCGGGCGATCCCCGCCGGTGCGGGGCCGACGGCGGAATCATGCCGGAACCCGGAGACCTGACCGGATCATCCCCGCTGCGGCGGGGCCGGAAAAGGGCCCGCCACAGATGCGACGAGCCCTTCCAGAGTACCCGGCCCGGGTCAGCCCGAGCCGACGAAAGCCTCGAACAGCAGCCAGACCACCGGCGCCGTGGGCAGCAGCGAGTCCAACCGGTCCATGATGCCCCCGTGACCGGGGAGCAGCGTGCCCATGTCCTTGATGCCGAGATCGCGCTTGATCATGGACTCACCGAGGTCGCCCAGCGTGGCGCTGGCCGCGACCGCGAGGCCCAGCAGCAGGCCCTGCCACCAGCTGCCGCCGTCGATCAGGTACTGCATGCACAGCGCACCCGCCGCCATCGCGAACGTCACCGCGCCGACCAGACCCTCGCGGGTCTTCCCGGGGCTGATCCGCGGAGCCAGCTTGTGCTTGCCGAACCGCCAGCCGACCGCATACGCACCGGTGTCGCTGACCACTGTCAGCAGCAGGAAGGTGAGCACTCGCTGCGGACCGTCGTCCGCGGTGAGCATCATCGCGACGAAGGTCGCCAGGAACGGCACGTAGAAGGCCGCGAAGACCCCTGCCGTCACATCCTTGAGATAGCCCTCGGGCGGCTCCGTCATCCGCCAGACCAGGACGGCGAGCGCGGTGAGCGCCATCGCCACCCACGCGCCCTCCGCGCCGCTCACATAGCCGGACGCGACCATCGCCGCGCCGCCGACCGCCAGCGGCACCAAGGGAGCCTTGATGCCCTTGCGCTCCTGGAGGCGAGAGGTGAGCTCCCACAGCCCCACGACCACAGCGGCCGCTATGACGCCGACGAACACGGCCTTGACGATGAACAGCGAGGCGACGATGACCGCGCCGAGCCCGACGCCGACCCCTATGGCGGCGCGCAGATCGCGGCCGGCCCGCTTCTTCTGCGGGGGCGGCGTAGGGCTGGCCATGGGCTCCTGGGGCTTTCCTTCATGGAACAGGGGGCCGCTCGTCGGAGCGGCCCCCCGGTCACGGTCGTCGTGTGCGTCAGCGTCTCTGCCTGCATCCGGCACGATGGGCACGGGCCGGGTCTGCCGAGCACCCTGCGCATCGTACGTGGGACCCGCCGGGGCCCCCCAGGAAGAGTCGTTCATCAGACTTCGAGGAGCTCGGCTTCCTTGTGCTTGAGCAGCTCGTCCACCTGCGCGACGTACTTCGCGGTGGTGTCGTCGAGCTCCTTCTCCGCACGGCGCACCTCGTCCTCGCCGGTCTCCTTGTCCTTGACCAGCTTGTCGAGGGAGTCCTTGGCCTTGCGGCGGACGGAGCGGATGGAGACCTTCGCGTCCTCGCCCTTGTTCTTGGCGACCTTGATGAACTCCTTGCGGCGGTCCTCGGTGAGCTCGGGGAAGACCACCCGGATGATGTTGCCGTCGTTGCTCGGGTTGACACCGAGGTCGGAGTCGCGGATCGCCTGCTCGATGTTGCGCAGCGCGCTCTTGTCGAACGGGGTGATCACGGCCATCCGGGGCTCGGGCACCGCGAACGAAGCCAGCTGGTTGATCGGCGTCACCGCACCGTAGTAGTCGGCCACGATCTTGTTGAACATCGCCGGGTGCGCACGCCCGGTGCGGATCGCGGCGAAGTCCTCCTTGGCGACCAGGACGGCCTTCTCCATCTTCTCCTCGGCCTCGAGGAGGATTTCTTCGATCACCACTTGCTCCTGCATGTCTTGAGAGGGCCCGGCACATCCGGGCCCGGCGTACCCTGCGTCGCGTCTACTCCTGCACGGTGTCCCACCGGCAGGGCTTTGTCCATCCCCTCGGGGGCCGTCCCCGGATCAGGCCCGGGTGCCCTGGTGGCTCACAAGCGTGCCGATCTTCTCACCCTTGACGGCGCGAGCGATATTGCCCTCGGCAAGCAGCTCGAACACCAGGATGGGCAGCTTGTTGTCCCGGCAGAGGGTGATGGCGGTGGCGTCGGCGACCTTGAGATCGCGGGCGATCACCTCGCTGTACTCCAGCGCGTCGAACTTCACCGCGTCCGGGTTGGTCTTGGGGTCCGAGTCGTAAACCCCGTCGACACCGTTCTTGCCCATCAGCAGCGCCTCGGCATCGATCTCCAGCGCACGCTGGGCGGCGGTGGTGTCGGTGGAGAAGTACGGCATACCCATACCGGCGCCGAAGATGACCACACGGCCCTTCTCCAGGTGGCGCACGGCGCGCAGCGGGATGTACGGCTCCGCAACCTGGCCCATCGTGATGGCCGTCTGGACGCGGGAGTCGATGCCCTCCTTCTCCAGGAAGTCCTGGAGGGCGAGGCAGTTCATGACGGTGCCGAGCATGCCCATGTAGTCGGAGCGGGCCCGGTCCATCCCTCGGACCTGGAGCTCGGCGCCGCGGAAGAAGTTGCCGCCGCCGATGACGATCGCGATCTCGGCGCCGTCGCGGACGACCGCGGCGATCTCCCGGGCGATGGCGTGGACGACGTCGGGGTCGACTCCGAGTCCCCCGCCGCCGGCGAATGCCTCGCCGGAAAGCTTCAGCAGGAAGCGGCCGGCCTTGTTGCCGTCGCTCTTGTCGGCCTTGTTCATGGAGATCTCCTCGTACACATACGAAGAGGCCATTGCCGGTGGGGTCGGTTGTCCCTGCTCGGCAATGGCCTCCTCGTCAGATCTGCGGTCGTCCTGCGCTGGCACGGACAACTGCTTCAGACCCTATCGGGGTCCGCTGTCCGTCGCGTACGGACTCAGATGCCGACCTTGATGCGGGTGAAGCGCTTCAGGGTGACGCCGGCCTCGTCCAGGATCTGCTGGACGGACTTCTTGTTGTCCAGGGCGTACGGCTGACCGAGCAGCGTGGCGTCCTTGAAGAAGCCGTTGAGGCGACCCTCAACGATCTTCGGCAGAGCGGCCTCGGGCTTGCCCTCGGCGCGGGTGGTCTCCTCGGCGACGCGACGCTCGGACTCGACGACCTCGGCCGGGACGTCGTCCTTGGAGAGGTACTTCGGCGCGAACGCGGCGATGTGCTGCGCGACACCCTTGGCGAGGTCCGCGTTCTCCTTGTCCAGCTCGACCAGGACACCGATCTGCGGGGGCAGGTCGGGCATGGTGCGGTGCATGTAGGAGTACACGAAGCCGTCGGCGAACTGCGCGAAGCGGTCCAGGACGATCTTCTCGCCGAGGTTGGCGTTGGCCTCGTCGACGAAGGCCTGGACGGTCTTCCCGGCCTCGATCTCGGAGGCGAGCAGCGCCGCGATGTCCGCCGGGGAGGTGGCGGCCACGTGCTTGGCGATGTCGGCGGCGACGGACTGGAACTTCTCGCCCTTGGCAACGAAGTCGGTCTCGCACTTCAGCTCGACGAGGACACCGGAGGTGTGGTCGTCGGCGATGAGGGAGACGACGGCGCCGTTCTCGGCGGAGCGGCCCTCGCGCTTGGCGACGCCCTTCTGGCCCTTGATACGCAGGGCCTCGACGGCCTTGTCGACGTTGCCCTCGGCCTCGTCCAGCGCCTTCTTGCAGTCCATCATGCCGGCGCCGGTCAGCTCGCGGAGCTTCTTGACGTCAGCGGCGGTGTAGTTCGCCATGATTCTGTGAATCTCTCTCGAAGTCGAAGATCTGGAGATCTACGGGTGAACGGCGGGGGCTTGTGGCCCCCGCCGTCGACAACCGGTCCGGTGAGGTCAGGCCTGCTCGGCGTCCGCGGCCGGAGCCTCGGCAGCGGGGGCCTCAGCGGCGGGAGCCTCAGCGGCAGCCTCGGCCGGCTTCTCGGCCTCGTCGGCCTTCTTGTCGCCCTCGAGCAGGTCGCGCTCCCACTCGGCCAGCGGCTCGCCCGCGGCCTTGTCGCCCTTGCCGGCCTCGGCAACGCCGGAGCGGGCCATCAGACCCTCGGCGACGGCGTCGGCGATCACGCGGGTGAGCAGGGTGACGGAGCGGATCGCGTCGTCGTTGCCCGGGATCTTGTAGTCGACCTCGTCGGGGTCGCAGTTGGTGTCGAGGATCGCGACGACCGGGATGTGGAGCTTGCGCGCCTCACCGACGGCGATGTGCTCCTTCTTGGTGTCGACGATCCAGACGGCGCTCGGCACCTTCTGCATCTCGCGGATACCACCGAGGGTCTTCTCCAGCTTGGCCTTCTCGCGGGAGAGAACCAGGAGCTCCTTCTTGGTGAGGCCGGAGGCGGCCACGTCCTCGAAGTCGATCGCCTCGAGCTCCTTCAGACGCTGAAGGCGCTTGTAGACGGTGGAGAAGTTGGTGAGCATGCCGCCCAGCCAGCGCTGGTTGACGTACGGCATCCCGACGCGGGTCGCCTGCTCGGCGATGGCCTCCTGGGCCTGCTTCTTGGTGCCGACGAACATGATGGAGCCGCCGTGCGCCACGGTCTCCTTGACGAACTCGTAGGCGCGGTCGATGTACGACAGCGACTGGAGCAGGTCGATGATGTAGATGCCGTTGCGCTCGGTGAAGATGAAGCGCTTCATCTTCGGGTTCCAGCGACGGGTCTGGTGACCGAAGTGGACGCCGCTCTCCAGCAGCTCCCGCATCGTGACGACGGCCATGGCCGCACTCCTTGGATTGCTCGGTTGTCGCGGCCGCCGGACGGCGGTCGCGCCTGACGCCCCGACGCGCCGTGCCACAAAGGACCGAGAGGCGCAACCACGTCTCACGAATGAGGAGGTGGCGGGGCGTGCGAAGTCGACCCGGTGGCCCGGGTCGCCACAAGAAGTGTACGGGACGGGCAGGGTGCCGGGTGACGGCGCTGTCCACAACCGGTCGGTAGTCCACCGTTCCGGGCCATGATCCCCACGAATCGGTCCACTGCGCGACGGTTTCTGTCATGCGCTTCGGATTTCATGCGTTCGTGCTCACGGCACTCCTCGCTCTCGCGCCGCTGCCGCCCGCCCGCTCGGCAGGAGCCGCGGGGCCCGTTCGGTCCGCCGCGGGACCGTCGCCCGCCCAGTCGGCCGACGCCGCTGCCGGGCCTGCCTCCGGCCGCAGCTGGCCGCTGCGCGGCCGACCCCTGGTCGTACGCGGCTGGGAGCCGCCGGCCTCCCCTTACGGCCCGGGACACCGTGGGGTGGACCTGGCCGAGGCCCCAGGTGCTCCGGTGCTGGCGGCGGCAGCCGGCAGGGTCTTCTTCGCGGGCCGGGTGGCCGGGCGAGGTGTGCTCTCGATCGAGCTGTCCGGCACCGGCGAGCCTCCGCTGCGCACGACGTACGAACCGGTGACGGCGCTGGTGGCCGAGGGCGCCGAGGTCGCGGCGGGCCAGGTGGTGGCCACCCTGGAGCCGGGTCCTTCCCTCCCCCACTGCGCGAACGGCGTGGGAAGTGTCCCCGACACGACCGGATGCCTGCACTGGGGCCTGCGCCGCGGCGAGATCTATCTGAACCCGCTCACCCTGCTCCCACCCGGCCTGCTCCGCCGCGGACCCTCGCGCCTGCTCCCGGTCTTCGGCATTCCGGACCGGGGCGTCGTCAGCCGCGCACCCCGCGCAGCACCAGCGCGACCGCCGTGTCGGCGATCACCGCAGGATCCTCCGCCGCGCCGAGTTCGATGCGGCGGACGGCAGCGTCAACGATGCCCTGGAGCAGCATCGCCGCCAGCCGCGGCTGATCGTGTCCCAGGGACTCCAGAGCCTCGACGGTGATCGCGACCAGTCCGCCGTGTGCGGCGCGGATCTTCTCGCGTGCGCCGGCGTCCAGCTCGCTCGCCGAGATGGCGACCACGGCCCGGTGCCGGCGGTCGCCGACCAGCTCCAGCTGGGTGCGTACATACGCCTCGACCTTGCTCTCGGGCGTCGGAACCGCATCCATCGCCGCCTCGACCTCCGCGGCCCAGACCGGGAAGTCGACGGCGCACAGCTCCTCCACCACGGCCGCGCGCGAGCGGAAGTACTCATAGACGGAGGACCTGGCGAGGCCCGTGCGCTCGGCGAGCGCCGGGAAGGTCAGCCCTTCCGTGCCGCCCTCGGACAGCAGCGAGCGGGCGGCGTTCAGCAGGGCGTCGCGCTGCATGGTGCGGTGCTCGGCCACGGAGGCCGCTCGAATCCTGGGCACCCCTCCACTGTACGGACGGGGCAGGGACGATTCAGCGTCAATGGCCGACGTCGGCCAGCTTCGCCCGGAGCTGGAGCACCGACTTGGTGTGGATCTGGCTGACCCTGCTCTCGGTGACGCCGAGGACGTTGCCGATCTCGGCGAGGGTGAGGCCCTCGTAGTAGTAGAGCGTGACGACGGTCTTCTCCCGCTCGGGCAGCGTATTGATGGCGCGCGCGAGCAGCCGGCGCACCTCGCGGTCCTCCGCGATCTCCACCGGGTCGTCGGCGGCGGTGTCCTCCAGCGTGTCCATCAGGCTCAGGCGGTCGCCGCCCTCCGCTCCGCAGTGCAGGAGCTCCTCCAGGGCGACCACGTTCGCCAGCGACAACTGACTGAAAACCGAGTGCAGTTCCTCCAGGGCGATGCCCATCTCCGTGGCGACTTCACTCTCCGAAGGGGTGCGCCGCAGTCGGGCCTCCAGCGTTGCGTACGCCCGTTCGACAGCCCGCGCCTTCTGTCGCACCGAACGCGGGATCCAGTCCAGAGCACGGAGTTCGTCGATCATGGCACCACGGATACGGGTGATCGCGTACGTCTCGAACTTGATGGAACGGTCGATGTCGAACTTCTCGATCGCGTCGATCAGCCCGAAGACCCCGGAGGAAACGAAGTCCGCCTGCTCGACGTTGGACGGCAGCCCGACGCTGACCCGCCCCGCCACATACTTCACCAGCGGCGAGTAGTGCAGGATCAGCTGCTCCCGCAGCCGTTCGTCGCCCGTGGCCTTGTACGACCGCCACAACTCGTCGAGCGACGAGGGCGCGGGAGGGCGCACTGTGCCGTGGGCAGCGGGGGGCGCTGCCGCACGGTCAGACCCGGGGGTGTGCTGGGGCATGCGTTGATTCGCGCCGTTCTGCTCTCTGGACCGGAATGCTCGTGAGCGTAGCGTGACTGGAGAGTTGCATTAAGCGAAGAAGCGGGGATCGCACCCGAGGGATGACACACCGTCCGCCGCGCACCCGGGCCGGGGGCGACGCGGCGTGCGCCGGCCCCTCATGCACCGGAAGGAGGACTGAAAAGGTCATCGGTATCACCCTTTCACCCGAATGCTCCAGGTCAAGCACCGCCTCGCCGTACGCCCTCCGCATCACGCGGCACAACCGGTGCCAACTTCCAGCCCTCGGCGTGCCGTTCGACGAAACCGAGCGAATGCAGTTCGTACAGCCTGCCGAGTGCCTCGTCGGTGGTCGTCCCGGCCGACCGGGCCACGTCCCGGCCGTCGACGGCGCCACGGGCGGGCAGCGACTCCAGCACCCGCGCCGCGCCAGGGTCGAGCAGGTCCCTCGGCAGCACGGGTCCCCGGCGCGCCGGGGCGAGCTCACCGATGTCCCCGACCAGTTCGACGACCTCGGCGGCGTCCGTGACCAGCACTCCCTCACCGCGCAGAAGTTCGTGCACCCCGGCGGAGAGTCCACTGGTCGCCGGACCCGGAACCCCCATCGTGAAGCGGCCCAGCCGCTGCGCTGCACGCGCCGTGACCAGCGAGCCGCTGCGGTGCTCGGCCTCCACGACGACGGTGCCCCTGGTCAGGGCGGCGATCACCCGGTTGCGGAGGATGAACCGGCTCTGCGTCGGATGGTCACCGGGCGCCAACTCGGCGACCAGCAGGCCCTCTTCCGCGATACGCCCGATCAGCTCGGCGTGCCCGGGCGGGTAGGCGACATCAACCCCGCAGGCCAGCACGCCGACGGTGGCCCCGCTCGCCGCCAGAGCGCCGCGGTGCGCTGCCCCGTCGACTCCGAACGCGGCCCCCGAGACGACCACCCAGCCGCGCTCGGCCAGTCCCGCGCCCAGGGCTCCCGCCATGTGCGCGCCGTACGCCGTACACGCCCTGGCGCCGACCACTGCGACCGAGCGCAGCGCCCATATCCGGAGATGGGGCCGCCCGCGCAGCCACAGCCCGATGGGCCGGGCGTCCCCCAGGTCGTCGAGCTGGCCCGGCCACTCCTGGTCACCGGGGCAGACGAAGCGCCCCCCGACGGCGGCCACAGCGGCCAGATCCCGCTCAGGATCGGCCACCGCGGCCCGCGCCCGCAGCCCTTGAAGCCGACGCGCGCTCACCCCGGGGAGCGGCCGCTCATAGCCATCCGGACAGGTCAGCCGCCGCAGCACCGCCTCCGCGCCGTACTCCCGCAGCCATCGCCCGCCGCTCTCGTCCCCGGGCTCGATGACCCGCGTCAACGCGGCCCGCGCACGCCGCTCCGCATCGCTCACACCGGGCACCGCACACCCCTTGCTGCCCATCCCGCGTTCCGCGGGATCGCCGTCCTCGACGTCACCGCCCACCCCCGAACACGAGCGGCGCGCCGCGAGCGATGCCGGTGCGGAGTTCCAGGGCCATGGCGACGTCCTCCTCTTCCGGACGGTCGTGGTCCGCCAGGTCCGCGACCGTCCAGGCGACGCGCAGGACACGGTCGAGGCCACGGGCCGTCAGCAAGCCCCGTTCCAGATCGCGTTCCACGGCTGCGAGCGCACCGGGGGCCACCTGCCAACGGGTGCGCAGCTCATGACCGGGCACTTCACTGTTGGTCGTCCACGGTGTGCCCGCCAGGCGGGCGGCGGCCCGTTCCCTGGCCGCGCAGACCCGCTCGGCGACGTCCGCGGTGGCCTCACCCCGACAGCCGCTGCCCAGCAGGGCCTGACGGCTGACGGGCTCGACCTCGACCCGCAGGTCCACCCGGTCGAGCAGCGGCCCGGACAGCCGGGCCTGGTATCTACGGATCACCGAGGCGGGGCACTCGCATCCCGCGCCGTTGAGGGTGTGCCGTCCACAGGGGCACGGGTTGGCGGCCAACACCATGAGGAATCTGGCGGGCAGCCGGACGACCCCGGCGGCACGGGCCACCACCACGTGTCCCGATTCGAGTGGCTGCCGCAGGGCATCCAGAGCATGGCCGGTGAACTCGGGTGCCTCGTCGAGGAAGAGGACACCGCAATGCGCGAGGGAGACCGCCCCGGGTCTCGGCAGGCCGTTGCCACCGCCCACGAGGGACTGCATCGTCGCCGAGTGGTGCGGTGCGCAGTACGGCGGCGTGGAGACCAGGGGCTGGCCCGGCGGCAGAATTCCCGCGACCGAGTGCACCGCCGTCACCTCCAGCGCCTCCTGCTTCGTCAGCGGAGGCAGAATCGCGGGCAGCCGCTCCGCGAGCATCGTCTTGCCCGCGCCCGGCGGCCCGGTGAGCAGCAGATGGTGCCGTCCCGCCGCGGCGACCTCCAGGGCCATCCGGGCGCCCTGCTGCCCGGCCACGTCCGCGAGGTCCGGCAGGCTCCCCCGGTCGGCGTCCGCCGCCAGCCCCGCGCCCAACCCGGCACCGGGCACCATCAACCCGGCAAGCATGGCGTCAGGGCGCCCCTCGCCGGCCGGCTCCTCCTCCGGCACCGGCGCGTCGGTGAGCACCGCGATCAGCTGCCGCAGGCTGCGCACCCCGAGGACCGAGATCCCCGGCACCAGCGACGCCTCGGCCGCGGTCTGTTCCGGTACGACGACCTGCCGGTAACCGGCCTCGGCCGCGGCGAGAACGGCCGGGAGCACCCCGCGCACCGGGCGGACCCTGCCGTCGAGCCCCAACTCGCCGATCAGCACCAGGTCGGCGATCTCCCGAGGATCGATCAGCTCCGTCGCGCCCAGCACCGCACAGGCGACCGCCAGATCGAAACCACTGCCGCTCTTCGGGACGGACGCCGGGCTGAGGCCCACCGTCAGCTTCTTCTGGGGCCACTCCGCGCCGGAGTTGACCACCGCCGCCCTGACCCTGTCGCGGCTTTCGACCAGGCTCTTGTCCGGCAGGCCGACCAGCGTGAAGGCGGCCACGCCCGGTTCCAGGTCGGCCTGGACCTCGACGACCACGCCCTCGACGCCGACCAGGGCCACCGAGCAGGTGCGCGCGAACCCCATGTCAGGCCACCCCCCGAGCGTGCTCGACGACGGGCGCGCCACGACTGGGCAGCAGCACGCCGACGAGGTCGATGCGCACCCCGCCCGGCGGGGCTCCGCCGTGCTCGGCGATCCACCGCTCGGCGAGTCCCCGCAGCCGCTCGGCCTTGGCCGGCGTGACGCCGGCCATCGGATGCTGGAACGGTCCGGCTCTTCGTGTCTTGACCTCGCAGACGACCAGGACGTCGCCGTCCCGGGCCACGATGTCGATCTCTCCCGCCCGGCATCGCCAGTTGCGGGCCAGCACGGTCATCCCCGCGCCGGCGAGCCGCCGCGCCGCGAGGTCCTCGCCGTACCGCCCAAGTGCCCCCGTCGCGTTCATGTCGGCACCACCTCCGGCACCGACTGTGACGCGTCGACCCGCCCGTGAGTGGATCTTGGTGGACTACTCGCCGGTTGTGGACAACTCAGCCACCCGGAAGCTCGAGATCAGTCTTGTTGAGCTCCTCGATGTTCACGTCCTTGAATGTGAGCACCCGTACCTGCTTGACGAATCTGGCCGGCCTGTACATGTCCCAGACCCAGGCGTCCGCCATCGATACTTCGAAGAAGACCTCACCCTGCACCGAGTGCACCTGCATCTCGTAGTCGTTCGTGAGGTAGAAGCGCCGTTCGGTCTCAATCACGTATTTGAACAGACCGACGACGTCGCGGTACTCCCGGTAGAGCTTCAGCTCCATCTCGGTCTCGTACTTCTCGAGGTCCTCGGCGCTCATGGCATGTTCCCCTTCAGCCGTGCGTCCCCCTATTGTGCGCCAGTCCCGGAGGCCTCTAGACGATTTCCGGCGCCAGGACCACAGGCGCACTCGGCGGGCCCTCGTCGAGCAGCGTGCGCAGCAGCTCGGCGAGCCTGGTCGGATACACCGTCTCACGCGAGGCGGACAGTTCGGCGGAGGTCCACCATCTCAGCCCCGCGACACTGCGCCGCTCCAGCTCCGTCAGCCCGGCCGGAGCCGTCGTGGTCTGCTTCGTACGCGCCAGGAAGTACCACTCGTCCTGGTCCCAGCGCCGCCCGTCGAACGGGAAGGAACAGGTACGCCGCCACAGCACCGGACCGAGCTCGACCTCCGTTATCCCGGTCTCCTCCGCCAGCTCCCGCAGCGCCGCCTCCTCCCGGGTCTCGTCGCCCTCCATACCGCCGCCGGGGGTGAACCACCATGTGTCGGAGGGGTCGGCCGGTTCGTATCCGTGCAGCAGCAGGATGCGGTCCTCGGGGTCGAGGAGTACGACCCTGGCCACCCTGCGCAGCTCATCGGGCACCGGACGCCACCCTTCTCCGTACGAACAGCCTGGCGACAGAACCGTACGCCGCACCCCCCAGGATGAGTACGGCACCCGCCACCACCGAGCCCAGCACCAGTGCGATCGGCCCCGGCCGGGACACGCCTCCGGGCAGCGCGGCGAAATCGCTGGGGCGCTCCACCATGCCGCCCATCGGCCAGGCGACCGCGTCCACCCGGCCCCGCACCGCGGAAACGGGCACGGCGCCCTGTGTGGAGTCCATGAGGTGCCCGCGGGAATCCACCGAGGTGCTCCGATAGTCGCCGAGCAGGAACAGCTTCCCCTGCGGCACCTCGGTACTGAACTGGGTGTACGAGGCCGGGCCGTCGCCCTGCAGATACGGTTCTTCCAGGGCCTTGCCGTTCACCGAGAGCCGCCCCCGCGCATCGCAGCACTCGACCCTGTCGCCGCCGATCCCGACGATCCGCTTCACCATCGGTGCGTCTCCCCACACCGCGTCGGTGAAGACCACCACATCGCCGCGGCGCACCTGCTCGCCGTCGATGCGCTGGGCGAGCACCCGGTCGCCCGCCTTGACCGTGGGCGTCATCGAGTCGGTCGGCACGGTGTAGGGCTGGTACACGACCGCTCCCCAGACGAACCCGCCGAGGAAGACCACACAACCGACGGCCACGGCCAGGCCCGACAGCAGACTGCCGAGCCGGCCGGGGCCGTCGACCGCATTCGTTCTGTGAACCGCGCCTGTTCCGGCCATCCCAGTGCTCCTCTCCGGATCTGGGACGGCACCTTACCGGGCGGTAGGCCCGGCGGTCAGCCTCTTCCTGCGCCACAGCACCAGCGGTACCGCGCCCGCGAGTCCCAGCGCGCCGGGCGCCACGGCGGCGGCCACGTTCAGCCCCGGCTGGTCGAAGGTGCCGGGCACCGGAAGCGTCGACCAGCGGCTGATCGGCCAGGCGACCACGACGGCCCGGCCGACGACCTTGTCGACAGGCACCGTCCCATGACCGGGGAGCTCCTGGTGGTAGCGGGAGTCCAGCGAGTTCTGACGGTGGTCGCCCATCACCCAGATCCGGCCCTCGGGGACCTGAATCGGACCGAAAGGAGCATCGTCGCAGGGTGTGTTGCCAGGGAAGATGTACGGCTCGACGAGGGCCTTGCCGTTGACGTGGACCTGGCCGCCCTTCTTGCACTCCACCGTGTCGCCGCCGACCGCGATGACCCGCTTGATGAGGTCCTTCTCCTCGGAGGACGGCATCAGGCCGATGAAGCTCAGGAACTTCTGCACCGGGTTGGGTTCGGGCGTCGGCTGGCCCTCCAGCCAGCCGCCCGGGTCGTGGAACACCACGACCTCTCCGCGTTCCGGCTCCGACCCGAACCACGGCGTCAGCTTGTCCACCAGTACCCGGTCGCCGCGCTGCAAGGTGTTCTGCATCGAGTCGGACGGGATCGAGAAGGCCTGCACCAGGAACGTCTTGATCAGCAGCGCCAGCACCAGGGCGATGACGATCAGCAGCGGCAGCTCCTTCCAGAAGGAACGCTGCTGGCGCCGCGCACCGTCGCCGCTGCCTTCGGACGCCGCACCCTCGTCAGAGGTCCGGTTGCCGTCCCCGCCGGCGCTCGGGGGCCGGTCCGCCGCTTCCGGCCGCTCTTCCGGTTCGTCGTGTCCGGATCGTGCGCCGACCGCCACATCCCCCACGTTCACTCCTCACTCCGTGCCACGGCCCGCGCCGCATCAGGCGCAGGCTCACCACTCCCATAACGAGCGAGAGTTCCGCAGGGCTCGGGAGCAGGATCGCTTCCTTGGGATCCTGGGTGGACACCCTATGCGAATCACCGAGCGCTGTGGGCGACCCTTCCCGCGCGTCCGGGACGCCGGCGTACGTCTCCGGCTCTTCCAGCCACCCCCAGTGCCCGAACGGCCAGGCGATCACCACGGCACGCCCGACGACCTCGTCCTCCGAGACGGTGCCCTGGTAGGGGTCGTCCAGATGGAAGCGTGAGTCGGCCGAGTTGGAGCGGTGGTCGCCCATCACGAAGAGCCGCCCGGCCGGAACCGTGACGTCGAACGTCACCTGCGAGGGTCTGCTGTCCGGGTGAAGATACGGCTCGACGAGCGGTACGCCGTTGACGGTGACCCGGCCGTCCTCGTCGCAGCACTTCACCCTGTCCCCGCCGACCGCGACGACTCTCTTGATGAGGTCCTGCTCATCGGCGGAAGGCAGCAGCCCGATGAAGGTCAGCGCCTCCTTGACCTGCTTGACGACCACCGGGTCGGCCGTGCCCTTGGCGGTCTGCTCGCCCTTCAGCCAGCCACCGGGGTCCTGGAAGACGATCACGTCGCCACGCTGCGGCTTCGACCCGAACCACGGGGTCAGTTTGTCCACCAGAACCCGGTCGCCGATCCGGATCGTCTGCTCCATCGATCCGGACGGGATGACGAACGCCTGTACCAGAAACGTCTTCAGGACCAGCGCGATCAGCAGTGCCACACCGATGAGAAGGGGTATCTCCTTCACCGCCGACCTGCGCCTGCGCCGCTTGACCTTCCGCGCCAGCTTCCGCCGTTCGGCCCGGCCGGCCGTCCGACGGCCGCCGCTCGGCCGGCTTCCGTTCGGCAGTTGCTCGTCCGCCCGGTGACCGGACCGCGGTCTGCCCCGGCTACCCATGGGCCCCGTCCGGGTTCCGCACGGCTGCGAAAGCGGACGTCGAAGGAATGGCGCCCCAGCGGCCGGACGGCCAGCCGATCCAGTCAGCCCGCCCGACGACCCGGTCCAGCGGCACCATGCCGCCGCCTGGCTCGCCGAGATGGTCGCGCGAGTCGCTGGACCGGCTGCGGTGATCTCCCATGACCCACAGAGTGCCGCGCGGTACCACGATGTCGAAGGGCACCTGCGACGGAACATCACCCGGATGGATGTATTCCTCGTCGAGGGCCTGGCCGTTCACCCTGACCCTCCCCCGCTGGTCGCAGCAGACCACCCGATCGCCGCCGACACCGACCACACGCTTGATGTAGTCGCTGGCGGGACCACTGTGCTCGAAGGAGTCCTCACCGTCGAAGACCACCACGTCCCCGCGCAGCGGTTCGGAACCGAAGCGGTACGCCAGCTTGTTGACGAGCACCCGGTCGCCGACCTGGAGGGTCGGCTCCATGGAACCGCTGGGGATCTGGAAGGGCTGCACCACAAAGGTGGTAACCAGCAACAGCAGGCTCAGCAGCGCCGTGACGGCCAGCAGCGGCTTCAGCTTCATCCGCGAAAAACGCAAGAAGCGCGACCCCTCTCCCGCCCCGCTCGGGGGCCCGGGAGAGCGGTCGCGCTCCGGAGACTGTGCTTCGGTGTCCATCGGGGCCAGAGCCTATCCGGCCATCCTCGGAACCGTGCGTGCGCTCAGCTGTCGCGCTTCTCCTTGATCTTCGCGGCCTTGCCGCGCAGCTCACGGAGGTAGTACAGCTTGGCGCGGCGGACGTCACCACGGGTCACCAGCTCGATCTTCTCGAAGATCGGGCTGTGCACCGGGAAGGTGCGCTCGACGCCGACGGAGAAGGAGACCTTGCGGACCGTGAAGGTCTCGCTGACACCAGAGCCCTGGCGGCGGATGACAACGCCCTTGAACTGCTGGATACGGGAGCGGTTGCCCTCGATGACGCGAACGTGGACGTTCACGGTGTCACCGGGACGGAAGGCCGGGACGTCGGTGCGCAGCGACGCGGCGTTGACGGAGTCGAGCAGGTGAGACATGTTCGTCTGCTTTCCTCGCTGATGCCACAGGTCATCAACGGAATCTGGAAGTGGGATGGGGACCGTGGCATCGGGCGGGCGTCGTGTCCCCCTGTGGCAGGGGCGCACGCCGGACGCACAGCAGCGGCCTATTCTTCCACGGCCTCGGGCCTGTGCCAAAATCGGCCGTCGGACGAGAGCTGCCAGCCCAGTATGGACAGGACCTCCCGGTCCTTCTTGTCGAACGCGGACGCGTCGCAGCGCTCGATGAGATCGGGGCGGTTCCGGGCCGTACGGCGGAACGCCTCGTCGCGGCGCCAGCGGGCGATCTTCCCGTGGTGTCCGCTGAGCAGCACCTCCGGGATGTCGCGGCCGCGCCACCGCGGGGGCTTGGTGTAGACGGGGCCCTCCAGCAGATTGGCCATCGCGCCGGGGGCGAAGGAGTCGTCCTGGTGCGATTCGGCGTTGCCGAGCACGCCGGGCAGCAGCCGGGCGACGGCCTCCGTGATGACCAGGACGGCCGCCTCACCGCCGGCCAGCACGTAGTCACCGATGGACACCTCGTACACCGGCATCCGGGTGGCGTACTCGTCCATGACGCGGCGGTCGATGCCCTCGTAGCGGGCCGGTGTGAAGATCAGCCACGGCTTCTCGGAGAGCTCGACCGCGACCTCCTGGGTGAAGGGCCGGCCGCTGGGCGTGGGCACGACCAGCACCGGGCCGTGCGCGCCCGCCTCGTAACCGCTCGCCAGGGTGTCGTCCAGGGCCTCGCCCCAGGGCTCGGTCTTCATGACCATGCCGGGACCGCCGCCGTACGGAGTGTCGTCGACGGTGTTGTGCCGGTCGTACGTCCACTTCCGCAGGTCGTGTATGTGCGCGTCGAGCACCCCGCGGGCGCGCGCCTTGCCGACCAGTGAGACGTTCAGCGGATCCAGGTACTCGGGGAAAATCGTGACGACGTCCAGACGCATCAGGCGTCACCCCTGCCCGCGTCGCCGCCCTCGTCCGGGGCCTTCGCCTCGGACTCGCGCGCCGAGGCGACGACCGCGCGGTCGTCGATCAGACCCGGCGGCGGGTTGATCACCGCCCGCTGCTCCTCCAGGTCGATCTCGGTGACGATCTCCTCGACGAAGGGGATCATCACCTCGCTGCCGTCGGGCCGCTCCACGATGAACAGGTCCTGCGAGGGGAGGTGGGAGATCTCGGTGATGCGCCCGACCTCGGTCCCGTCCGCCGTCACCACGTCGAGGTCCATGAGCTGGTGGTCGTAGTACTCGTCCTCGCCCTCCGGCAGCTCGTCCGGATCGACCTCGGCGATCAGCAGGATGTTGCGCAGCTCCTCGGCGGCGTTACGGTCCCGGACCCCCTCGAAGCGCAGCAGCAGCCGGCCGCTGTGCACCCGGCCCGACTCGATCTTCAGCGGGCCCCGCGACGCGGGGTCGGTGGCCAGCACGGCGCCGGGTCCGAGCCGCAGCTCCGGCTCGTCCGTACGCACCTCGACGGTGACCTCGCCCTTGATGCCATGGGCGCGGCCGATTCGCGCGACTACGAGCTGCACTGGTAATTCTCCTGTCTACGACTACGGGCCGGGGAAGGCCCAAGGCCCTCCCCGGCCCGAGCCGGCGCTTCTCAATTCAGCACAGCCAACGTTCTCAGCGAACCTGGTCCACGTCGACGAGGTCGACACGGATACCGCGGCCGCCGATGGCACCCACGACGGTACGCAGGGCGCGCGCGGTGCGGCCGTTGCGGCCGATCACCTTGCCGAGGTCATCGGGGTGCACCCGGACCTCGAGCACCTGCCCGCGGCGCAGGTTGCGCGAGGCGACCTGCACATCGTCGGGGTTGTCGACGATGCCCTTCACGAGGTGCTCGAGAGCCTCCTCGAGCATGCTCAGGCCTCGGTCGACTCGGTGGACGCGGCCTCGGCCTCGTCCGCCTTCTTGTCGGCCTTCTTCGCCTTCTGGGTGATGGCCTCACCCTTGGGCTCCTCAGCGGTGGCGAACGCGTCGAAGGACGGACGCTCCGGCTTCGGGGCCGCGACGAGCAGCGGCGCCGGGGCGGGCTCGCCCTTGAACTTCTGCCAGTCGCCGGTCTTCTTCAGGATGGCGAGCACCGGCTCGGTCGGCTGCGCGCCGACACCCAGCCAGTACGCGACGCGCTCAGCGTTGACTTCCATGCGCGACGGGTTGTACGTCGGGTGGTACAGACCGATCTCCTCGATGGCCCGGCCGTCACGGCGGGTACGGGAGTCGGCGACGACGATGCGGTAGTGAGGCGTACGGATCTTGCCCAGACGCTTCAGCTTGATCTTGACTGCCACGGGAGTGGTGTCTCCTGATGTTGACGTGGTTGGGCACAACGAGATGCCGCGTGGGGTTGCGGTACCCGATGGCCCGATGGACGCGTCAGCCGGAGGAGAGAGGGGTCCTGTGCGACTGTCGAGTACAGCTAGCCATTGTGCCACACGCCCGCAGCGCGTCGGGGCCCGGGCTCAGCTCGCCGCGGCAACCGCTTCGGGGATACGGAACGGCTTGCCGCAGCCGCCGCAGACGATCGGCGCCTGCGCCAGAACGGACGGAACCACGCGGACATTGCGTCCGCAGTCGCACACCGCCTTCACCCGGACCCCGCCGCCGGACGAGCCGTGCCGGGCCGCCGGTCCGCGGAAGGAGCGCTTGCTGTCGGCGGCGGTGGCGACCGTGTGCGCCCGCAGCGCCCGCTGGAGTCTCTCCATCGTGGGCCGGTAGCGCCGACGCGCCTCGGGGTTCAGCGTGACCAGGGAGAAGCCGCTGCTGGGGTGGGGCTCCTCGGGATGGTCGAGGCCGAGCTCCTCGGCGATCGCCAGGAATCTGCGGTTGTGATAGCGGCCGGCGCGTGAGGTGTCGCGCACCCCGCGTGCGGCAGCGATGCCATGGACTGCTTCATGGAGCAGTCGTTCGAAGGAGAGCTCATGGCCACAGGCCGACGACGACTCTCCGATCAGGGACTCGGGCGCGGCAAGATCCGGCAGCTCGGGGTGGAACCTTTGAATGTCGGCCCACGCCTGCGCCAGCTCTGCGGCGAGAACAGGTGGTGTCGTGCTCACGTCGTGCCCAACGAGCCGGAGTGCCCCCGTGTTCCGATTCCGGGGTCATCCCAAATATTTTGCACGTACCAGTCAGTTGGCATTCATCTGTCCGGACGAGGGCGGGTGCGCTGATCTGCGGAGAAGCAGCGCAGCTCGCACCAAGGTGGTACGTACCAGCGCGTACGCCCCGGCGCGTAGACAAAGTCCGCACGCCGGGGCGTACCGCCCGGCAAGAGGCTCCAGAGGCGCCCGGGGCGCCTCAGTAGGCGCGGGCCACGAGAGCGACAGTACCCGGGGCGTCATCCGCGTCCGGCACCGCCCCGTCCTCTGTGACCAGACAGCGTACGGTCACCGCCTGCTCGGCCAGCTCGGCCTCGCCCTCGGCGCCGACGTTCGCCCACGGGATGCGCGCCCAGCCGCCGGCGGTGGCGGCCTCGGCGGCCTCCTTCAACGTGGTCACCTCGGTGGTACGGGCCTCGCGCCGCTCACGCGACTGTGCCAGCAGCAGCGCCTGGTCCTCCTCCAGTACCCGCGGCAGCAGCTCGGCCAGCGCCTCGATGCGCACCTGCTCCTTGCCGCCCGGAATGCGGCGGGCCAGCATCACGGTGTGGCTCTCCAGGTCGCGCGGGCCGACCTCGATCCGTACCGGTACGCCCTTCAGCTCCCAGTCGACGGCGCGACGGCCGAACGGCGTGTCGGTGCGGTCGTCGATCCGGACCCGGATGCCCGCGTCCTTCAGCCGGTCACCGATCTCGCGGACCTTGGCGAGCACCGCCTCGTCGCCCTTGATGGCCAGCACGACGACCTGGACGGGCGCCAGACGCGGCGGGACACGCAGACCGTTGTCGTCGCCGTGCGACATGATCAGACCGCCGACCATACGGGTCGACACACCCCACGAGGTCTGCCAGACCAGCTCCTGCTTGCCCTCCCTGGACAGGTAGGAGGTGTTGAACGCCTTGGCGAAGTTGGTGCCGAGCTCATGGCTCGTACCCATCTGCAGCGCCTTGCCGTCGCCCATCATGGCCTCGAGCGTGAGGGTGTTGATGGCGCCCGCGAAGCGCTCCTTGGGAGTCTTCCGGCCCAGGACCACGTCGATGCCCAGCACGTTGACCATGAAGTCCGCGTAGACGTCCCGGTGGATACGGGCCGCGTAGTCACGGGCGTCCTCATAGGTGGCATGGGCGGTGTGGCCCTCCTGCCAGAGGAACTCGCTGGTGCGCAGGAACACGCGCGGACGCATCTCCCAGCGGACCACGTTCGCCCACTGGTTGATCAGCAGCGGCAGATCGCGGTAGCTCTGCACCCACTTCGAGAAGTAGTCGTTGATGATCGTCTCGGAGGTGGGGCGCACGACGATCGGCTCCTCCAGCTCCTTGCCGCCTCCGTGCGTCACGACCGCGAGCTCCGGGGAGAAGCCCTCGACGTGCTCCGCCTCCTTCGTCAGGTAGGCCTGCGGGATGAACATCGGGAAGTACGCGTTCTGGGCGCCGGCCTCCTTGATGCGGGCGTCCATCTCCTGCTGCATCCGCTCCCACAGGCTGTACCCGTACGGTCGGATGACCATGGTGCCGCGCACCGGGCCGTTGTCCGCCAGCTCGGCCTTGTTGACCAGGTCCTGGTACCAGCGGGGGAAGTCTTCCGCCTGGGGCGTGAGAACGGGTGCCTTTGCCATGGCAGGAATCGTATTGCGTACGCATCATGAATCGTGAATCGGCCCCGGACGGGGACCGGGCCGGACAGTGCCGTACAGCCTCTGGACGCGGGCACGGATGCGGAGTTCTCTGGCATACGGGGGAAGTGCGAGCGCACGCGTACACGGGGGGCCTGTCAACCAGGGCACAGCTGACCTCTCGGCGGATTGGGGCGCTTTCGATGACACCGACGCTCGTCCGGCACCACCCGAACCCGGATGCCCGCGCTCGCGCCCGGGACTGGGCGGAGATCCAGGAACGGATGCTGGTACCGCTTTACGAAGCGGTGTACGAGCGCCTGGAGGTCGGCCCCGCCACCCGGCTGCTCGCCCTCGGCTGCGGCTCCGGGCTCGCCCTTCTCATGGCGGCCGGCAGGGGCGTACACCTCACCGGAACCGACACCCATGCCGAGCGGCTCGCCCTCGCCCGTGAGCGGCTGCGGCAGCTGCCCGACGCACCGGGCGACCGGGCCCGGCTGCTGGAGAGCGGTCCGGCGGAGACCCCCGGCTGCTACAACCTCATCACCGCATTTGACCCGATCGGGTGCACCGCCGGCGACTCGGAGGCCCTCGTAGCCGCCCTGACGGCCGCCGTGCCGCTCGCGGAGCGCGGCAGCGCCGTGGTGCTGGCCGGCTGGGGGCCGGCTGAGCGCTGCGCCACCTCAGCCGTGCTGCGAGTGGCCGGCCGGCTGAGCGACACCCCGCCCGCCTTCGGCCGGGACACCCTGGAGGACGTCGCCGCGCGCGCCGGACTGAAGCCCGACGGCTCCGGCCGGGTGGCCTGCCCCTTCGGCTACGCCGACCTCGACAGCGCGGTCCGCGGCCTGCTCTCCACGGGCCTCTTCGACACGGCGGCCCGGGCGACCGACCCGCCACAGGTCGAGAAGGAACTCGCCGAGGCCCTGCACCGCCATCTCCGCAAGGACGGCACGGTCTGGATGCCCAATGTGTTCCGCTACATGATCACGCGCGTGCCCTGACTTCTGCGGCTCGGTTCTCCCCCAGACTTCGTCCGGGGGGGGACCCCCACGCGGCGCTCAAGCGTGTGTCGACGGTCGACCACGCGGCGGAGCCGCACAACGATGCAGCCTCGGCCCCTCGTTCCTCGGAGCCTCTGCGCTCCCCCAGCTACCTCCCCCAGAGGTGCCCACGCTCCCTTTCGACACCCGCGCGCCCCTTCGGCTCACTCGCCAGGCAGACAGGCATAAATCCTGATCAGGATTCATCCTTGGCCAGGCGTGGGATACCGGCCGCACGGTACGCGGCCTGCTCCTCGAGGGTCTCGTTCTCCAGCAGCGCCTCCGCCAGGGCGTCCAGCCTGTCGTGGTGCTCGCGCAGCAGGCTGCACGCCTTGTCGTAGCACTCGTCCACGATCCGCCGCATCTCGCTGTCGACCCGGTCCAGCGTGACCGGCGCCGCCGACAGGCCGTACGCCTGCTGGGCATCGCTGGGTATGGCCGTGAGGCGGCCGACGCGCTCGCTCATCCCCCAACGCCCGACCATGCCCCGCGCGATACTCGTGACCTGCTCCAGATCGCTCTCCGAGCCCGTCGTGACGACCCCGTAGACGACCTGCTCGGCCGCCATGCCGCCCAGCGCGCCGATGATCCTGCCGCGCAGATACTCCTCGGTGTACGCGTACTTGTCCGCCTCCGGCGTGGACAGCGTGACACCCAGCGCCCGGCCCCGCGGCACGATGGTGACCTTGCGCACCGGGTCCGCGCCCGGCTGGAGCATCCCGAGCAACGCATGGCCGCTCTCGTGGTAAGCGGTGCGGCGGCGCTCCTCGGGCGGCATCACGAGCGGGCGCTCCGCACCGAGCTGGACCTTCTCCAGGGCGTCGGAGAGATCGGACTGGGTGACGTACGACCGCTGGCGCTTGACCGCGAGGAGTGCGGCCTCATTGGCGAGGTTGGCGAGATCCGCCCCGGTCATGCCCGGAGTCGTACGGGCGACATGGGTGAGGTCGACATCGTTCGCCAGTGGGATCTCACGGGTGTGGATCCTGAGGATCGCCTCGCGCCCGCCGCGGTCGGGCGGGGAGACGTTCACGATCCGGTCGAAGCGGCCCGGGCGGGTCAGCGCGGGGTCGAGGACATCGGCGCGGTTCGTGGCGGCGACGACGACCACACCCTCGGAACCGGTAAAACCGTCCATCTCCGTGAGGATCTGATTCAGCGTCTGCTCGCGCTCGTCGTGCCCGCCCATCGCGGCGCCGCCGCCGCGCATCCGCCCGATGGTGTCGATCTCGTCGATGAAGATGATGGCCGGGGCGACCTTGCGGGCCTCCCCGAAGAGCTCCCGCACCCGGCTCGCCCCGACCCCGACGATCATCTCTATGAACTCGGACGCGGACGCGGAGAAGAACGGCACCCCCGCCTCCCCCGCCACCGCCCGCGCCAGCAGCGTCTTGCCGGTGCCCGGAGGACCCGCGAGCAGCACCCCGCCAGGCATCCTCGCGCCCATGCGGCGGTACGCGTCGGGATGCTTGAGGAAGTCGACCACATCGTCGAGCTCCCCCTTGACCTCGTCGATCCCCGCCACGTCGGCGAACGAGGTGCGCCTGCCCTCGAGCAGCTCCACGGGCCTGGGCGGCGCCTTGCGCCCGAGCATGCCGCCCATCGCACTGCCCACCCGCCGGCTGATGAACACCCACAGCGCGACCAGCAGCACCATCGGCGCGAGCGACAGCATCAGATTGGTCAGGAAACTGTGCTCCTGGACGACCGGCTCGGCCGTCACCGTGACGTTCTTCTTGGTGAGTTCGGACCAGAGCTTGTCGTCCGCGAAGGAAGGTCGCTGGGTGGTGAACTTGACGTACTTCTCCGTGCCGCCGGACAGCGACTGGGAGGTCTTGAACTCGCCCTGGATCGCGTCGCCCTTGGAGTAGATCTTCGCGACATTGCCCGCCCCGACCTGCTTGCTGAACTCCGTGTACGAGATCGCCTTCTCGTTGCCCTTGGTGACCTGCGCCACCACCAGGTTGGCGAGCAGGAAGACGACCACCGCGGCGAGGACCAGCCCCACCCAGCCACTGGGCATCCGCTTCTTCGGCGGAGCCGGCGGAGGAGCGCCCTCGGAACGCCACGGCTTGTCCGGGGTCTGGCGCGGCGGGACAGGGTTGGTCACATTCCGGACGTTACGCCATATAAGCGAAGTGGGCACCCCCTCCATTGACAGAGGGGGTGCCCACCTGGCTTCGTACCGCGACGGGCGTCAGCCCATGAACTTCTTGAACTCCTCCGGGAGCTCGAAGTCCTGCCCGTCCTGCCCGGTCGGCAGCCCGAACGCGCCGCCCGCCTGCGCCTGCTCCCGGCGCGCCGCGGCGGCCGCCTCCTCCGCCTTGCGCTTCATCGGGTTGCCACTCTTGCGCTTGCCCTTGGCCTGCTTGACCTGCTTCTTCTGCCGGCCCGGGCCGCCACCCATGCCCGGGATGCCCGGCATGCCCGGCATACCGCCGCCCTGGGCCATGCGCGACATCATCTTGCGAGCCTCGAAGAACCGCTCCACGAGCGACTTCACCGCGCTGACCTCGACACCCGAACCCTTGGCGATACGGGCACGGCGCGAGCCGTTGATGATCGTCGGGTCCTGCCGCTCGGCCGGAGTCATCGACTTGATGATCGCGGCGGTACGGTCCACGTCCCGCTCGTCGAGGTTGTTGATCTGCTCCTTGATCTGCCCCATGCCGGGCAGCATGCCGAGCAGCTTCGAGATGCTGCCCATCTTCCTGACCTGCTCCATCTGGGACAGGAAGTCGTCGAGCGTGAACTCCTTCGGCCCCTTCGCCAGCTTGGCCGCCATCTGCTCGGCCTCGGCCTGGCTGAAGGTCTTCTCCGCCTGCTCGATCAGGGTGAGCAGGTCACCCATGTCGAGGATGCGGGACGCCATACGGTCCGGGTGGAACGCGTCGAAGTCGTCCAGCTTCTCGCCGTTCGACGCGAACATGATCTGCTTGCCGGTGACATGCGCGATGGACAGCGCGGCACCACCGCGGGCGTCGCCGTCCAGCTTGGACAGCACGACACCGTCGAAGCCGACACCGTCACGGAAGGCCTCGGCGGTGTTGACCGCGTCCTGACCGATCATCGCGTCGACGATGAACAGGATCTCGTCCGGCTGCACGGCGTCGCGGATGTCCGCGGCCTGCTGCATCATCTCCTGGTCGATACCCAGGCGGCCGGCGGTGTCGACGACGACGACGTCGTGGACCTTGGTCCGCGCGTACTCGATCGAGTCCTTGGCGACCTGGACCGGATCACCCACGCCATTGCCCGGCTGCGGGCCGTAGAAGCCCACACCCGCGCGCTCGGCGACGATGCTCAGCTGGTTGACGGCATTGGGTCGCTGAAGGTCACAGGCGACGAGGAGCGGGGTGTGCCCCTGGTCCTTGAGCCACTTGCCGAGCTTTCCGGCGAGGGTGGTCTTACCGGCACCCTGCAGACCCGCGAGCATGATCACGGTCGGCGGCTGCTTGGCGAAGCGGAGGCGGCGGGTCTCGCCACCGAGGATGCCGACCAGCTCCTCGTTGACGATCTTCACGATCTGTTGGCTCGGATTCAGAGCCTTGGAGACCTCGGCACCGGAAGCCCTCTCCTTGACCTTGCCAATGAAGGCCCGGACGACGGGAAGCGCGACGTCCGCCTCGAGCAGCGCGATACGAATCTCACGTGCCGTGGAGTCGATGTCCTCAGGGGAGAGCCGGCCTTTGCCTCTGAGGTTCTTGAAGGTCGCGGAAAGGCGATCGGAGAGGGTATCGAACACGGCGGTCGCGGGTCCTCAGTGGTCGGGGGCAGAGACAGTCGTCCTCCAGAGTATCCGGACCGGAGACGAAGACGCCCTCGCCGGTCGGATTCGACCGGCGAGGGCGTGAACCCCGCGGTGGCGGGGACCAGGTATCGCCGCCGAGCATCGTGACGAGCTCGTCCGGACCACACCCGCGTGGGCGGGGAGCATGCATTGCCGATCTTGACGACCTGCTGTGCAGGCGGATCATCCCCCGCTGCGGCGGGGAGCACGCGATGTTCAACGACTCGCGGCGGCGGGAGTCACGGTGCCCCCGGGTCGGCCCGGCTGCCGCTCGGGACGGGCTGCAGCCGGGCCACCACCGGTCTGTGGACGCCGTCGGTGTGGCACCGACCACGTGGGAACCGGTGCCGAACGAGACCCGCACGGGTGGGGCGGCAGGCAAACCCGGCCCAGCCGCCAGGCCACAGCCGCGCATGCACACCGGCCCGCGAACCGCCGACGGCGAGGGCCGTCCCCGCGGGGCACTCGTACCGGACCCCCGGCCCGCAGCCACAGACCAGCGTCAGCGCAGGGCCGCCTCCAGGGTGCGGGCCACCCGTGACGCCTCCTCCGGGGAGAGGGGGGCGCCGTCCAGCCCGGTGACATAGAAAGCATCCACCGCGTTCGCGCCCAGCGTGGACACGTGCGCGCTGCGGACTCGGACCCCGGCGCCCTCCAGGGCCCGGCCGATCCGGTGCAGCAGCCCGGGTGCGTCCTGGGCTCGGACCTCGATCACCGTGGCCAGGTGGGAGGCCGAGGGGACGGCCGTGACACGTGGGGGCGGGGCCGGGACGCCTCGGCGGCGGGGATACGCCGCCTCGCGTTCGGCCAGGCGGGACGGGACGTCCAGGGAGCCCTCCAGCGCGCGGACGAGGTCCGCGCGGAGCCGGGCGGCCTGCGGCAGGGACCCGTACTCCGCGGCGACCCGCCAGTCGAGGAGGAGCACCGCGGCACCACGCTCCACGGCCTCGGAGAGGTCGAGGACGCGGAGTTCCGCGGCTCGGACCGTCAAGCGGTGCAGGGCGAGCACTCCGGCCGCCGCGGGCAGGACCCCCGGCTGGTCGGGAACGGCGATCAGGAGCTCGACGCCGACCGGCTCGGGCTCGGTGCCCTCGGTCCGGGACCGCAGGGCGAGCACGGGACCGCCGGTGCGGTACGCCTCCACCGCGAGGCGCTCGTGTTCGGCGCCGGGCGCGGCGGGCTGGGGGGACGGCGGCTCCTGGCCCGCGAGGACCCCGCCGACACGCTGGACGAGGTCGGCGACGAGCTTGCCGCGCCAGGAGGACCAGGCGGCGGGCCCGGTGGCGAGGGCGTCGGCCTCGGTGAGGACATGGAGGAGTTCCAGGGTGCCCACGGACTGCACGGCCTCGGCGACCGAGCCGATCGTCGCCGGGTCGTCCAGGTCGCGGCGGGTCGCGCTCTCGACGAGGAGGAGGTGGTGTCGTACGAGGGTGGCCACCACGTCCACGTCATGGGCATCGAAGCCGATGCGCGCTGCCATGTCGCGGGCGATGACCTCGCCGGTCACCGAATGGTCGCCGGGCCATCCCTTGCCGATGTCGTGCAGCAGCGCGGCGACGAGGAGGAGGTCGGGGCGGGTGACACGACGGGTCAGGGCGGAGGCGCGTACCGCGGTCTCGACGAGATGCCGGTCGACGGTCCAGGTGTGGACGGGGTTGCGCTGGGGACGGCAGCGGACCCGTTCCCAGCCGGGCAGCAGCCGGGTGATCAGGCCCTCCGCCTCCAGGGCCTCCCACACCGGGACGGTCCACTCCCCCGCGCCCAGCAGCATGACGAGCTCCTCACGGGCCTCGGCCGGCCAGGGCACGGGCAGCGGGCGCACGGCGGCCGCGAGGTGGCGCACGGCGTGCAGGGACAGCGGAAGGCCGGACCTCGCGGCCGCCGCGGCCGCCCGCAGCGGGAGCACGGGGTCGCTTTCGGGGCGGGCGATGGGGGTCCCCCCTGCTCGAGCGAAGCCGAGAGCTTGGGGGAGGGCGAGGACGACCTCGCCCTCCTGCTCGACCACGCCCTCGGCGAGCGGGGCCCGCTGAGCCACGGGCCGGCTGCCGCCGCGTAGTCCGCGCAGCCGGGGCCGCGCCGAGCGGGAGCGCAGCACCCTGCCGACCTCGCGCCAGGTGACGTCGGAGGCGTACGAGACGGTACGGGCGGCCTCGTACACCTGCCGCAGCAGCGCATCGGCGTCGAGCAGCTCGAGTCCGGCGGCCACGGAGTCCTGCTCCTGCAGGGCGAGCCGGTCGGTGGCCCGCCCGGTGGCGAGGTGCAGGGCGTCGCGTACGTCGAGCAGGACACGCCGGGCTTCGGCGAGGCCCTCGCGGGGGGCGTCGGCGAGCCAGGAGGCGGCGACGGCCCGAAGGGCGGTGGCGTCCCTCAGTCCGCCGCGGGCCTCCTTGAGGTCGGGCTCCAGCAGGAAGCGCAGTTCGCCCTGGCGGGCGGCCCGTTCCCGGCACAGCTCGGCCAGCTCGGGGAGCCGTTTCGGGGCCTGGTCGCGCCAGTCGGCGAGGACGGCGGTGCGCAGCCCCGCGGTGAGGCCGGGGTCGCCGGCGACATGCCTGGCGTCAAGGAGGCCGAGGTGTGCCTTGAGGTCCTCGCCCGCGGCCCTGCGCGCCTGGACGGGGGTGCGTACGGAGTGGTCGAGGGCGAGGCCGAGGTCCCACACGGGGTACCAGATCCGGTCCGCCAGGGCGGCCACCGCGTCGGCGTCGGCGCTGCCGTCGTGCAGGAGCAGCAGGTCGAGGTCGCTGCGCGGGGACAG
The DNA here is from genome assembly GCF_039536205.1 of Streptomyces sannanensis. GTDB lineage: Bacteria > Actinomycetota > Actinomycetes > Streptomycetales > Streptomycetaceae > Streptomyces > Streptomyces sannanensis. Next base: position 5,014,632 of record NZ_BAAAYL010000001.1, on the reverse strand, counting down.
CTCGCCCCGTCCGTATCCGCCGACGGCGATCAGGGAGGCTGCGCACACCCCGGCCTCGCGGGCGGCCTCGGTGAACAGGCCGGTGAGCCAGGTGTCGGTGAGCCGGGCAAGCGCGGCACGGCGCGGCGGCCCGGACCGTGCCTTCTCCTGCAGGAGGCGCAGCCGGGCCGCCGCGTAGCCGCCGGGTCCCGAATCTTCCGTTCCGGTCGTCACATCAGCACTCGTCACGCGGTGCTCCTTCGGCTCGCTCGCGGGCTCCCTACAGCGCGTCGGGGCCGCGTTCGCCGGTGCGGACTCGGACTGCCGTGTCGACGGGGACGCTCCACACCTTGCCGTCGCCGATCTTGCCGGTGCGGGCCGCCTTGACGATGACGTCGATCAGTTGTTCCGCGTCGTCGTCCTCGACGAGGACCTCGATACGGATCTTCGGGACGAGGTCGACGGTGTACTCGGCGCCCCGGTAGACCTCGGTGTGTCCGCGCTGGCGGCCGTATCCGCTGGCCTCGGTGACGGTGAGGCCGTGGATCCCGAAGGCCTGGAGGGCCTCCTTGATCTCGTCCAGCCGGTGCGGCTTCACGACTGCGGTGATGAGCTTCATACGTCCACCTTCTTGTCCGTCTGCGGTGCGGTCGCGGCGGTCCCGGCCGGGTTCGGCGCGGACGGGGCCTTGCGGGGGGCGGTACCGCCGCCGGCTCCGCTGAATTCGTAGGCGGTCTCGGCGTGTTCGACCTGGTCGATGCCGGAGATCTCGTCGTCCTCGCCGACGCGCATGCCGATCGTCCTGTCGAGGACGAAGGCGAGGACCGCGGAGACGACCAGGGAGTAGCCGAGGACGGCGAAGACGCCCGTGGCCTGCTTGCCGAGCTGTTCGAAACCGCCTCCGTAGAAGAGACCCTTGGCGTCGGACTGTACGCCGCCGGTGGCGAAGAGGCCGACCAGCAGGGAGCCGATGACACCGCCGACGAGGTGGACGCCGACGACGTCGAGGGAGTCGTCGTAGCCGAACCTGTACTTGAGGCCGACGGCCATGGCGCACAGCAGTCCGGCGACGGCGCCGATGGCGATGGCGCCGAGGGGGGAACAGGAGCCGCCGGAGGGGGTGATGGCGACGAGGCCGGCGACCGCGCCGGAGGCGGCGCCCAGCGTCGTGAAGGCGCCGTGGCGGATCTTCTCGTAGGCGAGCCAGGCGAGCATCGCGGCGGCGGTGGCGACCTGGGTGTTGACGAACATCGCCGCGCCGACGCCGTCGTCGTTGCCCAGCCAGGAGCCGGCGTTGAAGCCGAACCAGCCGAACCACAGCAGGCCGGCGCCGAGCATGACGAGTGGCAGGCTGTGCGGGCGCATCAGGTCCTTCTTGAAGCCGACGCGCTTGCCGATGACGAGGATCACGCCGAGGGCGGCGGCGCCCGCGTTGATGTGGACGGCGGTGCCGCCCGCGAAGTCGATGACGCCCATCTCGAAGAGCCAGCCGCCCGCGCCCCACACCCAGTGCGCGACGGGGAAGTACACCACGGTGGCCCAGAGGGTGATGAACAGCGCCCAGGCGGTGAACTTCACCCGGTCGGCGAGGGCACCGCTGATCAGCGCCGGGGTGATGACGGCGAACATCAGCTGGAAGACCGCGAAGACGAAGACGGGAATCGTGTAGCCGTCCCACAGCTGGTCGCGGCCGATTCCGCTGAGGCCGACGAAGTCCGGCGTCCAGCCGATGAGGGAACCGATGTCGGTGCCGAAGGCGAGGCTGAAGCCGTACAGCACCCACAGCAGGGTGACGATCCCGAGGCTGATGAAACTCATCATCAGCATGTTGAGGGTGCTCTTGACGCGGACCATGCCTCCGTAGAAGAAGGCGAGTCCGGGCGTCATGAGCATCACCAGCGCGGAACAGATGAGCATGAACCCGGTGTTGGCGGCAGACAGCTGTGGTGCCTCTGCGGCCAGGGTGATGCCTGGGGGCATCGGCGTCTCCTCGTCGTCGGTACGGCCCGTGCGGGGACTCGGGGGACGTGCGGATGGGGGCGCCCCGGACGGAGTCCGGGGGAGGTGGGCCGGTTGTGCGCCAGAGATTCGCGCAGCGCGGTTTCCGACGATGCCGCACGGTGTTTCGCCGTAGTGACGAAGAGGTGGGGCGTGTTACGTCGCCATGAACTGCCGGATCAGGGCCGTGGTCCCGCGTACCCTCCGCCGGATGTGAGCCGGCCGCGCCGGCCACCCGGTTGACCTGGCATGGGGGAGCCGAGTCGGGCATCACGGGGTGGCAGGCGCGGCCGGGGTTCCTGGCGGTTCGGATCCTGGCGGCCCGGACTCTGTTCGGCGGAGGCTCAGACAGCCTCGGCGGTTTCGGGCAGTTGTTCGGTGAGCTCGTCGGTGAGACGTCTGATCTCAGCGACATCGCCGAAGTCCCGGGCGACGGTGTCGACGGTCTTGCGCAGACGCGTGTTGACACGTTCGGAGCGTATCTGCCGGGCGACGGTCAGCGCCCGCTGCGACAGGACCGTCGACTGCTCGGGTTCCCGTTTGAGGAGGTGCACGGTCGCCATGCCGATGAGGTTCAGGGCGTACGAGCGCTGGTGCTCCTCGTCCTTGGCGAAGAGTTCCACCGCGCGCTCCATGACGGGCTCGGCGAGCGAGGCGTAGGTGGGGCTGCGGCCGGCCACATAGGCCAGGTCCCGGTAGGAGTGGGCGTTCTCGCCGTTGAGCTCCGCCTCGGAGAAGAAGCGGATCCAGTCCGGCTCGGGTTCGCCGTCGAGGCCGACGTCGGCGAAGGTGTCCTCGGCCATCCGCACGGCCCGCTTGCACTTGCTGGGCTGGCCCATGTTGGCGTAGGCGCGGGCCTCCATCGCATACAGCATGGCCTGGGTGCGGGCGGTGGCGCAGTCGCGACTGCCGTACTGCGCCAGGTGGATGAGTTCCAGTGCGTCGTCCGGCCGCCCCAGGTGGATCATCTGACGGCTCATGCTGGAGAGGATGTACGAGCCGAGCGGCTTGTCCCCGGCCTCCTTGGCGGCGTGCAGGGCGAGCACGAAGTACTTCTGGGCGGTGGGCTGCAGGCCCACGTCGTAGCTCATCCAGCCGGCCAGCTCGCCGAGTTCGGCGGCGACCTTGAAGAGCCGCTTGGCGGTGGCGGGCGGCTGCGGCTCCTGGAGCAGGTCGGTCACCTCGTGCAGCTGCCCGACGACCGCCTTGCGGCGCAGGCCGCCGCCGCACTGCGCGTCCCACTGGCGGAACATCGCGGTGGTGGTCTCCAGCAGCTCCAGCTCCGGCGGGGACAGCCGGGACGGCCGCCGCGCGGCGGCCGCGGTCTCGGCCGGGCCGGCCGCCCCGCTCTCCCCGGAGGGGGCGGGCACCAGCCAGCGCTGCATCGGCTCGATGAGGGCGGGCCCCGCGGACAGTACCAGCGAGGTCCCGAGGAAGCCGCGCCGCGCCAGCATCAGGTCGCTGCGCGAGAAGTCGCTGAGGAGCGAGACGGTCGCCGGGCCCGCCCAGGGCATGTCGACACCGGACGCCGAGGGCGACTGGTGCGCCGTACGCAGTCCGAGGTCCTCGATCGTCACGACGGCGCCGAAGCGCTCGGAGAAGAGTTCGGAGAGGAGGCGCGGAATGGGCTCGCGCGGCTGCTCGCCGTCCAGCCAGCGTCGTACCCGGGAGGTGTCGGTGCTGATGTGATGAGCACCGATCTGACGTGCCCGGCGGTTCACCTGCCGGGCGAGTTCGCCCTTGGACCAGCCGCTGCGCACGAACCACGAGCCGAGCTGCTCGTTGGGGCGCTTGCCGGCGTTCGTTCCGCTTGCCCCGCTGCCGCTCACTGAACGCCCCCATCCCGCTGAAGCATTTTTCGAGCGAACCCTGTCCAGGATGCCGCTCGCCACGACCGGTGCCCCTCGAACGGGAAACCGGTTTGCCTGTGGCATACCCACGAGCAAAGACAGCTCCAGGGTTCGTGTACCGAAAGTAACCCCCCGAGCACCGCTCCGGCGAGGGCGATTTCAGAAACGCCACCATTCGCCACCCCTTCGAATGAACTCCGCCACTGCCCGAAGCGATTCACTTGACTACGTCAATCAGGAGTCGGCGGAGTGGTGTGCGCCAGGGGCGCGCGGTGCGCAGCACACCACCCCGGGAAGACCGAATGTCATGGAATGACTCCGTACCGTAACCACCGGTGAGTCGGACCCGTTGGAGGGGGCATGGGCTTCACGATCGGCGGCATCCGGGAGATGCGGTCCGGCTCACGGCGTCGCGGCCGCGCCGCGGAGTGCACGGTGGTGGCCGAGTACACCGGACTGTGGGGCTGGGATGTGGCCCCCGGGGCCAAGGCGGCGTCCGGGCAGTGCACCTGCGGCGATTCGGGCTGCGCGTCCCCGGGCACGCACCCTCTGCACTTCGCCCCCGTGGTGCCGGCGGGCGCCACACTCGACGAGGCCGCCGAGGCGTGGGCCCAGGTGCCCGGGGCGTCGGTGCTGCTCCCGGTCGGCCGCAGTTTCGACGTCATCGACGTCGCGGCCGCGGCGGGCCGTCGGGCGCTGGTCCGCCTGGAACGGATGGGCCTGCCGCTGGGCCCGGTCGCCGCGACGCCGGACGGCCGCGCTCAGTTCTTCGTCGCGCCCGGCGCGGCCGCGGAACTGCCGGCGCTGCTGTACCGGATGGGCTGGGACGACGCGGGGCTCGACCTGCACGGTCTGGGGCCCGGCGCGTACATCACGGCCCGCCGTCCGATCTGGCCGGCCTCGGGCCTGTCCGCTGGCTGCGCGCCCCCGCGCTGGACACGGCGGGCCGCCCCCCGCAGGCCCGGCTGCTGCTGGGCACGCTCGCGTACATCTGCCACCGGTGGGCGAGGTAGCACCACGCCGCACGCGGGGCGGGCCGCAGTGTCCGTCCTCGTACACCTCCCACGACGGAAACGCCCGGCCGCATCTGATCCTCTCCACGCGCCCCTCGCACTGCCCGGCCGCAGGCGGCCTCACAGGCTTCGGGCCGCTGCGCCGGACTCCGTCCGCCGGCACCGCGGATCAACGCAAGCGCCCGGCCGCATCCGCGGCCGGGCGCTTGCTCACCCTCGTACACGTACGAAGCGCGTGGCGTCAGTCGCCGATCAGCGCGTCGACGAAGGCCTCCGGCTCGAAGGGGGCCAGATCGTCCGGGCCTTCGCCCAGGCCCACGAGCTTGACCGGGACGCCGAGCTCGCGCTGGACCGCGACCACGATGCCGCCCTTGGCGGTGCCGTCGAGCTTGGTGAGCACGATGCCGGTGATGTCCACGACCTCGGCGAACACACGCGCCTGCACCAGGCCGTTCTGGCCGGTCGTGGCGTCGAGAACGAGCAGGATCTCGTCCAGCGGCGCGTGCTTCTCGACGACGCGCTTGACCTTGCCGAGCTCGTCCATCAGGCCGGTCTTGGTGTGCAGCCGGCCCGCGGTGTCGATGATCACGGCGTCCGCGCCCTCGGCGATGCCCTCCTTGACCGCGTCGAAGGCCACCGACGCAGGGTCGCCGCCCTCGGGCCCGCGCACCGTGCGCGCGCCGACCCGCTCGCCCCAGGTCTGGAGCTGCTCGGTCGCGGCGGCACGGAACGTGTCCGCGGCGCCGAGGACGACCGACTTGCCGTCCGCGACGAGGACGCGGGCGAGCTTGCCGGTGGTGGTGGTCTTGCCGGTGCCGTTGACGCCCACGATCATGACGATGCCCGGGGTGTCCAGGTCGCTCTCGGTGTTCAAGGAGCGGTCGAAGTCCGTACCGACGAGCGTGAGGAGTTCCTCGCGCAGCAGGGAACGCAGTTCCTCGTGGGTGCGGGTGCCGAGCACCTTCACGCGCTCGCGGAGCCGCTCGACGAGCTCCTGGGTCGGGGTGACGCCGACGTCGGCGGTGAGGAGGGTGTCCTCGATCTCCTCCCAGGTCTCGTCGTCGAGGCGCTCGCGGGAGAGCAGGGTGAGCAGACCCTTGCCCAGGGTGCTCTGGGAGCGGGCGAGCCTGGCGCGCAGCCGGATCAGGCGGCCGGCGGCCGGCTCGGGGATCTCGATCGCGGGAGCCTCGGGAACGGCCGGAGCCGGAGGCTCCTCGAGGGCTACCGGGGTGCCGGCCTCGGGGAGGCCGACTTCTTCGATGGTCCGGCGCGGTTCTTCGCGCGGTGTCTCCGCCTCCTCGCCGACATGCGGCTCTGCGGGCGGAGCGGTGATGGTCGGCGCGCTCGGAGGCGGGGCGGGCGGCAGCTGTTTCTTCCTGCGGCTGCTGACCACGAGTCCGCTGATGACGCCGATCGCGACCAGGGCGATGACTACAGCAAGGATGACGAATTCCATAACTCGTCCAGTATGGCGTGACGCCAGCCCAGGTGGTTCGCTCCCATTGTGGGGTATGTACCCCTGTGGGCCGGGCTGGTCCGCCGTCCGGCCCAGTACCGACGAAAAGCCCGCTCAGGTCGGAGTCACAACGCTCCCAGTATCGGATGGAAACGAAACGCACGGGAAGCGCCCGGCCACAGCCGGAACACGCACTGCCCCGGCTCGGGGGACGAGCCGGGGCAGCCGTGGAAAGAGGAGAGGGGCAGCGGGGTTTCAGCCCATCTCCTCCAACGCCTTGCCCTTGGTCTCCCTCACACAGAAGAGCACGAAGGGGATGGAGAGCACGGCGAAGGCCGTGTAGATGACATACGTGCCGGAGAGGTTCCAGTCGGCCAGACTCGGGAAGCTCGCGGTGATGGCCCAGTTCGCGACCCACTGCGCGGAGGCGGCCACGCCGAGGGCCGCGGCCCGGATCCGGTTCGGGAACATCTCACCGAGCAGCACCCAGACGATCACGCCCCAGGAGAGCGCGAAGAAGAGCACGAACACATGGGCGGCGATCAGGGCGACCAGGCCGTTGGTGTGCGGAAGCCTGCCGTTGACGAGCTCGGCGTTGAAGGCCCAGGCCTCCAGCGCCAGCGCCAGCGCCATACCGGTCGAGCCGATCAGGGCCAGCGGCTTACGGCCGATCCGGTCCACGAGGAGCATCGCGATGACGGTACCGATGATGTTGATGATCGACGAGGTGAACGAGTACAGGAACGAGGCCGACGGGTCGATGCCGACCGACTGCCACAGCGTCGCGGAGTAGTAGAACACCACATTGATGCCGACGAGCTGCTGGAAGACCGACAGGCCGATGCCGACCCAGACGATCGGCAGCAGACCGAAGCGCCCTCCGCGCAGATCCCTGAACGTCGACCTGTGCTCGCTGCGCACCGCGTACTCGATCTCGAGCACGCGCTGGTCCAGGTCGACCTCGTGCCCCTCGACCTCGGCGAGGACTTCCTTCGCACGGCTGTACTCTGCGATCGAGATGAGGTAGCGCGGGGACTCGGGGATCGCGAACGAGAGCAGGCCGTACACCACGGCAGGGACGACCATCACTCCGAGCATCCACTGCCAGGCCTCGAGACCGCCGATCACTCCGCGCTGTTTTCCGCCCGCGAGGTCGAGGATGCCCCAGTTGACGAGCTGGGAGACGGCGATGCCGGTGACGATCGCTGCCTGCTGGAAGGACCCGAGCCGGCCGCGGTAGGCGGCAGGGGCGACCTCGGCGATATAGGCCGGGCCGATCACGGATGCCATACCGATGGCGAAGCCGCCGACGATCCGCCAGATGGCGAGGTCCCACAGGGCGAACGGCAGTGCGGAGCCCAGCGCGCTGACGGCGAACAGCACCGAGGCGATCCGCATGCAGCGGATGCGGCCTATCCGGTCGGCGATCCGGCCGGCCGTGGCCGCACCGATCGCGCAGCCGATCAGTGCGATGGCGATGACCTGGGCGAGGGTGGCGGATCCGATGCCGTACCGGTCGCGGATGGCCTCGACCGCGCCGTTGATCACGGCACTGTCGTAGCCGAAGAGGAAGCCGCCCATGGCGGCGGAGGCGGCGATGAAGATGACACGGCCGAGATGTTCCGGATGCGCCGCACGTCCACCGGTCGGTGCCTGGTTCGATGTGCTGGTCACGGTGGTACTCCTGCGTGAAGGGCGAGCACTTCCAGTGGGGCACAGCTCGACCTCGGCCACCACCTGACGTCAAAAGCGACATCGCAGAGACTATGCCTTCACATACCTAAGTCAAGAAGCAGTCGATATCGATAAAAAGCCCACCACACTCGCCGGACGTTCAACTTATGAAGTGAATTTCAGCGGAGTCGCTGGCTGATGACCTTGGAGACGCCATCGCCCTGCATCGAGACGCCGTACAGCGCGTCGGCGACCTCCATCGTCCGCTTCTGGTGCGTGATGACGATCAGCTGCGAACTCTCCTGGAGCTCCTGCATGATCCGGATCAGCCGCTGGAGGTTGGTGTCGTCCAGCGCCGCCTCGACCTCGTCCATCACATAGAACGGACTCGGCCGGGCCTTGAAGATCGACACCAGCAGCGCCACGGCGGTCAGCGAACGCTCACCGCCGGAGAGCAGGGAGAGCCGCTTGACCTTCTTGCCCGGCGGACGCGCCTCGACGTCCACCCCCGTGGTGAGCATGTTGTCGGGATCAGTCAGGACAAGCCGGCCCTCGCCGCCCGGGAAGAGCCGCGAGAAGACCCCTTCGAACTCCCGGGCCGTGTCCCGGTACGCCTCGGTGAAGACCCGCTCGACCCGCTCGTCGACCTCCCTGACGACCTGCAGCAGATCGGCCCTGGTCTTCTTCAGGTCCTCCAGCTGCTCCGCGAGGAACTTGTGACGCTCCTCCAGCGCCGCGAACTCCTCCAGCGCGAGCGGATTCACCTTGCCGAGCTGCTGATACGCCCGTTCGGCCGCCTTGAGCCGCTTCTCCTGTTCGGCCCGTACGAACGGGCGCGGCACGTCGCCCCCGGGTGCCTCGCCCTCGGCCGGCGGCGAGGGCGGCACCGGCTGGTCGGGGCCGTACTCCGCGATCAGTCCGGCCGGCTCGACGCCCAGCTCCTCCAGTGCCCTGGTCTCCAGCTGCTCGATCCGCAGCCGCTTCTCGGCCCCCAGGACCTCGCCCCGGTGCACCGAGTCGGTCAGCTTGTCCAGCTCGCCCTTGAGGTCGCGGTCCTGGTCACGAGCCATGGCGAGGTCCCGCTCGCGCTCCGCCCTGGCCGCATCGGCCGCGGTGCGTTCCTCCTCCGCCCGTACGAGCGACACCTCCACATGGGCGAGCAGCTGCCGGGCGCCGGCGGCGACGCCGGCCGCGACCTGCACCTCGTAACGCAGCCGGGCGCGCCGCTGCTCGGCGCGTGCCCGTGCCTCGCGCTCGGCACACGCGCCCCGGTCGAGCGCGTCGGCCCGGCCCGCGAGCGCCTTCATCCGCTCCTCGTGGGTACGGGCCTGGAGGCGGGCCTCCATCTCGGTCTGCCGGGCGTTGGCTCCGTCGGCGGCGAGCCGGTCCCGTACGGAGGTGTCCGGCTCCTCCTCGGCCGGGGTCTCCTCGGCCACCAGCAACCGCTCGGTCAGCTCCTCGGCCTCCTCGGTCGCCCGCTCCAGCGCCTCCTGGGCACGGGCGGCCGCCGCGGTCGTGCGTTCCGCCTCGCCCGCGGCGCCCCGTGCCTGACCGGCGAGCCGGCCGAGCTGCTGGGCGACCGCGGACTTCTCGCGGTCGGCGACCCTGCGCCGCTCGCTCAATTCCTCGACGAGCGCGGCGCACTCGGTGCGGCGCTCGCCCGCGTGGTGCTGCGCCGCGGCCAGCTCCTCGCACCGCACGGCCAGTTCTGCCAGCTCGCCGGCGGCCTCGTCGACCGAGGCCTGCACCTCGAGCAGGCTCGGCGCCCCCGCGGATCCGCCGTGCGCGACGTGCGCGCCGAGGATGTCGCCCTCGGCGGTGACGGCGATGAGCTCCGGATGCGCGGCGACGAGATCCTCGGCGTCCTCCAGGGTGCCGACGACGACCATGTCGCGAACGAGTCTGCGAACGGCGCGCATGAGTTCGGGGGGACCGCTCACCAGGTCGGCGACGCTCGGGTGCGGTCCGGGCGCCCCGGCCCGGCCGGTGTCCGAGGACGGGCGCTCCGGCTCACTTGAGGGAGAACGCCGCCCGGCCGGCAACAGTGTCGCCCGGCCCGCGTCCTGTTTGCGGAGGAGGCGGATCGCTTCCGCGGCCGTGGACGGGTCCGTGACCGCGAGCGCGTCCGCGGCCGTGCCCAGGGCCGCCGAGACCGGGGCCTCGAAGCCCGGGGTCACCGTGAGGAGTTCCGCGGCCGGGCCGAGCAGGCCGGTCAGCCGGTCGCGGGCGGCCAGCAGGGCGCCGCTGCCGTCCTTGCGGCGCAGGCCCAGGGCGAGAGCGTCGTGGCGGGCGGCGACCGCGGCGCGTTTGCGTTCGGCCGCGGTCGCCGACTCGCGGGCCGCCGTGAGCGCCGACTCGGCCTCGGCCAGGGCGTGCCGCGCCGCCTCGTTTCGCTCCGCGAGCTCCGCGTCGTCCGCGTCCAGGCCGTCGACCTCGGCCTTGAGCTGCTCGTACTCCTCCTGGGCCCGGGCGGCCCGTTCGGCCGCCTCGTCGCGGGCGGTGGCCAGCCGGTCGATCTCGGCCTGGGCCGAAGCGGCCCGCGAACGCGCGGCGTTGACCTGGCCCTGCAGCCGGGCCAGGCCCTCGCGCCGGTCGGCGATGGCGCGGGCGGCGTCCTTGAGACGGCGTTCCTCGGCCGCCAGTTCGCGTTCCAGGTCCGCCCGGTGGGCGACGGTGTCCTCCAGGGCCCGCTGGGCGGCTTCCACCGCGGCCTCCAGCTCCGCCTCCTGTTCGCGGACACGGGCCGCCTCGCGCTCCATGTCCTCCGGGTCGCGACCGCGGCGTTCCTCCTCGGGAGCCGTGGTGGCGCTCTTGACCCGGGCGTCGGCCAGCGAGACCGTACCGCGCACCCGTTCGGCCAGCTGGGACAGCTCGTACCAGGTCTGCTGAGCCCGCTGCAGGCGCGGCGCGAGACGCCGTACCTCGTCCTCCAGTTCGGCTTCGCGTGTCAGGGCGGCCTTCAGCTCGGCCTCCGCCTTCTCCTTGCGCTCCTTCAGCGCGGCATCGTCGGCGATCTCGGCCTTCAGCGCCTCCTGCAGCCGCATCAGGTCGTCGGCGAGCAGCCGGAGCCGTGTGTCGCGCAGATCGGCCTGGATCACGGCGGCCCGGCGGGCCACCGCCGCCTGCCGCCCGAGCGGCTTGAGCTGGCGCCGCAGCTCGTCGGTCAGGTCCTGTACGCGCGCCAGGTTGGCCTGCATCGCGTCGAGCTTCCGCAGCGCCTTCTCTTTCCGTCTGCGGTGTTTGAGGACGCCCGCGGCTTCTTCGATGAAGGCGCGGCGCCCCGTCGGATCGGCGTGCAGTACGGAGTCCAGCTGGCCCTGGCCGACGATGACGTGCATTTCGCGGCCGATGCCGGAATCGGAGAGCAGTTCCTGGATGTCGAGCAACCGGCACGTGTCGCCGTTGATCTGGTATTCGCTGCCGCCGTTACGGAACATGATCCGCGTAATGGTGACTTCGGCGTACTCGATGGGCAGCGCACCGTCGGAATTGTCGATGGTCAGAGACACCTCGGCGCGGCCGAGCGGCGGCCGCCCGGTGGTGCCGGCGAAGATAACGTCCTCCATCTTGCCGCCGCGCAGCGACTTGGCGCCCTGTTCGCCCATGACCCAGGAGAGCGCGTCCACGACATTGGATTTGCCGGAGCCATTGGGGCCGACGACACAGGTGATTCCGGGTTCGAACCGCAGGGTCGTGGCGGAGGCGAAGGATTTGAAGCCGCGCAGGGTCAGGGCCTTGAGGTGCACGCCGCCGGACTCTACCGCCCTCCCTCCCCCGCTCTCGGCTCCGCTCGAGCGGGAGGTTCCCCCATCCATGTGCGGTTTCACCCATCAAGGCGCAGGGCACATCAGACGGTAAAGGAAGCGCTACGGGGCGGTAGGGAATGTAAGAAGGGACGCCGAAGCGTCCCTTGCACATCGTTCTGGATCAAGCGGCTGACGTGGTCGTCCTGACCGGACCTTGTCTCATGTGACCCGTGTCAGGTGAGCGCAGGCTCCGCCTGGGGTACGTCGATGTCGATGCCCTCGAGCAACGAGTCTCCGCGGTGCGCGGCGGCAGCGGTCAGCGCGTCGTTCTCGGACTGGATCCGTGCGAGCTCGGATTCGAGGTCGTGGACGCGCTGCTGGAGCCGTCGCATCTCGGCGAGGAGTCGCGGGTCGGAACCGCCGACGTAACCGAGAAGCGCCTTTGCCATGATGGATGGTCCTCCACACTGAGTGACCGACCGAAGCGGTGGTGGGTCGTGAGGGATTCGCACCCGCGGTGCTCGGCAGCCTTGTTCTCGCTGCGGTTCTCACTGCCAAACAGCTAAGGTGCGCGGGGCTTCCAGCGTCTCACCAAAAAGTTTGACGGTCAACACGATCACGCCCCGTACCGGCGGGCAACCCGGGGCGCGCGGCCACGTTCTGCGCGGCGCCACCTCTCTCACAGGGCCCTGGGGGCGTAGAGATCATTCTTACTGGCGCAGCCTTGCACGACAAGCCCTTCTTGGCAACCACCAGCGGATTTCCATCGAACACCCGGCCGGAACACTGTCCGGCCCGAGCGTTTGTACATACGTCCGTCAGCGCATCTCGAAGTCCTCATACCCCCCGCGTGGAGTGGCCCAGATCTCAGTCACTCCGTCGACCCGCCCGGGTGTGTCGCCATTGCACAGCCATTCCAGCAAACGGTGGCAATTCTCACGCGGGCCTTCGGCCAGCACTTGCACCCGTCCGTCCTCGAGATTCGAGGCGAAACCGGTGATGCCGCCGATTGCCAGAACATTTGCCCTGGTGAACCAGCGGAAGCCCACTCCTTGTACTCGGCCGCGCACCCAGGCGATCAGCCGGACATCTTCGTTCATGCCTGCACGCTAGCCGGGCAATTACTCAAGGGACACTTCGTCCCCTCCTGTCATGGCGTACAGTCCCCACGCAATGGGCCTCACTCATTCGGGTGAGGCACGTTGGCGACAAAGATCAGGAAGGCACAGCAGATGGGACGCCACCGACGCTCCGCCACTCCGCGGAAGAAGCGGTCCGTGCCCGTACGCACCGGACTGCTCGGCGCCTCCGCGGCCGTGGCGGTGGGCGCCGTGGCCATGGCCTCCGGGTTCCTCCCCGGAGGCGGCAGCAGCTTCACCCTGAGCAGCGGCAGCCACAGCAGCGACTCCGGCGAGATACGCGCCGAAAGCGCACCGAACCTGCTGTCACAGGGCGGCTCCACCGGCGAGTCGGCCGACCATGGCACCAGCGCCACCACGGCCCCGTCGGCCGGCGGCAAGAAGCCCGGCACGAAGGCCGCCGCGCCGCCTTCACCTTCCGCCTCCCCCTCCGAGGCCAAGCCCTCCGCCACTCCGTCGAAGCGGCCCGAGCCCGCGGCGCCGCCGGCCGCCTCCAAGAAGCCGGCCCCGCCACGTACTGCCGCGCCCGCGCCGCAGGCGCCCAGGAAGACGGCCGACACCCCGCAGCCCCCCAGCGCGGAGGAGTCCGCAGCGGCCACCGTGGTCTCGCTGGTGAACCTCGAGCGGGCCAGGGTCGGCTGCACCCCGGTGAAGGCCGACCCCTCGCTGGCCGGCCTGGCCGAGTCGTTCAGTGACGACATGGCCGCGCGCGGATTCTTCGCCCACACCGACCCGGACGGCGACACCCCGTGGGACCGGGCCGAACAGGCCGGCGTGAGCGGCCTCGGCGGCGAGAACATAGCCCGCGGCCAGGGCGACGCCCGGGCGGTGATGGACGCCTGGATGACCAGCCCGAGCCATCGCGCGAACATACTCAACTGCCAGTACACGACGATGGGCGTCGGCGTGCACTTCGGGAGCGGCGGCCCCTGGTGGACGCAGGACTTCGGCTACTGAGCCGTACGCCTCGCCCACGGGAAGGCCCCCGGCACCGCGTCATCGGTGCCGGGGGCCTTTGTCATGCGCTCACGCGGCCGCGGCGGCCTTGCCCGCGGCGAAGACCCTGGCGGTCTCGGCGACCCGGCGGCCGAGGTGCTCGGCGGTGGCGATGTCCGCCTTGTGCACGGCCTCCGGGCCCTCGTCGTTGTTGGACTGGGCAGCCGCGCCCAGGAAGAAGCCGAGACGGTTGAGGTCGTTCTCGGAGGCGGTGGAGGCGTTCCAGCCCGGCATCAGGTTGAGTCCGACCCAGTTCATGCCGTGCTGGGCGGCAAGCAGCGTGAAGAACTGCAGGGTGTGCAGCTTGTCACCGCTCTTGGAGGAGGAGTTGGTGAAGCCGGCGGCCAGCTTGTCCTGCCAGGCCCGGGTGAACCAGCGCTTGGAAGACGCCTCGGCGAACTGGTGGAAGGCACCGGACGCCGTGCCCATGTAGGTCGGCGAGCCGAAGACGATCGCGTCGGACGCGTCGAGCAGCTCCCACTCGGCATCGGTGATCTCGTCGACCTTGATCAGGTGGACCGTGGCGCCGGCGTCCTCGGCGCCCGCCTTGACGGCTTCGGCGACGACGGTGGTGTGGCCGAAGCCGGAGTGGTAGGCGATGGAGACGACAGGCGTGGTCACGGTAAAGCTCCTTGTCAGCGCGATCTCTGTGGTACTGACAGAAGAGAAGCACTAACTTTTCGATAGCGCAAACTGGGGGTTAGCGCTGCGATCCAGTAACGTGGCGCCATGGACAGCACCGTGCGGGACCACGACCTCGCCTACGACGTGTTCTCCAGGAACTGCCCGTCCCGGGGCGCGCTGGAGCACGTCACCGGACGATGGGGCAGCCTGACGATCACCGCGCTGTACGACGGCACCTTCCGCTTCAACGAGCTGCGGCGGCGCGTCGACGGGGTGAGCGAGAAGATGCTGTCGCAGACGTTGCACGCGCTGGAACGCGACGGCCTGGTGCACCGCGAGGCACAGGCCGGCAATCCGCCCCGGGTCGACTACGAACTCACCCCGCTGGGGCGGGAGGTCGCCGAGCGGCTGCTTTCACTGATCCAGCTCCTCGAGGACCGGATGGACGAGGTCCTGCTGGCGCAGGGGCGTTACGACGAGAGCCGCGGCGGGCGCTGACAGCGCGGACAGAAGTAGCTGGACCGGTTCATCCACGGGCGGCGGCGTATCGCCGTGCCGCAGCGGCGGCACGGCTCGTCCTCGCGGCCGTACGCGTCCAGCGACCGGTCGAAGTAGCCCGACTCGCCGTTCACATTGACGTAGAGGCTGTCGAAACTGGTGCCTCCGGCGACCAGGGCCGCGTTCATCACCTCGCGCACATGGTCGAGCAGCTCGACGGAACGGGGGCGCGGCAGCGTGGACGTGGGGCGCTCGTAGTGCAGCTTGGCGCGCCAGAGCGCCTCGTCCGCGTAGATGTTGCCGACCCCGCTGACGAGGGACTGGTCCAGAAGGGCTCGCTTGATCGTCGTACGGCGCAGGCGCAGCGCCGCGTGGAACGCCGCTTCGTCGAAGGCGGGATCCAGCGGGTCGAGCGCGATGTGCGCGATGACGTCCGGGGCGCCCTCGGGGGTGTTCGGGTGCAGGGACAGCCCGCCGAAGGTGCGCTGATCGACGAAGCGGAGCTCGGTGCCGAGGGTGTCGTCGAATCGGATCCGGACGCGGAGATGCTTCTCGTCGGGTGCGTCCTCGGGCTGGACAAGGAGCTGGCCGCTCATGCCGAGGTGCCCCAGGACGGAGGCGGAGGTGTCCTCCAGCGGCAGCCACAGGTACTTGCCGCGCCGACGGGCGGCGCCGATGCGGTGCCCCTTGAGACCGGCGGCGAAATCTCCGGCGCCGGCGAGGTGCCGGCGCACGGCCCGCGGGTGGAGCACCTCGACCCCGGCGACGGTCCGCCCGCTCACCCAGCGCTCCAGTCCGCGCCGGACGACTTCGACCTCGGGCAGCTCGGGCACGTGGCTCCTCCGGAGGGGGTCGCGAATCGGGGTGGCCCCGCCAGCGTACTGCCCGGTTGCCGGCAGCAAGGAACCCCCTCCACGCCCGGGGTGGGTGGGCGTGGAGGGGGTCCGGAGTGGGCGTCAGGGCGCCGACGGTGCGTCGGCCGCGGCGGACGGGGCGTCCCCTTCGGTCGCCGCCGCCTTCGCGCGCTCGTCCGCCGCCGCGCGAATCGCGCGCCACGCGGACTCCGCGGCCTGCTGCTCCGCTTCCTTCTTGCTGCGGCCGGTGCCGGTGCCGTACGAGACACCACCGACGCGAGCGGCAGCAGTGAAGGTCTTCTCGTGGTCCGGGCCGGTCTCGGTGACCAGGTACTCGGGCACGCCGAGACCCTCGCTCGCGGTGAGTTCCTGGAGGCTGGTCTTCCAGTCCAGGCCCGCACCGAGGTTGGAGGACTTCTCGATCAAGGGGTCGAAGAGCCGGTGGACGAGCTCCGAGGCCGCCCCGAGACCCTTGTCGAGATAGACCGCGCCGATCACCGCTTCGAGGGTGTCGGCAAGGATGGATGCCTTGTCCCGGCCGCCCGTGCCTTCCTCACCCCGGCCGAGCCGGATGAAGGCACCAAGGTCGAGCCCACGGCCCACCTCCGCCAGCGCACGCGAATTGACCACCGCGGCCCGCAGTTTGGCCAGCTGGCCCTCGGGCAGGTCGGGGTGGGTGCGGTACAGCGTGTCCGTGACCACGAGACCGAGCACGGAGTCCCCGAGGAACTCGAGGCGCTCGTTGGTGGGCAGACCGCCGTTCTCGTACGCGTACGAGCGGTGTGTGAGCGCACGCACCAGAAGGGCGGACTCGACCTGGTAGCCGAGCCGCCCTTCCAGAAGCGTTTGGGACGAGGCCGTGTTTTCAGACATCGCGCCTCTCACCAGCCGCTCAGACCTCGAGGACCTGGCGCTTGTTGTAGGTGCCGCAGCTCGGGCACGCAATGTGCTGCAGCTTTGCCTCGTGGCAGCGCTCGCACGCCACCAGGGTGGGGACCGCAGCCTTCCACTGCGACCGGCGGTGGCGCGTGTTGCTGCGCGACATCTTCCGCTTCGGAACAGCCACGGCTACTTCTCCTGCTTCTCGTCGACGCCCGCTTCGGCGCCGCCCATGTTGTCCTTCTCGCCGCCCTGGATGGTTTCGGCGAGTCCCTGCAGTGCCGCCCAACGGATGTCGACGGCGTCGTGGTGGTGATCCGGGTCGTCCTCCAGCCTGAACCCGCAGTCGGGGCACAGACCGAGGCATTTCTCCCGGCACACCGGCTGCATCGGCAGTGCGAGCACCACCGAATCACGCAGCACGGGCTCGAGGTCGAACAGGCCGTCCTCGAGGAAGAGCATGTCCTCGCCCTCCTCGGCATCGTCGCCGGGCTCCGCCTTGGGGCGGCCCCGGTCGTCGGTGTCGGGGTACGTGAACATCTCCTGGAAGTCCGCGTCGAGCTCGAACTCGAGCGGCTCCAGACACCTTACGCACTCCCCCCGGGCCGTCGCACGGGCGGTGCCTGTGACGAGCACCCCTTCCATGACGGACTCGAGGCGGAGTTCGAGTTCCACGGGCGCGCCCTCGGGCACGCCGATGACGTCCTGGATACCGAAGTCCTTGGGCGCCGCCACCGAGCGGGAAAGCCGCTGGAGCGCACCGGGACGCCGACCCAGCTCGTGCGTGTCGAACACGAGGGGGTTGCGGTGGTCGAGGCGGGCGTTCAGGGCTCTTCCTGCTTTCGAGATCGTGGGGATCGGCCACCCTGTCGCGGAAACGTTCCAGGCAGCCGTGATCGCGGACGTAGTCACGACCGAACAGCCAGGATACCGGTCCCGCCCCCGTGAACCCAATCGGGCCCCAGGGCTGTGACCGGAAAGGTTTGCCGGGAAGCTCGCGGCTCCCCCGGCCACCTCCCTCAGCTACCTCCCCCAGCTACCTCTGGGGGTGCCCCCCGGGTGCCCCCAGGTGCGGTGCATCGCAAGGCGGAGCATCGCAGCTCGTACTAGGCCGTACTCGCGCGATGCGACAACGCTGGGGGCACCTCCCGTGCCCGAAGGGCTACGGGGGAGAGGTGCCGTGCCGGACGTCGCGAGCCGGTGAACCTTTCCGGTCACCGCACTAGCGACCCTGCTCGTATTCGCGCAGCTGATCGAGGTTGATCATGCTGGTGTCGAAGAAGCTGGTCTCGTCGAGCTGCGGCCGAGCCGGCTGTGGCACCTGCTCGGACGCCTGCTGCTGGGCGTACCACTGCTGCTGTTGCTGGTCGTACGTGTACGCGTACGGGTCCTGCTGAGCGTACTGCTGCTGGTAGGCGTACGGGTCGTACTGCTGCTGCGCCGGGACCTGCGATGGGGGTCCCCCCTGCTCGAGCGAAGCCGAGAGCTTGGGGGAGGGTGCGGGCTCGGCGAGCTCCGCCAGGCCGGCCAGGTACTCCGCGTCGCTGATGGGCTGCTGGTGTCCCTCGGCGTCCCGGGCCGCGATGTGCTCGCCCAGCTCGTCGGTGGCGATCCGGCCGTGCAGCTTCTGCCGGCCTCGGCCGACGGCCTCCAGGGTCTGGGACAGCACGGCCTCGAAGGCGCCCAGCTTCTCGTCCACGTACCCGTCCGCGCGCTGGATCAGGGTGTGCGGGTCCGCGCTGTACTCCGGGGCGTCCTCGTCGGTGTAGCCGTGCTCGTCGACGCCGGGTCCACGGCCGAGGAGCTTCTCGCGGCCGCGGCCCACCGAACCGATGGTCTTGGTGAGGACGACCTCGAAGTTGGCGAGCTTGCTGTCGACGTAGTCGTCGGCCTCGGCGCGGACCTCCTCGGCCTCCCGGCGGGCCTCGGCGAGGATGCGGTCGGCCTCCTCCTGGGACTGCCGGGCCACCTCGGTGTCGGAGATCAGTGAGCCGCGCTGGGCGTGCGCCGCCTCGATGATGCGCTCGGCCTCCTGACGGGCCTGCTCGACCACATGCTCCCGGCCGCCGATCAGCTCCTGGGCCTGAGCGAGGGAGTCGGGCAGTGCCTGACGCATCTCTTCGAGCAGGGAGAGCAGTTCGGCGCGGTTGATCACGCACGACGCCGACATGGGCATGGACCGGGCGCTGCCGACCATCTCGACGATGTCGTCGAGCTTCTTGTGTACGTCCACGGGGACGACTGTACGGGCAGTCGGCTCCGGCACGACACCGGGTGACGACCCGTCAGCGGATCACTGCTTGCGAAGGCGTTCGGTGAGCGCCCGCAGGACGGCCGGCGGCACCAGATGGGAAACGTCCCCGCCCCAGGCCGCGACCTCCTTGACGAGGGAGGAGGAGAGGAAGCTGTAGGTGGGGTTCGTGGGGACGAACAGGGTCTCCACGCCGGTGAGTCCGTTGTTCATCTGGGCCATCTGCAGCTCGTAGTCGAAGTCGCTGACCGCGCGCAGCCCCTTCACGATGGCGGGGATGTCGCGCTGCTTGCAGAAGTCGACGAGCAGGCCGTGGAAGGACTCGACCTGGACATTGCCGTAGTCGGCGGTGACCTCGCGGATCAGCTCGATCCGCTCCTCGACGGTGAACAGGCCCTTCTTGGACTGATTGATCATCACCGCGACATGTACGACGTCGTACAGCTTGGATGCGCGGGCGATGATGTCGAGATGTCCATTGGTGATGGGGTCGAACGACCCCGGACAGACGGCTCGGCGCAACTTGAGTCCCTCGCTCTCCGGTCCGGTCATGACGCGTCTTCGCTTGTGGCGGCGCGACCGTACCAAAGCGTGCCCTCGCCGTAGCGACGGGCCCGCAGAGCTTCGAAGCCCTCCGGCCACCGGAATTCACCGCCCCTGGTGCTGCGCTCCACGGTGACGATCGCGTCGTCCGCGAGCCAGCCCTGACGGCGGAGTGTGAGCAGAATCTCGCCAAGATCGTCATCGGTGACGGCGTACGGAGGGTCGAGGAACACCACGTCGTACGGCTCCGCGGGAGCCTGGCCCGTGACGATCTGCTCCGCCCGGCCGGTGCGCACCTCGGCTCCGGGCAGAGCCAGGGAGCGTACGTTCTCCCGTACCGTGCGGGCGGCGCGGCTGTCCGCCTCCACCAGCAGGGCGTGCGTGGCGCCACGCGAGAGCGCCTCGAGACCGACGGCTCCGGAACCGGCGTACAGGTCGGCGATCCTGACCCCCTCCAGCGAGCCGAGCAGCGCCTCCCAGGTGGAGAAGAGGCCCTCGCGCGCCCGGTCGGAGGTGGGGCGGGTGCCATTGCCGGGCGGTACGGCCAGGCGGCGTCCGCCGGCCCGGCCGGCGATCACGCGGGTCATCCGATGTCCTTCGATCAGGGGTGTCGATCCGGAACTCCCACGTTAGCCCTTGTCGAGATACTGCTCGCGCTCCTTGTCGACCAGGGCGTTCAGCGCGGTCCGCAGCCCGGGCAGCCGCTCCAGCTCCGGATCGCCCGCCACGACCGTCACGGCCTCCTCACGCGCGGCCGCGATCACCTCCTCGTCGTCGATGACCGCGAGCATCCGCAGGGACGACTTCACGCCCGACTGGGCCTGGCCGAGCACATCGCCCTCACGGCGCTGCTCCAGGTCGATGCGGGACAGCTCGAAGCCGTCGAGGGTGCCCGCTACGGCGTTCAGCCGGGCGCGGGCGGGGGACGCCTCCGGCATCTCCGTCACCAGCAGACACAGACCCGGCGCGGAGCCGCGGCCCACCCGGCCGCGCAGTTGGTGAAGCTGCGAGACACCGAACCGGTCCGCGTCCATGATCACCATGGCGGTGGCGTTGGGGACGTTGACGCCGACCTCGATGACCGTCGTCGCGACGAGCACGTCCACCTCGCCCGCGGCGAAGCGGCGCATCACGTCGTCCTTGTCGTCCGGCTGCATCCTGCCGTGCAGGATCTCGACCCGCAGGCCCTTCAGGGGACCCTTGGTGAGCTGCGCGGCGATGTCGAGGACCGCGAGCGGCGGCCGCTTCTCGGCTTCGTCCTCCGCGGACTTCTTCCTGGGCTCGTCCTCGTCGTCCCCGATCCGGGGACAGACCACATACGCCTGATGGCCGCCCTCGACCTCCTCGCGCACCCGTTCCCAGGCGCGGGCCAGGAAGTGCGGCTTGTCCTTGGCCGGTACGACATGGCTGGCGATGGGCGAGCGGCCGGCCGGGAGCTGGTCCAGCACCGACGTCTCCAGATCGCCGAAGACCGTCATCGCGACCGTACGGGGAATGGGCGTGGCCGTCATGACCAGCAGGTGCGGAGGCTGCTTGCCCTTCCCGCGCAGGGCGTCGCGCTGCTCGACGCCGAAGCGGTGCTGCTCGTCGACCACGACCAGGCCGAGGTCGTGGAACTGCACCTTGTCCTCGATCAGTGCGTGGGTGCCGATGACGATGCCGGCCTCGCCGGTGACCAGGTCGAGGAGCGCCTGCCGGCGGGCGGCCGTGCCCATGGAACCGGTGAGCAGAACGACCTTGGTCGCCTGCTCCGCACCGCCCAGCATTCCGCCCTCGGCGAGGTCGCCCATCATCTCGGTGACCGACCGGTGGTGCTGCTGGGCCAGCACCTCGGTGGGCGCGAGCATCGCCGCCTGGCCGCCGGCGTCGACGACGCCGAGCATCGCGCGCAGCGCGACCATGGTCTTTCCGCTACCGACCTCCCCCTGGAGGAGGCGGTGCATGGGGTGTTCGGTGGCCAGGTCGGCGAAGATCTCCTTCGAGACCTTCTGCTGGCCCTCGGTGAGGGTGAAGGGAAGCTTCGCGTCAAAGGCGTCCAGCAGCCCGCCGGGGACGGGCCGGCGCGCCACGGCGGGCAGCTGGGTGTCGGCGTACCGGCGGCGGGCCAGCGCCACCTGGAGCACGAACGCCTCGTCCCACTTCAGGCGTTCCCGGGCGATGGCGATGTCCGCCTTGTTCGCCGGGCGGTGGATCTTGACCAGTGCCTCGGGGAGGGCGGCGAAGCCGCGGCCCTCGCGCAGGGCGGGCGGCAGCGGGTCCACCGCGTCCTGGGCACGGGGCAGGACCGCGTCGACCGCCTTGGCGATCTTCCAGGACTCCAGCTGCTTGCAGGCCGGGTAGATCGGGATGAGCGCCCCCGCCCAGGCGTCGACGGCATCGGCTCCGCCGTCGCCGCGCAGCAGCTCGTACGCCGGGTGAGCCAGCTGGAGCTTGCGGTGGAAGGCGGACACCTTGCCCGCGAACATCGCACGTGTTCCCGGCAGGAGCTCGTTCTGGGGCGCGTGGATGCCCCTGCCGAAGAACACCAGCTGCAGTCGGCCGCTGCCGTCGGTGATGGTGACCTCGAGCCGCTGGCCCTTGCCCCTGGCTCCGTTGAACGTGTGCACACGCGCGTCCTCGACCTGGGCGACGACGGTGACATGCTCGTCCAGCGGCAGGTCGGAGAGCCGGGTGAGCTCGCCGCGCTCGGCGTACCTGCGGGGGTAGTGGTGCAGCAGATCGCCGACCGTGTGCAGGTCGAGATGCTCGGCCATCACCTTCGCGGTGGTACCGCCGAGGACGTTCTTGAGTGGTTCGTCGAGCCCAGGCACGTCATCCATTGCACACCACGGCACTGACAGCCGTCGCACACGCCACCCGTAACCGCTGGTCGGACCCGGCATCGCGGCCCTGGGATCACGCCCTGAAGATCCCGTCTCGCCCGAGACCCGTGGGCCGGACGGTGGGGCCCGGTGACGGGCCCCCTATTCCACGCCGATCAGCAGACGCGCGGACTGGTCACCGCCCTGGTAGACGACGGTGTCCACCGCCAGGTGGCCGTCACGGACGTGGGCTTCGAGACGGTCCGCCAGGCCCGGCGGGGCGTCGGCGGCGAGCACCAGGGTGACCAGTTCGCCGCCGGCGGCGAGCATACGGTCCAGGACGGTTTCGGCGACATCGGTCACGTCCTCGCCGATCACCGCGACGTCGCCCTCGATGAGGCCCAGGACGTCGTCCGCCTGACAGATGCCGGCCATGGTCCAGGACTCCCGCTCGGCGACGGCCACCTCGCCGTACCGCGTGGCGCCGGCCGCCGCGGTCATGGCGACGACGTCCTCGTCGAAGCGGCGGTCCGCTTCGTGGACGGCGAGGGCGGCGATGCCCTGGACCGCGGCGCGGGTCGGGATGAGCGCGACCCTGACGCCCGCGGTGCGGGCCTGTTCCGCGGCGGCGGCCGCGGTGTGCCGCAGGTCGGCGTCGTTCGGCAGCAGCACGACCTCGCGGGCATGGGCGCGCCGGATGGCCTCGACGAGTTCGCCGCTGGCGGGCGGCTCCCCGGGTCGCGCGAGCACCGTGGTCGCGCCCGCCTCGGCGCACAGACCGGCGAGCCCTTCGCCCGGGACCACCGCGACGACCGCGCGCTGGACCTGTTCGCGGGCAGGGGGCTGCGCGGCGTCGAAGTGGGTGATCCGGATCCGGTACGGGCGGCCCGCCTCGACGCCCGCCTCCACCGCCGCGCCCGCGTCGTCGACATGCACATGGACGTTCCACAGCCCGTCCCCGCCGACCACGACGAGCGAGTCGCCGAGGCCGTCGAGCCGGGCGCGCAGCCGGTCGACGGCCGTGTCGTCCGCCTCCAGCAGGTAGATCACCTCGTAGGCGGGGCCATCGGCGTGGGCCGCTTCCGGATGGCAGACGTCCACGGCCGGGTGCGGTGGTGCGCTCTTGGCAACCGCCGCCGGGGCGTCTCCGGTGACCGCCTCCATCAGCGCGCCGAGCACGGTGACCAGCCCGCGCCCGCCGGCGTCCACGACACCCGCGCGGCCGAGCACTTCCAGCTGGCCGGGGGTGGCGTCGAGTGCGGTGCGGGCCGCCGCGTACGCCCCGCGCACCACGGCCGCGCAGTCGCCGTCGGCCGCGTGAGCCGCGTCCGCCGCCGCCGACGCCACCGTGAGGACGGTGCCCTCCACGGGATGGGCCACCGCCCGGCGCGCGGACTCGGCCGCCCGGCGCAACGCATGGGCCGGTCCGCCGCCGACCACCATGACCTCCGCCATGCCGCGCAGCAGCTGGGCCAGGATCGTCCCGGAGTTGCCGCGGGCACCGATGAGGGCGCCGTGGGCCATGGCCTGTACGACGTCGGAGAGTGGAGGGATGCCGTCCGCGACGGCGTCATGGGCGGCGAAGACCGCCTCGACCGCCTGGGCGGCCGATTCCACGGTCAGATACAGATTGGTGCCGGTGTCCCCGTCCGCGACCGGATAGACGTTGATCGCGTCGATCTCCTCGCGGTCCCTGCCCAGGGCGGTCAGGGCCAGCGAGCACCAGGTGCGTACCGCGACGGCGTCGAGGGTCTGCGGCACCTGTCCTCCTTGAACCCATGAGCGGTTGTCGCACCGCAGGTTAGACCTCGCTGCGGGGCGGGCGGGAGACGGGCTCCGGGGCGGCGGCCGCGAGGGACATGGTAATTTCCTTCTGCGGGAGCGGCCGTTGTATGCTGCTCCGGTTGCCCGATGAAAATCGGGCGTTTCCCCGGCAACGCCACCATCAGTCAATGATTCCGGCAACGCCGGTTTTCACTGTAAGTGCATCTGAAGTCTTTGGAGTGACCCGTGGCTGCCAACTGCGACGTCTGCGGCAAGGGGCCGGGCTTCGGCAACAACATTTCGCACTCGCACCGCCGTACGTCTCGTCGCTGGAACCCGAACATCCAGCGCGTGCGTGCCGTGGTCGGTCGGACGCCGAAGCGGCTCAACGTCTGCACCTCGTGCATCAAGGCCGGCAAGGTCTCGCGCTAATACGGTAGGCCCCGCGCCCGCGGGGAAGACCGCGCCGACGCTTCTGTCGTAGCGCAGCCCCTGCGGTTGCCTTGGAAGCCGGTCCACCTCGGTGGACCGGCTTTTCGCCTTTCTCAGGGGGCGTGTCTCAGAGGCATGTCCCAGAGGCGTGTCCCAGAGGCGTGTCCCAGAGGCGTGTCTCAGGGGCGGAAACGCCTGCCGTGGTCGACCGGGCCGATGCCGGAGCCGAGCGGGAAGCCCGCCGTGATCGCGCCGGTGACGTACTTCTTGGCCGTGGCCACGGCTGTCGGCACGTCGTGCCCCTTGGCCAGCCCCGACGCGATCGCCGAAGCCAGCGTGCAGCCGGTGCCATGGGTGTGCCGGTTGGCGAGCCGGGGGGCGCGCAGCCAGCGCTCCTCGGTGCCGTCCGTCAGCAGGTCGACGGCCGCGTCACCGGGCAGATGGCCGCCCTTGACGAGCACCCACCGCGGCCCGTACTCCAGCACCGCGGCGGCCCCCCGCCGCATTCCGTCCTCGTCCTCCGCCACGACACCCGTCAACTGGGCGACCTCGTCCAGGTTCGGAGTGGCCACGGTGGCGCACGGCAGCAGTCGCGTCCGTACGGAATCCAGCGCGGACTCGGCCAGCAGCGCGTCCCCGTGCTTGGAGACACCCACCGGATCCACCACGACCGGCGCGTCGGTGCCGGCGAGCAGTCCGGCGACCGTCCGGACCAGTTCCGCCGACGCCAGCATGCCCGTCTTGACCGCCTGGACGCCGATGTCGTCGACGACGGCCCGGTACTGGGCGCGTACCGCCTCCGCGGGGAGTTCCCAGGCGCCCTGGACGCCCAGGGAGTTCTGCGCGGTCACGGCGGTGATGACGCTCATGCCGTGCACTCCGAGCGCCAGCATGGTCTTCAGGTCGGCCTGGATGCCGGCGCCGCCGCCGGAGTCGGATCCGGCGACGGTCAGCACACGGGGCGGGGCGGAGGTCACGCGTCGTCCATGTGGCCGCCGAAGTGGTCCCAGCCGCCCTTGCTGGTCCACGGCGCCCCGTCGACGGTCACCTGCGGCAGCGCGGACGCGTTGAGCACGCTGCCGATCACCTTCCAGCGGGCCGGGAGCTTCACGTCCGGCGGGAAGGTCGCCACGATCGCGTGGTCCTCTCCCCCGGTCAGTACCCACTGCAGCGGGTCGACGCCGACGGCCTGGCCGATGTCGTTCATCTGGCTGGGGATGTCGATGGCGCCCGAGCGGATGTCGATACGCACCTTGCTCGCCTCGGCGATGTGCCCGAGGTCGGCGATGAGTCCGTCGCTGACGTCGCACATGGAGGTGGCGCCGAGCCCGGCCGCCGCGGGGCCCGCGTGGTACGGCGGTTCGGGGCGCCGGTGCGCCTCGACGAACGCGCGGGGCGAGCGGAAGCCGCGGGACAGCACGGCGTAGCCGGCGGCGGACCAGCCCAGCCAGCCGGTGTAGGCGACGACGTCGCCCACCTGGGCGCCGGCCCGGGTCACGGGCTCGTGGTTGCACAGATCGCCGAGTGCGGTGATGGCGATGGTGATGGTGTCGCCGCGTACGACATCGCCGCCGACCACGGCGGCACCGGCGACCTGGCTTTCGTCGCGCAGGCCGTCCATCAGCTCGGTCGGCCAGGTCGCGGGGAGTTCGGCGGGCACGACCAGACCGAGCAGCAGCGCGGTGGGCACGGCGCCCATGGCCGCGATGTCGGCGAGGTTCTGCGCGGCGGCCTTGCGACCCACGTCGTACGCCGTGGACCAGTCGCGGCGGAAGTGCCGCCCCTCCAGCAGGACGTCCGTGCTCGCCACGACCCGGCGGTCGGGCGCGGCCACCACCGCCGCGTCGTCCCCTGGCCCGAGCCGTACCGCCGGGGTGGAGGTGAGCCGGGAGGTGAGCTCTCTGATGAGCCCGAACTCGCCCAACTCGCCCACAGTGCCCTTCATCGCCGTTCCCCTTCTTCCGCGGTGTGCCCCGGTAGCTCCGGGTAGCGAGCGGTCACCGCTGTAGGTACCGTCAACACATACGTCAACTTCTGTTCTCCGTACGCCGCGCCGTGTGCGCCACCGGCCGCACGGGGTATCCCCGCCCTAGGTGGCGAAAGGGTCTCCCCTCGGCGCACGGCGACGCGGTACCGTGGCGTCCCTTCTCCCCACATGATCCTCGTGGCCGCCCTGGAGGTTCCGTGGTACAGGCGTACATCCTCATCCAGACCGAGGTGGGCAAGGCGTCGCTCGTCGCCGAGACCATCGGGAAGATCCCGGGGGTGATCCAGGCCGAGGACGTGACGGGTCCGTACGACGTGATCGTGCGCGCGCAGGCCGACACGGTAGACGACCTGGGCCGCATGGTGGTCGCCAAGGTCCAGCAAGTGGACGGCATCACCCGCACCTTGACCTGCCCGGTGGTGCATCTGTAGCCCCCGTCTACGCTGGGCCGGTGACTATCCTCCGCCACCGGCCGAACATCTTGCCCGCTCTCGTGCCCGCCGCGGCCCTCCTGCTGACCGCCACGGGCTGCTCCGCCACGAATACGACGGCCCGGTTGACGGTTCCCGAGCCGCCCGGTGAGACCGCCGCGCTGTGCCGTTCCCTGGACGGGAAACTGCCGGACACGGTGGGCGGGCTCGACCGGAATGATCCCAGACCGGAGTCGGTGCTGACTGCCGGGTGGGGCGATGATCCTGCGATCGTACTGCGATGCGGGATCCCCCGGCCGGAGCGGCTGAGCGAACTGACGGACGGCGGGAACGTGAACGGCGTCGACTGGGCGGTGGAGCGGCTTGCAGACGGTGGCTGGCGCGCCACCACGACGCTGCGCAAGGCGTACGTGGAGGTCGTGGCCGATCGGGAGCACGGGGCGGATCTCGGGCCGCTGACGGACCTGGCCGAGCCCGTGAAGAAGGCGATCCCGGAGGGCATCGCGTCCTACTAGTGCCGCGACCGGCAACGATTGCCCGGCAAGGAGCGGCGTCCGGTGCGTGCGATCGCACGGCGGCCGAAGACCCTCGTAGCAGAGGCGACGCCCGCCCCGCTGGACGCATCGGGCCCAAGCCCCCGGCCCCCACCGGGCCACAGCCGCCCTCCGTGCGGACGGTTCGGGTGCGGGCCCGGTGGACCGGTTTGTGCCCACCCTCCCCCGAGCTCTCGGCTTCTCCCCCGAGCTCTCGGCTTCGCTCGAGCGGGGGGACCCCCATCGCCCCACGGAACGACTGCCCACAAACCAGCGGCCCCGCCACCGGCCGGGCCCACAAACCGGGTGGGCCCACAACCAGGCGGGCCCACCGGCCCGCGGGTTTTGGAGGGTGCCGCGCAGGGGTGCTGGCCGGGCCGTAAAACGCGATGTGTGCCGCGCGAAGGCCACGCCAACTCTTCCAACTACGTCAGCGCGGCGTAAATCATGCCCGGCCCGGACAGCGCCCCCGGAGCGGCACGCGGCGACAACCACAACCACCCCAATCCCGTCCGGCGATTGAGGACGGACATCCGGGCTCACCCCGCGGGGAACGGCGCACAAGGGCCGGGGGACGCCACCTCACGGGGGACGGCACTTTCAAGCCTCTCCGGCGATTGAGGAGCGGGGTCCAGGGGCGGAGCCCCTGGGGCAACCCCTAGCGCAGCCCCGTCGAACGGCGCAGTGCCGCCTGGATCAGGCGGTCCACCAGCTCCGGGTAGCTCACACCGCTCTCCTGCCACATCCGCGGGTACATGGAGATCGGCGTGAAGCCCGGCATGGTGTTGATCTCGTTGATCACGAACTCGCCGTCCTCGGTGAGGAAGAAGTCCGCGCGGACCAGGCCCTCGCAGGACGCGGCCTCGAAGGCCTTCACCGCGAGGTGCTGGACCTCCGCCGTCTGCTCCCCGCTGAGCGGAGCGGGCACGATCCCGGACGCCGAGTCGATGTACTTCGCCTCGAAGTCGTAGAAGTCGTGGTCGCTGACCGGCGGGATCTCGGCGGGCGCGCTGGCGCGCGGACCGTCCTCCAACTCCAGCACCCCGCACTCGATCTCACGTCCGCGCAGCAGCGACTCGACCAGGATCTTGGGGTCGTGGCGGCGGGCTTCCTCGATCGCCTCGTCGAGTCCGGAGAGATCGTCGACCTTGGAGATACCCATGGAGGAACCGGCCCGGGCGGGCTTGATGAACAGCGGCCAGCCGTGCTCGCCCGCGAAATCCACGATCCGCTTGCGGACGGCGGACGGGTCATGCTCCCACTCACGGGGGCGGACCACCTCGTACGGGCCGATGGGCAGGCCGTAGGAGATGAAGACCCGCTTCATGTACTCCTTGTCCATGCCGATCGCCGAGGCGAGCACACCGGAGCCCACGTACGGGACGCCGGCCAGCTCCAGCAGCCCCTGGAGGGTGCCGTCCTCGCCGTACGGGCCGTGCAGCACGGGGAAGACGACGTCGACATCGCCGAGCGCCTTGGGCACCGCGCCGGGCTCGCTGTAGGCGACCTCGCGGCTGCCCGGGTCGACGGACAGTACGACCGTGCCCTCCGCGGACTCGGCCAGCTGCTCGACGTCCGGGACCTTGCGGTCGGTGATGGCCATCCGGTCCGGCTCGTCGGCGGTGAGCGCCCAGCGGCCGTCCCGCGTGATGCCGATCGGCAGTACGTCGTACTTCGTACGGTCGATGGCGCGCAGGACGGCGCCGGCGGTGACCACGGAGATGCCGTGCTCGGAGCTGCGGCCGCCGAACACAACGGCCACACGCGGCTTGCGGAGCTGCTGCTCCGGGCTCTGGGGGAGGTTCTCGCTGCTCATAACGCGAAGAGACTACCTCGCGCCCTCAGTGACGCTCCGGCTTGGCGCTGCGGGACATCAGCTCCTTGACCGCGACGAGCGGCGGCTTGCCCTCGTGGACGATCGAGACGACGGTCTCGGTGATGGGCATGTCGACATCGTGCCGCCGGGCCAGATCCAGCACGGACAGACAGGACTTGACGCCTTCCGCGGTCTGTTTGGTGGCCGCGATGGTCTCCTCGAGCGTCATGCCGCGCCCGAGGTTGGTGCCGAAGGTGTGGTTGCGCGACAACGGCGAGGAGCAGGTGGCGATGAGGTCGCCCATACCCGCCAGACCCGCGAAGGTGTGCGCGTCCGCGCCCATCGCGAGGCCGAGCCGAGTCGTCTCCGCCAGACCCCGGGTCATCAGCGAGGCCTTGGTGTTGTCGCCGAGGCCCATGCCGTCCGCGATGCCGACGGCGAGACCGATGACGTTCTTCACCGCGCCGCCGAGTTCGCAGCCGACCACGTCGGTGTTGGTGTACGGGCGGAAGTACGGGGTGTGGCAGGCGGCCTGGAGCCGCTGGGCCACCGACTCGTCGGCGCAGGCGACCACGGCGGCCGCGGGCATACGGCCGGCGATCTCCTTGGCGAGGTTGGGTCCGGTCACCACGGCGACCCTCTCCGCGGGTGCCTTGGCGACCTCCTCGATGACCTCGCTCATCCGCTTGGTGGTGCCGAGTTCGACGCCCTTCATGAGCGAGACGAGCACGGTGTCCTCGGGCAGCAGGGGCGCCCAGGCCGTGAGATTGCCCCGCAGGGTCTGCGAGGGGACGGCGAGCACGGTGAATTCGGCGTCCCGGGCGGCCTCCGCCGGGTCGGTGGTGGCCCGTACCGCGACGGGCAGCTCGATGCCCGGCAGGTAGTCGGGATTGGTGCGGGTGGTGTTGATGGCTTCGGCGAGCTCGGGGCGGCGGCCCCACAGGGTCACCTCGCAGCCCGCGTCGGCGAGCACCATGCCGAACGCGGTGCCCCAGGAGCCGGTCCCGAAGACGGCTACGCGAGTCACTTGGCGCCCTCCCCCGCGGCCTTGCGGCGCTGCTCCAGGCGGGCCTTGCGCGGGTCCCACGGCTCGGCCGGGGCCGGTTCACCCCGGAGCTCCTCCAGGAGGCCCGTGATGGCGGCCATGATGGTCTCGGTGGCCTCCTTCAGGACCTCGGGGGTCGGCTCCTTGTCGTAGAAGAGGGACAGGTCCACCGGCGGTCCCGCGAGCACCTGGAGGGTCTTGCGGGGGAAGAACCGGAACTTCTTCTCCTTGGCGTACGGCGGCATCGCGAGGTTGGCACCCCACTGCGCGACGGGGATCACCGGGCATCGTGTGGTCAGCGCCACACGGGCGGCACCCGTCTTGGCCGACATCGGCCACATGTCCGGGTCGCGGGTGAGGGTGCCCTCCGGATAGAAGGCAACGCACTCGCCCCGCTCGATGGCGGCGACGGCGGCGCGGAAGGCGTCCATCGCGTCGGTGGTCTCGCGGTAGACGGGGATCTGACCGGTGCCGCGCATGACCTTGCCCACGAAACCGTCGTTGAAGAGGGCGACCTTGGCCAGGAACCGCGGCATGCGTCCGGTGTTGTACTGGTAGTGCGCGTAGGACAGCGGGTCCAGATACGAGTTGTGATTCACCGCGGTGATGAATCCGCCCTCGACCGGAATGTGTTCCATTCCCCGCCAGTCCCGCTTGAACAGAACCACCAGCGGCGGTTTTGCGATGACCGCCGCAAGGCGGTACCAGAAGCCGATTTTGCGGCGGGACACTCGGACACCTTTCTTCCGGACATTGGCTCTGCGGGGTCAAGTGTCGCCCCGGGCCCCTGGTCTGTCGAGAACACCGTACGCCCCGGCCCCTGCGGCGCCGCCCCGGGCAGGCGACAATGGGTGCGAACCACACCGGCGGGACGCATGGACGGAGGGGGCTCGCCACGGACACCGACGGAACGACCGGCAGAGCCGACGCCTGGTCCCTGATCGTGCCGCTGAAACCCTTGGCAGTGGCCAAGAGCAGACTCGCTTCCTTCGCGGGAGACGCGTTGCGCCCGCAGTTGGCCCTCGCCTTCGCACAGGACACCGTGGCCGCCGCACTGGCCTGTCCCGCGGTCCGCGATGTGGCAGTCGTCACGGACGACGGACGGGCGGCCGCGGCACTGGCCTCCCTGGGTGCGCGGATCGTGCCGGAGGGGTCCGGCGGGGGTCTCAACGCCGCCTTGGCGCACGGGGCGCGCCGGATCAGGCTGCGGCGGCCGCAGGCGCCGGTCGCGGCACTGAACGCGGATCTTCCGGCACTGCGGCCGGAGGAATTGAACCGGGTGCTCGCGACGGCTTCGCTATTTCGTCGCGCATTTCTCCGGGATGCCACGGGAATCGGCACGACATTACTGACCGCCTCTCCCGGCGAGGAATTGCGCCCGGCTTTCGGCGGTCCCTCCAGGGACCGGCATTTGACATCGGGAGCTGCGGAAATACTGCTCGAAGACGTCGATTCGGTGCGCCAGGACGTGGACACCGGGGACGATCTGCGGGCCGCGTTCGCCCTGGGCCTGGGACCGCACACCACCGAGCGGTGCGCGGCCGTCCAGCGCTGTGGCCGGAAAGGTTTGCCGGGAAGCTCGCGGCTCCCCCAGCGTTAGCCGGGGGAGCGTCGCGACCGGGCAAACGTTGCCGGGAGGGGCACTAGGCTTCCGGACATGCAGGCCACCGCGTACACGTACGACCCCGAGACCCGGAGCGGCAGTGTGCTGCTCGACGACGGCACCCCGGTGCCCTTCGACGCCACGGCGTTCGACGCCGGCGGGCTCCGGCTGCTCAGGCCGGGCCAGCGGGTGCGGATCGAAGTCACCGGCGAGGGGGACGCGCGGCGCATCACGCTGGTGACGCTGCAGACGTTCTGAGACGTCCGAACCGGACGGAGAAACACCGCGGGCCGGGCTCCCCCACAGGGAGTCCGGCCCGGCGCGTGAGTGGCCCATGGGCCAGGTGCCTCTTACTTCACCTCTTACTTCACCGCTTACTTCACCACGTGCCCGGCTTACTTCGCCCTGCTGGTGGCCTTCTTGGCGGTGGTCTTGCGGGCCGTGACCTTCTTGGCCGGCGCCTTCTTCGCGACGGCCTTCTTGGCCGGCGCCTTCTTCGCGGCCGCGGCGGTGGCCTTCTTCGCCGCGGTGGCGGTGGTCTTCTTCACAGCGGCCTTCTTCGCGGCAGCCGTCACCTTCTTCGCGGGGGCTGCCTTCTTCGCAGCGGCCCTCTTCGCGGGAGCGGCCTTCTTCGCGGCGGCCTTCTTCGCGGCGGCCTTCTTCGCCGCCAACTGGAGGCTGCCCTTGGGGGCCTTCTTGACGGAGACCTCGCCCATCTTGGGGAGCTTCTTCGTGCCGCTCACCAGGTCCTTGAAACCCTGGCCGGCACGGAAGCGCGGCACCGAGGTCTTCTTGACCCGCACGCGCTCGCCAGTCTGCGGGTTGCGTGCGTACCGGGCCGGGCGGTCGACCTTCTCGAACGAGCCGAAACCGGTGACCGAAACGCGGTCGCCCGCGACGGTTGCACGAACGATCGCGTCGAGTACCGCGTCGACAGCATCCGCGGCCTGCTGGCGGCCGCCGAGCTTGTCGGCAATCGCTTCTACGAGCTGCGCCTTGTTCACGTCTTCCCCTTCGGAGACATTGCCGGAACGAAAGTGTTCAAGCTTTTTCGCACGTTAGGCAGATATATACCGCAAATCAAACACGAAACGGGCTAATCACCCTAGTGCCGCAGTCGGCTTCCCGGGGTCTCAGTCACCTTCAGGGAATCGGCCCTCGTCGAGGTCCTTCATCAACAGGTCCAGACGCCTTGCGGCGTCGGCAAGATCGTGTTTTGCCGCAGCCGTTATGACCAGCAGCTTCCTGGACAGCGTCATCCGTACGCCCTCCGGGACTTGCAGTGCACGCACCCTTGCGTGTGCTTCCTTCAGTCGGTCCGCCACCACCTCATAGAGCGCGAGTTGGTTGTCGGGTTCCATGCGCCGATTGTGCCATCTGGGGCGAGTTGTCGCCTCCGGCGGGGGCAACTGACGGCCTGCGGCGGTCTCTCCGGCATCTGACGGACATCGTTCAGCGCAAGATCATTTTTAGCCATCTCTGATACGCACCAGGATAGTTCGCCGCCGCCCCGACGCGAAAAGGGCCGCGCCCCCGGCCTCGGAAGGCAGGGGGCGCGGCGGTGAAAAAGGGTGTGCCGAACAGGTGTCAGGCCTGGAGGGTGCTCGGCTTGAAGGACGGCCGACGGGACTCGTACGCGGAGATGTCGGCCTCGTTCTGGAGCGTGATGCTGATGTCGTCCAGACCGTTCAGCAGCCGCCAGCGGGCGTTCTCGTCCAGTTCGAAGTCGGCGGTGATGCCTTCCGCCCGCACCTGGCGGTCCTGGAGGTCCACCGTGATCTCGGCGGCCGGGTCGGTCTCGGTCAGCTCCCAGAGGGCGTCCACGACCTTCTGCTCCAGCACCACCGTGAGCAGGCCGTTCTTCAGCGAGTTGCCGCGGAAGATGTCCGCGAAGCGGGACGAGATCACGGTCTTGAAGCCGTAGTTCTGCAACGCCCACACCGCGTGCTCACGGGAGGAACCGGTGCCGAAGTCGGGACCCGCCACCAGCACCGTCGCGCCCTGCCGCTCCGGACGGTTGAGAACGAACGCGGGGTCCTTGCGCCAGGCCTCGAACAGACCGTCCTCGAAACCGTCGCGGGTGACCTTCTTCAGCCAGTGCGCCGGGATGATCTGGTCGGTGTCGACATTGCTGCGGCGCAGCGGAACAGCGCGGCCGGTGTGCGTGGTGAAAGCTTCCATGGTTCTCAGGCCTCCGCGGAGATCAGGTCGGCGGGCGAAGCCAGGCGGCCGGTGACCGCGGTGGCGGCGGCGACCTGCGGCGAGACCAGGTGGGTACGGCCGCCCTTGCCCTGCCTGCCCTCGAAGTTGCGGTTGGAGGTGGACGCGGAGCGCTCACCGGGAGCCAGCTGGTCCGGGTTCATGCCCAGGCACATCGAGCAGCCCGCGTGCCGCCATTCGGCGCCGGCCTCCTTGAACACCTTGTCCAGGCCCTCCTCGACAGCCTGCAGACCGACCCGTACCGAGCCGGGGACGACCAGCATCCGTACGCCTTCGGCGACTTTGCGGCCGTCCAGCACGGCGGCGGCCGCACGCAGGTCCTCGATCCGGCCGTTGGTGCAGGAGCCTACGAAGACGGTGTCGACCTTGATGTCGCGCAGCGGCCGGCCAGCGGTCAACCCCATGTACTCCAGGGCCTTTTCGGCGGCCAGGCGCTCCGAAGCGTCCTCGTACGAGGCCGGGTCGGGGACATCGGCCGACAGTGGCGCGCCCTGGCCCGGGTTGGTCCCCCAGGTGACGAACGGGGACAGCGAGGCACCGTCGATGACGACCTCGGCGTCGAAGACCGCGTCGTCGTCCGAGCGCAGCGTCTTCCAGTACTCGACCGCGGCGTCCCAGTCCTCGCCCCGGGGGGCGTGCGCACGGCCCTCGAGGTAGTCGAAGGTGACCTGGTCCGGGGCGATCATGCCGGCCCGGGCGCCCGCTTCGATGGACATGTTGCAGATGGTCATCCGGGCCTCCATCGAGAGCTTCTCGATGGCGGAGCCGCGGTACTCCAGGACATAACCCTGGCCGCCGCCGGTGCCGATCCTGGCGATGATCGCCAGGATCAGGTCCTTGGCGGTGACGCCCTCGGGCAGCTCGCCCTCGACCGTGATGGCCATGGTCTTCGGGCGGGTCATCGGCAGCGTCTGGGTGGCCAGCACATGCTCGACCTGGCTGGTGCCGATACCGAAGGCCAGCGCGCCGAACGCGCCGTGGGTGGAGGTATGACTGTCACCACAGACCACCGTGGTGCCCGGCTGGGTCAGTCCCAGCTGCGGTCCCACTACGTGGACAACACCCTGCTCGACATCGCCCAGCGGGTGCAGCCGGACGCCGAACTCGGCGCAGTTCTTCCGCAGCGTCTCCAGCTGGGCCCGGGACACCGGGTCCGCGATCGGCTTGTCGATGTCGATCGTGGGGGTGTTGTGGTCCTCGGTGGCGATGGTCAGGTCGAGGCGCCGCACCTGCCGACCGTTCTGCCGGAGACCGTCGAAGGCCTGGGGGCTGGTCACCTCGTGCAGCAGGTGCAGATCGATGAAGAGGAGGTCGGGCTCGCCTTCGGCGCGCCGGACGACATGGTCGTCCCAGACCTTCTCCGCGAGTGTCCTACCCATCGCTTTCCCTTCGGCCGACGTCATTCACCGGCCCAACTAGAGACCCGTTTCGCGGGCCGCTGTGCGTCCCGCTCCTCCAGGGTCGCAAGATCCTGGGAAAACTGAACTTGCGTTTCACAGAGTGAGACGCAAGTATCGTTGCATGGACAACTCTAGCGGCGTCGGCGTTCTCGACAAGGCAGCACTGGTTTTGAGCGCCCTGGAGTCCGGTCCGGCCACCCTCGCCGGGCTGGTCGCAGCGACAGGACTCGCCCGACCCACGGCACATCGCCTCGCAGTGGCACTGGAACACCACCGGATGGTGGCGAGGGACATGCAGGGCCGGTTCATCCTGGGTCCGCGGCTGGCCGAGCTGGCCGCGGCGGCGGGCGAGGACCGGCTCCTGGCGACGGCAGGGCCCGTACTCACCCACCTGCGCGATGTGACCGGTGAGAGCGCCCAGCTCTACCGGCGCCAGGGAGACATGCGTATTTGCGTGGCAGCGGCGGAACGGCTGTCCGGACTTCGGGACACCGTCCCGGTCGGTTCCACGCTCACGATGAAGGCCGGCTCCTCGGCCCAGATTCTGATGGCCTGGGAGGAGCCCGAGCGGCTCCACAGGGGCCTCCAGGGCGCCCGCTTCACGGCGACCGCCCTGTCCGGCGTACGGCGCCGCGGATGGGCCCAGTCGATCGGTGAGCGGGAGCCGGGCGTGGCGTCCGTCTCCGCGCCCGTACGAGGCCCCTCGAACCGCGTGGTGGCCGCCGTGTCGGTCTCCGGGCCGATCGAGCGGCTGACCCGTCACCCGGGCCGCATGCACGCCCAGGCCGTCATCGACGCCGCCGCACGCCTCACCGAGGCGCTGCGCCGGGCGGGCTGACCAGCCCGGCCCTCCCCGCCTCTCCGGGCCGGCCGCTCCAACGCCGTGGCGGCCGGCCCCGCACGATTCCCTTTCTGTGGCCGGACATGCGAAAAAACCCTCCGTGAAGATCACGGAGGGTTTTTTCCTTTTTGTACCCCCGACCGGATTCGAACCGGCGCTACCGCCTTGAGAGGGCGGCGTGCTAGGCCGCTACACAACGGGGGCAAGGATCTTTTTATTGATCCAGCTGGCCTACCTGGACTCGAACCAAGACTAACTGAACCAGAATCAGTCGTGCTGCCAATTACACCATAGGCCAAAGGTGTTTTAGACCAGTACCCCCGACCGGATTCGAACCGGCGCTACCGCCTTGAGAGGGCGGCGTGCTAGGCCGCTACACAACGGGGGCCCTAGCGATCATCTCGTGAGAGATCACCGTACCCCCGACCGGATTCGAACCGGCGCTACTGCCTTGAGAGGGCAGCGTGCTAGGCCGCTACACAACGGGGGCTTTGCAACAACGCTCGTTCAACCGAGCGCTCTGCGAGCTGGCCTACCTGGACTCGAACCAAGACTAACTGAACCAGAATCAGTCGTGCTGCCAATTACACCATAGGCCACCAAACCTCAACCCCCTGAGGGGTCTTGTTCGGTCTGCGCTTTCCGGCCGGGCTTCTCGGCCCTCTCGGGCGGCGCAGGAAGAACATTACCCGAAGGTGTCCGGTGCTCCAAAACGGGTATCTCCGCGCAGCAGCTCGGGCAGCTGTTCCAGGCCGGTGATCCGGACCAGCCCGGCCTCCCCGCCGTCCCCCGAACGGTCCAGCCAGACCGCGGCCAGCCCCGCCCCGGCCGCCCCCCGGGCGTCGATCTCCGGGTGGTCACCGACATACAGCACCTCCCCGGGCGGCAGCCCCAGCGCGGCGCACCCGGCGTGGAACGCCTCGGCGGCCGGCTTGGACACCCCCAGCTCCACGGCGCACAGCACCGCCTCGAAGCGGTCCCACACGCCCAGGGCGCGCAACTTGGGCTCCTGGGCCCGCAGGCTGGAGTTCGACAGCACGGCGTGCCGGTATCCGTCGGCGAGGGAGTCCAGGACGGGCAGAGTGTCGGGGAAGAGCGACCAGGCGGCCTCGTAATGGCCGACGTAACGGCTGAACCAGGCGTCGGCCTCGGAGTCGCTCATGGCGGGCGCCCCGATGAAGGCCCGCACCCGGTCCCGGCACTGTCCCTGAAAGTCCGTCTCTCCGGCGGAGAAGCGCTTCCAGTGGATGTCGGTGACCTCACGCCAGAGGCCGAGGGCCTGCTCGGCGGAGTCGAATCCGCCCAGCAGGCCCTCGGCCTCGAGATGATCACGCATACCGGCGCGGTCCGCGCCTGTGTAGTCGAAGAGGGTGTCGTCCACGTCCCAGAGCACGGCTCGGATCGGCATGAGGACGACCCTAGTGCTGCGGCCGGAAAGGTTTGCCGGGAAGCTCGCGGCTCCCCCAGTTACCTCCCCCAGTTACCTCCCCCAGCTACCTCCCCCAGCTACCGCTGGGGGTGCCCCCAGGGTGCCCCCGGAGGTGCCACCAGGTGCGGTGCATCGCAAGGCGGAGGATCGCAGCTCGTACTCGGCCGTACTCGCGCGATGCGACAACGATGGGGGCACCTCCCGTGCCCGAAGGGCTACGGGGGAGAAGTGCCGTGCCGGGGGGCGCGAGCCGTTCCGGTCACAGCACTAGACCTCACCGACATCCCCCGCACGGGGTCCGGGGCACGGACCCCGCGCGGAACCTCGGCCACCACTTCACCCTCTCCGAACAGGACACCGTCCGGCACTCCCGCGAAAAACCCGCTCCACCACAGGGTTTATGCACACAGTGAAGCCGAGGTCCGGAATTCCAAATCGGAGAATTTTCCGACATTTCGCGAAGGCCACACAGGCATCTCCTGACCAAAAAGATCTTGTCCGGAGTGCACCTTTCCGGCTACGATCACGGCCGTAAAACCATGAAAAGGCTTCCGACCCGGAGAATTCAATGAAGCTTCACAAGTCCCTTTCCCTGGCAGTTTCACTCCCCGCCGCCGCAGTCGTGGTCCTCGGTGTGGCGCCGCAGGCCCAGGCGGACGCGGGGACCGGCTGCAGCAACTATTCGACAAACTGTGGAATCTTCTACTACAACACCGGCTTCCAGGGGTCGCGCACCGCCTTCCGCTGGGACAGCGTCCCCGATCTCGCAGGCTACAAGTTTCTGACTTCCGGGGCCGGGCAGGGTCTGTACGTCAAGAACAATGCCGCCTCATTCTACAATTCGAGCGACAAGCTGGCCACTATTTTCTACAACAGCAATTACGGCGGCGCCTGCGACACGGTCGCAGCATGGGCCGACGCCTACCAGCTCCGCAACACGTACAACGAGAACGCTTCTCTCGGGTTCGGAAAGTCCGGGTACAACTGCTACAAGTTCTGACGCCGCACATCGAGCGCACATGCCCCCATGGCGAGCCCCGTGTGAAGGGTCCGACCCCGTGCCGGGCTCGCCGTGCGCATTCCTCGCCGTACCCGGCGAATTCCTGTGCGCGTACTACACATGGGAAACATTCCGATGAGACGTCTGGTCGTCCCCGCACTCTCCCTTTCGTTCCTGCTGCTCGGATGCGCGTCGGAGGGCCGGCCGGAAGAGGCCCGCACGACTCCGGTGGACAACACCCGCAGTGCGGAGCCTTCGGTCTCGGCGAGCCCCTCCGGTCCGGGCAGCCCGGAGAGAAGCGATTACACCTTTCGGCTCCCCATCGCGGCATACAGCTACAGCGACGCCGAGTACGCCGTCATCGAATCGGCCCAGCTGGTGCTGGCGAAGAAGTGTGCGGCACGTTTCTCTCTCGCGTACCGGCCTCCCGGAACCGCCCCGGCCCCTCCCTCCGCCTCCGACCGGAGGTACGGCCTTTCGAGTGCGGCCGAGGCTGCCCGCTTCGGATACCGGATGCCGCCGCAACCGGCACCAGTCGCCGAGAAACTCGATGCCGATACACGTCTTGTCCTGTACGGCAGACGGGCCGCCGGTGGCGCCACCGGACCGCTCGAATACCGCGGGCAGAAAGTACCGGAGACCGGGTGTCTGGGTGAGGCCATCAAGACGTTCGACGAGCGATATGAATACCCGGCAGGAGTCGAAGCGGCGCGCACGACAGCGGTCGAGAGCTACCGGGAGTCCCTCAAGGACGCCAGGGTGCGGGCTGCGATCGGCGACTGGTCCGGCTGCATGAAACTCAGAGGGTTCGACTACGCATCGCCAATGGATTCACTTGGCTCTCCGTCGTTCCGCGAAGGCAGGATATCGGCCGAGGAGAAGGAGACGGCCGTCGCCGACGTGACATGCAAGCTCAGTACGAATCTCCTGGAAACATGGTTCTCCGCGGAGTCGGACATCCAGAGCAGAATGATCGACAAGAATTCGAAGGTGCTGCAGAAGCTGCGCGAAGTACACAGGAAAAAGCTGCAGGAAGCCGAGAGGATCGTCGCGGACGCATAACACCTCGGGGGTGGCGGCCGATACGGCTGCCACCCCCGAGGCGGTTCAGGAGACGCCTACGCGGCCAGCTTGGCCAGCGCCGCGTCGATGCGCGCGAGCGTGCGGTCGCGGCCCAGGATCTCCAGGGACTCGAAGAGCGGCAGGCCGACCGTGCGGCCGGTGACCGCGACGCGGACCGGGGCCTGTGCCTTACCGAGCTTGAGACCGTGGGCCTCGCCGGCGGCCAGGACGGCCTCCTTGAGGGCCTCGGCGTTCCAGTCCGCGGCCGCCAGCCTCTCGCGGGCGGTGCGGAGCAGGGCGTCCGAGCCCTCCTTCATCGCCTTGGTCCAGGACGCCTCGTCCTCCACCGGCTGGTCGAGGAAGAGGAAGTCCACGTTGGCGGTGATGTCGGACAGCACCGTCAGACGGGTCTGCGCGTGCGGGGCGATCGCCTCCCAGGCGGCCTGGTCGAACGCCTCGGGGGCCCAGGGGGCGTGCGGGGCCTTGAGCCAGGGGCCGCAGGCCTCGGCGAAGGCCTTCACGTCCAACTGCCGGATGTGGTCGGCGTTGATCGCCTCGGCCTTCTTCAGGTCGAAGCGGGCCGGGTTGGCGTTGACGTCCGTGATGTCGAACTTCGACACCATCTCCTCGATCGAGAAGATGTCCTGGTCGGCGGAGAAGGACCAGCCGAGCAGCGACAGGTAGTTGAGCAGGCCCTCGGGCAGGAAGCCGCGCTCCCGGTAGAGGTTCAGGGAGGCCTGCGGGTCGCGCTTGGAGAGCTTCTTGTTTCCCTCGCCCATGACGTACGGCAGGTGGGCGAAGGCCGGGATCTCCTTGGCGATGCCCAGTTCGATCAGCGCCTTGTAGAGCGCGATCTGGCGCGGGGTGGAGGACAGCAGGTCCTCGCCGCGCAGGACGTGCGTGATCTCCATCAGCGCGTCGTCGACCGGGTTGACGAGCGTGTAGAGGGGGTTTCCGTTGGCGCGGACGATGCCGTAGTCCGGGACATTGTCCGGGGTGAAGGTCAGCTCGCCGCGCACCAGGTCGGTGAAGGTGATCGGCTCGTCGGGCATCCGGAAGCGGATGATGTGCTCGCGGCCCTCGTCCTCGTACGCGGCCTTCTGCTCGGCCGTGAGGTCACGGCACTTGCCGTCGTAGCCGGAGGGCCTGCCGGCGGCGCGGGCGGCCTCACGGCGTTCGTCCAGCTCGTTGGCGGTGCAGTAGCAGGGGTACGCGTACCCGCCGTCGACGAGCTTCGCGGCGACGTCCTGGTAGATGTCCATCCGCTGGGACTGCCGGTACGGGGGGTGCGGGCCGCCGACCTCGGGGCCCTCGTCCCAGGTGAAGCCCAGCCAGCGCAGCGAGTCGAGGAGCTGGTTGTACGACTCCTCGCTGTCGCGCGCGACGTCGGTGTCCTCGATACGGAAGACGAACGTTCCGCCGTGGTGGCGGGCGAAAGCCCAGTTGAAGAGGGCCGTGCGGACCAGACCCACATGGGGGTTGCCGGTCGGTGAGGGACAGAAACGTACGCGGACGTTCGCGTTAGCCACGCTTGATCACCTTATTGGTGAGAGTGCCGATGCCTTCGATGGTGACGGCGACCTCGTCGCCGACGTTGAGGGGGCCGACCCCGGCGGGAGTGCCGGTGAGGATGACATCGCCGGGAAGCAGCGTCATGGCCTCGGTGATGTGGACGACCAGGTCCTCGATGGAGCGGATCATGTCGCTCGTACGACCCAGCTGGCGCTGTTGGCCGTTGACCGTGCACTGGATGGTGAGGTCGCTCGGGTCGAGGTCGGTCTCCACCCAGGGGCCGAGCGGGCAGGCGGTGTCGAAGCCCTTGGCGCGGGCCCACTGCTTCTCGCGCTGCTGGACGTCACGCGCGGTGACGTCGTTGGCGCAGGTGTAGCCGAAGATGACGTCCTTGACGCGCTCGCGCGGGACTTCTCGGCACATCCGGCCGATGACCACGGCCAGCTCGGCCTCGTGGTGCAGCTCGTCGGAGAAGGAGGGGTACTCGATGGCGTCGCCGGAGCCGATCACCGAGGTGGTGGGCTTGAAGAAGGCGACGGGGACGTCGGGCACCTCGTTGCCGAGCTCTGCGGC
Organism: Streptomyces sannanensis; assembly: GCF_039536205.1. Taxonomy (GTDB): domain Bacteria; phylum Actinomycetota; class Actinomycetes; order Streptomycetales; family Streptomycetaceae; genus Streptomyces; species Streptomyces sannanensis. The sequence goes on along the minus strand of NZ_BAAAYL010000001.1, from coordinate 4,972,683 downwards.
GTGCTCGGCGTAGTTGCGGCCGATGGCCACGACCTTGTTGGGGAGCACCGGCGGCAGCAGCCGGACCTTGCTCAGCGGGACCTTGGTCCCGGAGAGCTCGAAGTCGACGTAGGGGATGCCCTTGATGATGTCGAGGACGAGGCCGTCGGGGCCTTCGCCCTCGACCGCGCCGAAGGCGACATTGCCGTCGATGGAGAACCTGGCGATGCGCACGGTTAGCTGTCGCCCCTCACTTGCTGGCTGTCTGGAGACTGACGCTCCAGGCTAACGCGGGTGAGGGCGGCAGCCGCTCCCATTACGGCGTGACGGTGGCGGCTTCCGGCGCCTGCATCAGGATCGTGCGGCGAGGGTTGGCGGTCTGGGCCGGCAGGTCGACGGAGTGCTCCGGGCGCTCCACGGACTGCAGCTGGGCGGCGTCCTCGAGATGCGCCAGCGTGGTGCGGCGGGGGTTGGCTATGGTGCGGAACATCTGCGTCGTCTTCATCTGCTTCTTCGGGCCTTGTCGGTACGGGCGCCCGCGGGCGCGGTGGAGTCCCCCCGGAATCTCTCCGGGGGAGGATTCGCCATCCCTGTAAAACCTCAGGCTAAACATCGAATTCCCTGCGAAAACGAGGATTCGACAGCGATCATGGTGTGAGTTTGCTCACGAAGTGCCGGACAAAACAGCCAATCCGGACCGTCGAATCTGCTTACGGAAACGGACATTCCGTAACTGAACGCTCCATTCCGCTGCCGATCATGGCGACTGGGACACCCCTTACTCAGCGGTAAGCCGTACCGGAAAGTCCGAAATATCGGGGAATCTCTTCCACGAGTGGTGACTCTCTTTTCACAGTGAGTCACGGGCTCCGGTCCGTCGACCCCGGGCCTTGTTGGAGATCCGCCACTGTGCTGGAATTCCACGCACCGCCGCGGGTTCAGGCCGGCGCGCAGGGGCGCAACACAGCGCCGAGCGGCGGCGGGAAGGGGGAAAGCAGCGCCGGTCGCTCACGACCACCCACGGGGCGCTTCGCGTCCCACCACGCCGACACCGCCTCGCCGTCATACGGAGGGGCGCCTGGTCCAGAGGTTGCGACGCTAGTGCAGGGACGTTTCAAGAGGGATGGCAGCGCTGCGGCCGAGCAGGAGCCGCGGGGCGGGAACGACCGCGGATCCTCGCCTCAGCACGCCCAGAACCAGGGTCCGGCACAGGCCGGCGACGAGGGCGGACGTGCCGCCCTGCCCGGATCGGGCGGCAACAGCAGCAAGGACGCCTCCACGACAGCCGACACGGTGAAGCCGGGCACCCCCGCTCCCGTCTCCGCCGGCTCCCGAATGGCCCTGCGCAACTGGCGCATCAGCACCCGCCTGGTGTCTCTGCTGGCCCTGCCGGTGGTCGCGGCGACCACACTGGGCGGGCTCCGCATCACCGAATCCATGAACGACATGGAGCAGCTGGACAAGATGCAGCTGCTCACGGAGATGACCAAGCAGGCGACCAAGCTCGCCACGGCGCTCCAGAACGAGCGGGACAAAACCGCCGGGCCGCTCTCCAGCAATGTCGACGGCGCCACCGTCCAGGGCACGGTCACCGAGGCCCGCCGGCTCACCGACCGCGCCTACGAGGCGTTCCAGGCGGGCACCAGCTCGATCGAGAACGCCGACCACAACGATTCGCTGGACTCGGTCCGCGGCAACCTCACGGACATCCAATACCAGCTCGGCACGCTGAAGCAGCTCCGCCAGACGGCCTACACCGAGGGTGCGGACTTCCAGACGGTCGCCAAGTACAACCGCCTGGTCGAGTCCCTGCTCAGCCTCTCCCAGGACATGGCGCAGGCCACCTCCAACCCGGAGATGATCCAGCGCACCCGCGCCCTGGCCGCGTTCTCCTCCGCCAAGGAGTACGCGTCCATCCAGCGCGCCATCATCGCCGCCTCCCTGCCGCGCAGCGGTGACGGCAAGCCGGACATGAAGGAACCCGACCGGATCTACGGCAAGACCGCGTTCGACGACGAGGCCGCCGCACTCCAGACCTTCAGCGTCGTCTACTCCGGCAACGCCGAGGAGCTGCTCTCCCCGCTGACGACCGGTAATTCCGAGATCACCAGGGCCAACACATACGCCAAGCGCGCGCTGAGCCGTGAGGGCGAGATCAAGACGCTGCCGGCCACCTCGTACATGGACTGGACCGACCTTGACTCGATCAAGATCCAGTCCATGAACCAGATCGAGGAGACCCTGCTCGGTGAGATGGAGCAGAAGGCCCGTGAGCTCCGGCGGGAGTCGCAGCGGGACGCGATCATCTCCGGTGCGCTGATCCTCCTCGTTCTCGGTGTCTCCCTCGTCGGTGCCTTCGTCGTGGCCCGGTCCATGATCCGCTCGCTGCGCCGGCTCCAGGACGCCGCCACCAAGGTCGCCCAGGAACGTCTGCCCGATCTGGTCAAGCACCTCTCCGAGACCGACCCGCAGGACATCGACACCACCGTCGAGTCCGTCGGTGTGCACTCCCGGGACGAGATCGGCCAGGTGGCCGCGGCCTTCGACGACGTGCACCGCGAGGCGGTCCGTCTCGCCGCCGAGCAGGCCCTTCTCCGGGGCAACGTCAACGCGATGTTCACCAACCTCTCGCGCCGCTCCCAGGGCCTTATCCAGCGTCAGCTCTCGCTCATCTCCGAGCTGGAGTCCCGCGAGGCCGACCCGGACCAGCTGTCCTCACTCTTCAAGCTCGACCACCTCGCGACCCGTATGCGCCGTAACGGCGAAAACCTCCTTGTCCTCGCGGGCGAGGAGCCGGGCCGCCGGTGGACCCGCCCCGTCCCGCTGGTCGACGTGCTCCGTGCCGCCGCCTCCGAGGTGGAGCAGTACGAGCGCATCGAACTGGCCGCGGTCCCGGCGACCGAGGTCGCCGGCCGCGTCGTCAACGACCTCGTGCACCTCCTCGCCGAGCTGCTCGAGAACGCGACCTCCTTCTCCTCCCCGCAGACCAAGGTCCGCGTCACCGGTCACGCGCTGCCCGACGGCCGTGTGCTCGTCGAGATCCACGACACCGGTATCGGCCTCTCCCCCGAGGACCTCGCGGCGATCAACGAGCGGCTCGCTTCGCCGCCCACCGTGGACGTCTCGGTGTCCCGGCGCATGGGTCTGTTCGTGGTCGGCCGCCTGTCCCTGCGGCACGGCATCCGTATCCAGCTGCGGCCCTCCGACTCCGGAGGTACGACCGCGCTGGTCATGCTCCCCGTCGATGTCGCCCAGGGTGGCAAGAAGCCCCCGGCCAAGCCCGGTGCCAACGCCGGCGGCCAGGCCCCGGCCGGCGGCCCGGGTGGCGCCGGAGGCGCCGGTGGTCCCGGCGGCGCCGGACGCCTCGCCGGCGGTCCGCGCACCGCGCTGCCGGCCAACGACGGTGCACCCCAGCAGGGCGGCACGGGCATGGCGAGCGCCTTCGGCCATCGTGCCGGCCAGGGCCTGGGCGAAGCCCGCCAGCAGCGCGCGCAGCGCGGCCAGAACACTCAGAACGGCTTCCGGCCCGCCGGACCGTCCCTCGCCGAGGGCCAGGGCGGTCGCCGGCCGCTGGCGCAGTCCGACGGTCCGCGCGCCGAGCTTCCGGGCGTCGGCAACCCGCAGCAGCGCCCGCAGCCCGCAGGCTGGGGCAACGGCCAGATGGACGCGCCACGCGGCCACGAAGAGGCCGAGGCCACCGGCCCGTTCGCCCGGACCGGCCTGGACGAGCAGCAGGGCCCCGGATCGACCTCCGAGTTCCCGCGGCCTGACTTCTCGGCCCCGCAGCCGGGTGCCCAGGACCCGGCCTCCACCGGCCAGTTCCAGCGCCCCGATGTCTACGGCAACCAGGGCGGCGGCCAGGCCTACGGCCAGGACCCCACCTCCACCGGCCAGTTCCAGCGCACCGACATCCACGCCAACCAGGACAACCAGGCCTACGGCCAGGACCCCGCGTCCACCGGCCAGTTCCAGCGCCCGGACGTCTACGGCAACCAGGGCGGCGGCCAGGCCTACGGCCAGGACCCCACCTCCACCGGCCAGTTCCAGCGCACCGACATCCACGCCAACCAGGACAACCAGGCCTACGGCCAGGACCCCGCGTCCACCGGCCAGTTCCAGCGCCCGGACGTCTACGGCAACCAGGGCGGCGGCCAGGCCTACGGCCAGGACCCCACCTCCACTGGCCAGTTCCAGCGCACCGACATCTACGCCAGCCAGGACAACCAGGCCTACGGCCAGGACCCCGCGTCCACCGGCCAGTTCCAGCGCCCGGACTTCGGTGCGCCCCAGGACCCCGCGTCCACCGGCCAGTTCCAGCGCCCGGACTTCGGTGCGCCCCAGCAGCCCCATCAGCCGCAGCAGCCGGCCCGGGAGTTCCAGCAGCAGTACGCGCCGGAGCCCCAGCGGCCCGCCGCCCCGGCGGGTCTCAGCCCGGCCGCTCCTCGGCCGCAGGGCCGTGACGCCGGCCTCGGTGTGCCGCGCCTTCCGGCCGCGAGCCTGCCCGCGCAGCCGAAGCCCGAGGCGCTGCCGCCGGCCCCCGAGGCACCCCAGCAGCCGTCCGCCGCGCGCCCCGCGCCGCAGCGACAGCCGCAGCGGGACACCGGCCACCTCGTGAGCGGCCTCGATGCCGATCCGGCGGCTCCCGCCTGGCGCAACTCGCCGAACGACGAGCTCGTCAAGCAGGCGGAGCGCACCAGGAAGCCGGCCGCGGGCGGTGTGACCACTTCCGGTCTGCCGCGCCGGGTGCCGCGTGCCAACCTGGTACCGGGCACCGCCCAGCAGCAGAACAGTCAGACCGGTCCGCAGGTTTCGCGTGCCCCTGACGACGTCCGCGGCCGTCTGACCAACCTCCGCAGGGGTATCCAGCAGGGGCGTCAGGCCGGCAACAACTCGTCCACCGGCAGCTTCACCCGCCCCACTCACCAGCAGGAGCGTGAGTTTTGAGCCCGATGAGCCAGGCGGCACAGAACCTCAACTGGCTGATCACCAACTTCGTGGACAACACCCCCGGGGTGTCCCACACCGTGGTGGTCTCGGCAGACGGACTTCTCCTCGCGATGTCCGAAGGATTTCCCCGCGACCGCGCCGACCAGCTCGCGGCGGTGGCCTCCGGTCTCACCTCGCTGACCGCGGGGGCATCCCGGATCTTCGAGGGCGGCACCGTCAGCCAGACCGTGGTGGAGATGGAGCGTGGGTTCCTCTTCCTCATGTCCATCTCCGACGGATCGTCGCTGGCCGTACTCGCCCACCCCGATGCCGACATCGGTCTCATCGGGTACGAAATGGCCCTCCTCGTCGACCGAGCGGGCACGGTCCTCACCCCGGACCTGCGCGCCGAACTCCAGGGAAGCCTGTTGCGTCAGTAACACAATCCGTAACAGGACACCCGGCGCCCCCACGCACCAGGTAACGTCCCGACCATCTTTTCCATCCGGCCGCGCACACCGTCCCCCCACCGGCCGACACGCCCGGAGGATTCATGACCCCGCCCCCCGCCTCACCCGATGCGTACGGCGCTTTGCATGAAGCGTCGTACGACGGTGAAGGCGAACAGCCGCTGGTACGTCCCTACGCGATGACCGGCGGCCGGACCCGGCCGCGTTACCAGCTCGCCATCGAGGCCCTGGTGTCGACGACGGCAGACCCTATGCACCTCGCGAGTCTGCTCCCCGAGCACCAGCGGATCTGCCACCTGTGCCGGGAGGTCAAGTCGGTCGCGGAGATCTCGGCACTGCTGTCGATGCCGCTCGGTGTCGCGCGCATTCTTGTCGCCGACCTGGCGGAAGCCGGCATGGTGGCGATCCACCAGCCGGGCAACGGAGAGGCCGGCGGAACGCCGGATGTGACACTGCTCGAAAGGGTGCTCAGTGGACTTCGCAAGCTCTAGCGGTGCCTCCCGCTCTACCACCTCCGCGAAGATCGTGGTGGCGGGCGGCTTCGGCGTGGGCAAGACCACGTTCGTCGGCGCCGTCTCGGAGATCAACCCCCTGCGCACCGAAGCCGTCATGACCAGCGCGAGCGCCGGCATCGACGACCTCACCCACACCGGGGACAAGACCACCACCACGGTGGCCATGGACTTCGGCCGCATCACCCTCGACCAGGACCTCATCCTCTACCTGTTCGGCACCCCCGGCCAGGACCGGTTCTGGTTCATGTGGGACGACCTGGTCCGCGGCGCCATCGGCGCCGTCGTCCTCGTCGACACCCGCCGCCTCGCCGACTGCTTCCCCGCCGTCGACTACTTCGAGAACTCCGGCCTCCCCTTCGTCATCGCCCTCAACGGCTTCGACGGACACCAGCCCTACACCCCCGACGAAGTACGCGAAGCCCTCCAGATCGGCCCCGACACCCCCATCATCACCACCGACGCCCGTGCCCGCGCCGACGCCAAGTCCGCGCTCATCACCCTGGTGGAGCACGCACTCATGGCACGCCTCAAGTAGTCCGGGCCATACGGAAGTTGTCGTATTCCGTGCCTGGGGCGGACTGTGGCTTCGGCCACGCTCCGCCCCGGAGTTCATAACGTTTCGACAGAGAATTCCCGAGCTTCGGACACCCGCCGCGTTCAGCCGGTGCCGCTGTGCTCATATCGGCCTCACCTTTTGGTGGGGCTCGTTCTTTATGACCGTTTTATCTGTGGCCTTCGAGGCGGGGAACAGCGGGATCCAGCTGTTTGGACCGTGGCCGCCCGGCGTGCTGGAATTCGACGGACTCCCCAGTAGTACGGCTCTGAACAATTTCGGCACCCCCCACGTGCCGACGCCGAGAGGTAGTTGGTCGAGTGAGGCGAAGCAGCGCCGGTCCCGGGCCCGAGCAGGCACGGGGCAACTTCACCCCGCCGCCGCGAACCGCGGTGCCGCCCGCCGTCGTACCCACAGCCACGCCCCCGGCGGACGGCAGCTCCAGCAAGCTGTCCCCGCGCAACTGGCGGGTGCCCGCCAAGCTGAACGCGATCCTCCTGATCCCCGCTCTGGTCGGCATCGTCATGGGCGGCTTCCAGGTGAACGCGTCGGTTCAGACGTGGAGCGACGCCCAGGACGCCGAGAAGACCGCGCTGCTCGTACGCGCCGCGTCCGAGTACGGGCAGGCGCTGCTCAACGAGCGTGACCTCACCGCCGCTCCGCTGCTGTCCGGCAAGAGCGACAGCAACGCGGTCAGCAAGGCGTACGAGACCACCAACTCCGCCAAGAGCAAGTTCGACCAGGCCGTCCAGGAGATGCCGGACACGGAGCGTCTGCAGCGCCGGCTCAACCTCTTCAGGGCCGAGGAGCCCGAGCTCGACGCCCTCCGCAAGGCCGCCTACGGCAAGTCCATGGACCCGGTGAAGACCGAAGAGGGCTACACCAAGGTCCAGCACTCGCTGATGGCGTTCTCCAACGAACTCGGCCTCGGCACCGGCAACATCACCAGCTACGGCCGTACGGTCTACGCCATTCAGCTCGCCAAGGCCGCCACCTCGCTCCAACGCTCCATCGGTACGCACCTGCTGATCCGGCCCGCCGAGGACAAGTCGGTGCGCGCCCAGCAGACCGTCGCCTTCAACTCGTACAACTACCTGGAGCAGACCGCCCTCGACGAGTACGTCTCCGGTGGCACCGAGGCGGACAGCGACCGCTTGACGGAAGTCATGCTGGCCAAGGCGGCCGACGACGAGAAGAAGCTCAAGGCCGCCGGGCTCAACCCGCCGCGCGACGAGAAGCTCTCGGTCTTCGGCGGCATGGCCCGCGAGATCGGCAAGGGCCGGGACCCCGAGAGCCTCAAGGCCGACGACATCACCGCCGAGACCTGGATGGCCGCCGCCACGGCCAAGTTCGACGGCTACAGCGAGATCGAGACCGAACTCGTCGACAAGGCCGTGAAGGAGGCCGGGGACATCTCGGCCGCCGCCGCCACCGACGCCTACGTCAACGGTGGCATCGTGGTCGTCTCGATGCTGGCCGCATTCGTCATGGGCGGGCTCATGGCCCGCCATATGAGCCGCTCCATGCGCCGGCTGCGCACCGCCGCCTTCGGTATCGCCGAGCAGCGTCTGCCGATGCTGGTCGACCAGCTCTCCCGTACCGAGCCCGGCCGGGTCGACACCCGCGTCGAGCCGATCCCGATCACGTCCCACGACGAGATCGGCGAGGTCGCCCGCGCCTTCGACCAGGTCCACCGCGAGGCAGTCCGGCTCGCCTCCGAGCAGGCACTGCTCCGGGGCAACATCAACGCGATCTTCACCAATCTGTCGCAGCGCAACCAGGGCCTGATCGAGGGACAGCTGTCCCTGATCACCGACCTGGAGAACAACGAGGCCGACCCGGAGCAGCTGGAGAACCTCTTCCGGCTGGACCACCTGGCGACCCGTATGCGCCGCAACGGCGAGAACCTCCTCATCCTCGCCGGCCAGGAACCCGGCCGCCGCTGGGACCAGCCGGTCCCGCTGGTCGATGTGCTGCGCGCCGCCGCCTCCGAGGTGGAGCAGTACGAGCGCATCGAGCTGGCCGGCGTCCCCGAGGCCGAGATCCACGGCCACACCGTGACCGACCTCGTGCATCTGCTCGCCGAGCTGCTGGAGAACGCCACCACGTTCTCCTCCCCGCAGACCAAGGTGCGCGTCACCGCGACCCGTCTCCCCGACGGCCGCGTGATGATCGAGATCCACGACAAGGGCATCGGCCTGACCTCCGAGGACTTCGCCGACATCAACCACCGGCTGGCCAACCCGCCGACCGTGGACGCCGCGATCTCGCAGCACATGGGTCTCTTCGTGGTCGGCCGTCTCGCCGACCGGCACGGCATCCGTGTCCAGCTGCGCCCCTCGGGCGAACAGGCCGGCACCACCTCCCTGGTCATGCTGCCCGACGGCATCACCCACGGCGGCGGTGGCGACGAGGGCCAGGAGAGCGCCTTCACGGTCTCCTCGATGATCCCCGAGCAGCAGTCGTTCGACCCCGTTCAGATGCGGACCGCGGCCGAACTCGGCTTCGACGACTCGCGGTACGAGGATCCGGCCGCCGCCGCGCCCGAGACGGACCCGGTGGGCCGCTCACTGATGCGCGAGGAACGCCGTGCCACGCCGGCGGCGCAGGCCGGCTCCGTACAGCCGGAGGATCACGACGAGCAGGGGTACGAAGAGCAGGGCTACGAGCAGCAGCCGTACGCCTCCGAGTACGCCGCGGAGTACCGGAACGGCTACCCCGGCGGTTACCCGGAGCAGGCCTATACGGAAGGCCCCTTCCCGTCCCTCGCGACCTCCCAGCAGCCCTTCGACGGCGCCTATGCCCCCCACACCCAGCAGGGCGAGTGGCAGGATCAGGGTGCCTACGAGGGGGCGTACGCCCCGGTCTACGGGACGGAAGCGGAATCCGCCCCGGGCGCTGACGTGATCGCCCCGGAGCGCGTAGGCTTCGATCATCCGGAGTCCGCCCCGAACACCGACCACGGTCTGACCGACGCAGGCCTGCCGCGCCGCGGCAGCCGGCAGCAGTTCCAGCCCGTGGACAGTGATGAGGAGCGGCCCGTCGCCGCGCAGCCGCAGCCGTCCGATCTGCAGGCAGCACGGAACGACGGGAACGACTCCGGTGACTGGCGCTCGGCCAATGACGAGCGCTGGCAGCGGGCAGGAAAGCTCCGCGACCCGAAGGCGGGCGGGGTCACCCCCTCCGGTCTTCCCCGCCGGGTACCCAAGGCCAATCTGGTCGAGGGGACGGCGGAGCAGACCCCGCAGGGCGGCCCCCAGGTCTCCCGTGCGCCCGAGGCCGTGCGGGGCAGGCTGAGTAACCTGCGCCGCGGTGTCCAGCAGGGACGCAACGCGGGATCGGACACGAACGGAACGGGCTTCGGCCCGGGTAGCAGCTACAACCAGGAGCGTTAGTGTGAGCCCGATGAGCCAGGCGGCACAGAACCTGAACTGGTTGATCACCAACTTTGTGGACAACACCCCCGGGGTGTCCCACACTGTGGTGGTCTCCGCCGACGGACTCCTTCTGGCCATGTCCGAAGGGTTCCCGCGCGACCGCGCCGACCAGCTCGCGGCCGTGGCCTCCGGACTGACCTCGCTGACCGCGGGGGCATCCCGGATCTTCGAGGGCGGCGCCGTCAACCAGACCGTGGTGGAGATGGAACGTGGGTTCCTCTTCCTCATGTCCATCTCCGACGGATCGTCGCTGGCCGTACTCGCCCACCCCGAGGCCGACATCGGTCTCGTCGGGTACGAGATGGCCCTCCTCGTCGACCGGGCGGGCACCGTCCTCACCCCGGATCTGCGTGCCGAACTCCAGGGGAGTCTTCTCAACTGACAGACAGGCCGTGCGTTTCTCGCCACCGCGCCGTTAAGGTGCGGTGGCGTAACAACAAAGGGACAGGGAACGGCTAGTAGGAGGAGGAACAGTGGCAACACCCCACAACAGCCACGTGTACAACGGTACTCAGCCCATTCCGGGCGAGCTCGCCCAGAGCGACCAGTACAACTTCCCCTCCGCTCCCGGCAGACAGGGTCAGCAGCTCTACCAGCAGCCCTATCAGCAGCCGTACCCCCCTTATGAACAGGCGCAGCAACGGCCTCTTCCCCAGGCGGTGTCGGGCTCGGGCGGCCCGAGTCCGCTCGTACGCCCGTATGCTATGACCGGCGGCCGGACCCGGCCGCGCTACCAGCTCGCCATCGAGGCACTGGTGCACACCACGGCCGATCCCACCAGGCTGCACGGGCAGTTGCCCGAGCACCAGCGGATCTGCCACCTGTGCCAGGAGATCAAGTCGGTCGCGGAGATCTCGGCACTTCTTTCCATTCCCCTTGGCGTGGCCCGGATCCTTGTCGCCGACCTGGCGGAGGCCGGACTTGTCGCCATCCATCAGCCCGGCGGCGACGAGACCGCCGGCGGCCAGCCAGACGTGACACTGCTCGAAAGGGTGCTCAGTGGACTTCGGAAGCTCTAGCGGAGCGAGCCGTTCTACCACCTCCGCGAAGATCGTGGTGGCGGGCGGCTTCGGCGTGGGCAAGACCACGTTCGTCGGCGCCGTCTCGGAGATCAACCCCCTGCGCACCGAAGCCGTCATGACCAGCGCGAGCGCCGGCATCGACGACCTCACCCACACCGGGGACAAGACCACCACCACGGTGGCCATGGACTTCGGCCGCATCACCCTCGACCAGGACCTCATCCTCTACCTGTTCGGCACCCCCGGCCAGGACCGGTTCTGGTTCATGTGGGACGACCTGGTCCGCGGCGCCATCGGCGCCGTCGTCCTCGTCGACACCCGCCGCCTCGCCGACTGCTTCCCCGCCGTCGACTACTTCGAGAACTCCGGCCTCCCCTTCGTCATCGCCCTCAACGGCTTCGACGGACACCAGCCCTACACCCCCGACGAAGTACGCGAAGCCCTCCAGATCGGCCCCGACACCCCCATCATCACCACCGACGCCCGTGCCCGCGCCGACGCCAAGTCCGCGCTCATCACCCTGGTGGAGCACGCACTCATGGCACGCCTGCGGTAGCCGCCGGCGCGGCAAGCCCCAAGGCCCTCGCACTCCTCCGGAGCGCGAGGGCCTTCTCTGTTGCCTGCAGGGTGCCCGCGCCGGGCTTCTTCCCCCGCCCCGCCTCTTCACGGCCGACGCCGGAGGCCCCGCGCTCCGGGGGGGGGAGCTGCGGGGCCTCCGAGGCGTGCTGTGCGTCAGAGCTGCCAGCTGTGCGGCGCGTAGTAGCCGGTACGGCGCTCCAGGCGGCGCCAGCCGGCCGTGGAGCGGCCACGGGCCGGGGCAGCGGGCTGAGCGGCCGCGCGGGCCAGCAGGATCGCGGTGATCGCGGCCAGCTCCTCGGGCTCGGCGTTGCCCTTCTCGACGCGGAGCAGCGTGTCGGCGTTGGAAGTGCTCATGTGCAGTGTCCTCCTCGTGGGTTACTGCGGGGGGTTGCCGTGCTTGCGGGACGGCAGATCGGCGTGCTTGGTGCGGAGCATCGCGAGGGAGCCGATGAGCACCTCGCGGGTCTCGGCCGGGTCGATCACGTCATCGACCAGTCCTCGCTCGGCCGCGTAGTAGGGGTGCATGAGCTCCGCCTTGTACTCCTTGACCATGCGGGCGCGCATCGCCTCGGGGTCCTCCGCCTCCGCGATCTGCCGACGGAAGATCACGTTGGCGGCGCCCTCGGCGCCCATGACCGCGATCTCGTTGGTGGGCCACGCGTAGGTCAGGTCGGCGCCGATGGACTGGCTGTCCATCACGATGTACGCGCCGCCGTAGGCCTTGCGCAGGATCAGCGAGATCCGCGGCACGGTGGCGTTGCAGTACGCGTACAGCAGCTTGGCGCCGTGCCTGATGATTCCACCGTGCTCCTGGTCGACGCCGGGCAGGAAGCCGGGCACGTCCAGAAGAGTGATGATCGGGATATTGAAGGCATCGCACATCTGAACGAACCGGGCGGCCTTTTCGGACGCCTCGATGTCCAGCACACCCGCCAGCGACTGCGGCTGGTTGGCCACGATGCCCACGACCTGGCCGTCGAGGCGAGCCAGGGCGCAGATGATGTTGCGGGCCCAGCGCTCGTGGATCTCCAGGTAGTCGCCGTCGTCGACGAGCTCCTCGATCACCTTGTGCATGTCGTACGGACGGTTGCCGTCCGCCGGGACCAGGTCCAGCAGCACGTCGGAGCGGCGGTCCGCCGGGTCCTCGGAGTGCACGACCGGCGGATTCTCGCGGTTGTTCGACGGGAGCATCGAAAGCAGGTAGCGGACCTCCGCGATGCAGGTCTCCTCGTCGTCGTACGCGAAGTGCGCGACACCCGAGGTCTCGGCGTGCACATCAGCGCCGCCGAGGCCGTTCTGGGTGATCTCCTCACCGGTGACGGCCTTGACCACGTCCGGGCCGGTGATGAACATCTGCGAGGTCTCGCGGACCATGAACACGAAGTCCGTCAGCGCGGGCGAGTACGCGGCACCGCCCGCGCACGGGCCGAGCATCACCGAGATCTGCGGGATGACACCCGAGGCCTTGGTGTTGCGCTGGAAGATGCCGCCGTAGCCGGCGAGCGCCGAGACGCCTTCCTGGATACGGGCGCCGGCACCGTCGTTCAGCGACACCAGCGGCGCACCGGCCGCGATGGCCATGTCCATGATCTTGTGGATCTTGGTGGCGTGCGCCTCGCCGAGCGCACCTCCGAAGATCCGGAAGTCGTGCGCGTAGACGAAGACGGTCCGGCCCTCGACCGTGCCCCAGCCGGTGACCACACCGTCGGTGTACGGCTTCTTGGTCTCCAGCCCGAAGCCGACGGCCCGGTGCCGGCGCAGCTGCTCGACCTCCCGAAACGTTCCCGGGTCGAGCAGCAGCTCGATGCGCTCACGCGCGGTCAGCTTGCCCTTGGCGTGCTGCGCCTCGGTCGCACGGCCACTCGGCCCGCGCCGGGCCTCCTCACGCAGGGCGTGCAGCTCAGCCACACGCCCGCGAGCGTCATTCGGTTCGCCCGGCGTCACGTCCACATCGCTCATGTAGCGACCTTACGAAGTCGACCAAGACAATCACGCCGTCGACTCCGTACAGTCTCCCGCCCGGTTTCCTGGCGAGCCCGTACAGAACCGGCCTCGACACTGCCCGAGTGAACAGTTGCTCACCGCTTCTTTTTAGAGGGTTCCCATAACGCGGTGAGTGACCCCCTCCACACCGGGCGTGATCCGCAGCCGCAGCCCCCGCCCGGTGGCGAGCGCCTGGACGGAGGGGTCCCGGTGGGTGACGACGCGGACCGGACGGTTCCACCCGATCTCCAGCGGTTCGCCGCTCCTCGCCGGGCCCGACGCGCACAGGACGATGCGCGAGCGCCTTGGCCGGACCAGTACGCTCGCCGGCCCCGTGACGGCCGGCGGACCCACCGTACCGGGCTGCCGGAAGTCGGCAACCACGCACCCCAGGGATGCCACGACCACGGCCTGCCGGTGCGCACTGTTGGCGGGAATCTCCAGCCGGCCCTCGTCGTCGGCACGGGCGGCCGGCGTGCGCGCAGAGGCTCCGGACATCATCAGATAGGCGTATGACGCGTTCACCGGATCGGCCCATGGTCGAGCCAGAGGGTCTGGTACCGGCGGGTCGCGAGTTCCGGCGAGCTCGTGATGTTGTGATGGCCGCCCAGGAGCCGGTGCGGTCCTCGCGCAGGGTCCGCGGGGCTTCGGTACCGCCGGGGAGCCGGCCCGGGTGTACGGGGCGTGCAACCGGGAGACATGGGTGCGGGGGCCGTTCTCGCCGCCCGCGTCGCCCTTGAGGAACGGCCCCCAGCCCTGGTCGACATCCTGATGCGGCGGATGAGGCGGCGGCGAGCGCGCACACCGCACGGATTCTTCGCGCCATGGGGACTGCGTACTGGCGTCGCCACGACCCGGTCAACGAAGGGGCCGCTTCCTGGGTGCGGCAGTCCAAGAACCGCCGTCCGGAAGCCCAAGGGGGCGAGGGAAATCCGAGCAGACAGGTACTTGAATTTTGAACAGAGGGGGTCTACAGTCGATGTCGTTGAAGGTTGAACAACCCAGCCACGGGCGACCTCGACACGGGTCACCCCGATGGGCGCCCAGGAACCCACACCGCACGCCACATCCCAAGGAGCCGACCATGGGTCTCTTCAACCGCAAGAACACCGTCACTGCTGCCACCATCACAGAGGTCAACCCGGCCCTCGCCGCGCTGACCGGCACGTACACCATCGACCCGGCGCACAGCAGCATCGGTTTCACCGTGCGTCACGCGATGGTCACCAATGTCCGAGGCGCCTTCGGCGACCACGAGGGCACGCTGAAGCTGGACGGGTCCGACCCGTCCAAGTCCTCGGCCGTCATCGACGTCAAGATCGAGAGCGTCGACACCGGCATCGCGGACCGCGACGCCCACCTGCGCAGCGGCGACTTCTTCGACGCCGAGAAGTTCCCGCTGATGAGCTTCCGTTCCACCGGCGCGGAGGCCCTGGGCGGCGACAAGTACCGCATCAACGGCGACCTGACGATCAAGGACGTCACGCGCCCGCTCTCCATCGACCTGGAGTTCAACGGCACCGCCACCGACCCCTACGGCCAGCAGCGCGTCGGCTTCGAGGGCGGCGCCGAGATCCTGCGCTCCGACTGGGGTCTGACCTGGAACGCGGCGCTGGAGACCGGCGGTGTCGTGGTCAGCGACAAGGTCAAGCTGAACTTCGACATCTCCGCGATCAAGGCTGCCGCCTGACGGCTGGTCGGCTGGACGGCGGATCGATCGCCCTGCGGAAACCGGTGAACCCTCGTCCCGAACGTGATGGGACGGGGGTGGCCGGCGTCTGTTCCCCTGCCTTCCGCTCCCTCGCTTCCTTGCCCCCTGCTCCTGCACCTCACCAGCCCGCGCCTTTTCGCATCGCGGTGGCTTCGTTCGTCCCTGGTATACGGAGCCCGACGACACCGGCCCGTAGGCTACCGAGACCCGCCGCATCCCCGAGGGGCTGACGCGGCCCGCCTCCCACCGGCTGGCGGCCGCCGGGACGTAAGGCGGACCCAAACGCTGACGCGATCCCAGCCTCACAACCACGCAAGCCGCCAAGCCGCCAAGCCGAGGGCCGAACCCCAATCCGCGCACGCGCCAGTCCCACCCCCTCCACCCACGACCCGCTGCCCGGCCACGGCAAACCACCACCCACACACCCCGGCCGGGGCCCGGCCCCAGGGCCGCCCCCTCCAAACGCTTCTCGTGGGGGAGGGACGGCAGTCAATGGTGAAGCGAAGCGAGATCGCCGAAGATGACGCGACCGAAGGGAGCGCCCTTTACTGCCGACCCGGACCCGTCACACTCACACCAAGGCAGCCCCCCGTTATGTTTTTCGCGGTCCTGCAAGAGGGCCGCTGGCCTCCGGGCCCGGCATGACTGTGTCCCCCTGTCGAGCGATGACCTGGGGGTGGTCTCACCGGGCCCGAGAGGCGCCGTTGGAGACGCTGATGAGAGGTCCGACTACCGCCTGGCCTGGTGCAATGCCGGACCGTTTGCGGGCGGCAGGTCTGCATAACGTGGATGCGCACGTACGGCGCCAACGCCTTGGCCAGCACCGCACGAAGCCCGCTCGGGAGGATGGGTTGTACGACATCGGTGACGTGGGCGTCAGGCTCTCCTCCGCCTCGCCCGCCATCGCATCAGCGTGCTGTTCGCGATGCTCCGCGACGGCACCTTCTACGAACCCCGAACCCCACGCCTCGTTTGACGAAAGACATAGAGGCTCCCCGGCTTCGGCCTGTCGCTCGATGCGAGTTCCGAAATCCACCGATGAGTTCCGCAAGCTGGGCCGGTCTACCTCGCCGTACACCATCGAACCTCGGACCGGAGACCCACCATGACCACTCCCGCACACGCCGGTCGCATGCTGTTCGTGAACATCCCCGTGGCGGACATCGAGCGCAGCAAGGCGTTCTTCGCGCAGCTCGGGTTCAGCTACAACCCGATGTTCACCGACGAGACCGCCGCCTGCATGCTGGTCGGCGAGCAAGCCTCCGTCATGCTGCTCAGCCACGAAACATTCGCGCAGTTCGCGAAGCTGCCGATGGCCGATCCCACCACGCACACGCTGGCGCTCTACTGCTTCAGCGTGTCAGCCCGCGATGAGGTTGACACGGTCGCTGAGGCTGCGCTCGCCGCGGGCGGCTCCGAGGCGGATGGCCCCGAGGACCACGGCTTCATGTACTCGCGCAGCTTCTTCGACCTCGACGGCCACGGCTGGCAGGTCATGTGGATGGATCCGTCGAGCACCTCGGACAGCTCGACCTCCTGCACGCCCGCGAGAACGTGATCCTGCTCGGACCAACCACCGGGCACCGGCAAGACCCACCTCGCCGTCGCGCCCGGGATCCGCCATGAGGAAGGGCGAGAAGGAGCGGCCTACGGCCACGCGCCTCTGGGCTCGCTGCGCTCGCGCGTCGGCCGCACCTCCGCCTCGCCCGCATCAGCATGCTGTTCGCCATGCTCCGCGACGGCACCTTCTACGAACCCCGAACCCCACGCCTCCCTTGACGAAAGACATAGAGGCACCCCCCCACGAGACACCCCCACGAACCCGGCCCGCCACACCCACGCCCCGGCTCGAAATGTCCGCGTGATCCTCGATACTGAACTCGTCACCGTGGCCTTCGGCATGGACCCTGTGTGCCTCGTGATCTGCCTCACTCCTCGACCGCCCCCGGCTGCCTGCCAGAGGAACAGCCCATGGAACCGGAAATGAACACCACCCCGTCCGACGACGAGCGCGTCTCGGCACCACGCGCTGGCAGCTTCGCCGCGCATGGCCCGGCCCCGTCCGCGAGTACGAGGCCCAGCACGCCGAACGGCTGCTGAGTACATCGAGAATCAGAAACGCCCCGCCTGAGCGGGGCAGCGTTCCCCAGCGATGCGGCGGCGCTCCGCGCCGCCCGGCTCAGGATGCGTTTCCTCCCGGGCGTGAACGCCCGGGGTTCCTCGCAAGATCGGGCTGAAGAAGAAGCTGCCGCACCAACGCCTCCGCCCCGTCGAGGAGCTCGACCTCCCGTCGGCTCAGGTTCGGGTCGGCGGCCCTCCTGGCCCGGGCATCGACCAGGGCGAGCGTGCCGTCGGCGTGCGCGAGCAGCGCGGCGAGTACCGCGCGGGCGCCTTCCGCAGCCTCGATCGTGGGGTCGACGGCTGCCTGTGCCAGGATCACGGCCGACATCCCCCAGTCCAGCCCGGCCGGGCCCTCCGCGGTGTTGCTCCAGTCGATGACCATCGGTCCGTCCGGCGTGAGCATCACGTTGTCCGGGTGCAGGTCGAGGTGCAGGGTCCGGGCCGCGGGGTCGGTCGAGACCCGGGCCGGGATGGCGTGCAGGCGGCGGAGCAGCTCGGCGAGCATCGCGCCGGCCCCCTCCGGGGTCGTCTCACCGCGCATCAGGGACTGGAGCATGGTCGGGCCGGACAGTCGCTGCAGAACCAGGTCGGTATGTGACGCCGCCGGCCGGACGCGGGGCACTGGATATCCGTTGTCGCCCAGATACGCCATGACAACAGCCTCGGCGGTGGCGTCACCACCATCGCGGTAGCGGCGAAGCACCCACTGGCCGTCGATGGCGTACACGTCTGCGCTGCGGCCGGAGCCGAGCAGTTCCCCGAACACTTCCCCCGTCTCCATGGCGGCGAACCTATCAGCCCTGACCAGGAGTTCAGGAACGATCGTTCTTGACCGATCGTTCTCAAACCTCTACCGTCTTCGGCATGGGACGACCACGCGCCTTCGACCAGGACCAGGCCATCCGCACGGCGGCCGAACTGTTCGCCGCTCACGGGTACGAGGGGACCTCCGTCGACGACCTCGTCAACGGGCTCGGCGTACACCGGGGCAGCCTTTACAAGGTGTTCGGGAGCAAGCGCGGGCTGTATCTCGCCGCGCTGCGGCAGCACATCGACGAGCAGGTGTTGCCGGCGTCCGAAGCACTCACCGCTTCGGCGGATCTCGCGGCGGCTCTCGGCGCGGCGGCCTCGACGTACGACAACGGCCCCGCGGCGGGGCTGGTGTTGCTGGCCGCGGCCGAGCAGGCGGCGCATGACCCGGACGTGGCCGCACTGGTGGCGGAGGCGTTCGGGGCGCTGGACCGGGCTGTCGAGACGGTCCTGGCCGCATCCGGTCAGGATCCGGAGACGGTCCCGCACCTCGCCGCCGCGCTCGGCGCGACCGTACTGGGGCTGCGGCTGCGCTCGCGCGCCATGCCCGCCGAAGCGCGTCCCCTGCTCACCCTCGCGAACCGGATTGGAGCCTGACATGGCCCGCGTCACCATCGAGAACGACGTACTCACCGTCGAGGTACAAGGCCTCGACAAGGTCTGGGCGCTCAAGAGCCGGCTGGAAATACCCCTCAGAAACGTCCGCGGCGCCACCCATGACCCGGGGATCGCCCATGAGCCCAGGGGCATCAAGACCGGCGGCACGTACATGCCCGGGGTCATCACCGCCGGGAGGTTCATCCGCCAGGGCGAGATGGTCTTCTGGGATGTGAAGAACCCCGAGAAGACCGTTGTCATCGAACTCGCCGACGAGCGGTACGCCCGCCTGGTCGTCGAGGTCGACGACCCGCGGGCGGTGGTCTCCATGATCGAGCAGGCGCGGAGCTAGAAGACCGATGAAGATCTTGCTCCGACCGCCCGACTCGCCCCGGATTGCCAGTAAATGTCAATCGCCATGAACCGGTGCAAGCCGGGCGTGATTCCAAGATCTTCAGGACACTCCTAGAGCCCGCGCCCGACACGCCCCTGGCACCGCCGGGGGGAGTCGAATGCCTGGTAAACCCGGATCAGGATCAAGCCGACAAAGCTCCCTGAATCCGGCGAAGGGCAGACAAGTGGACCACCCCAAGATCGACGACTCTCCCCCACCCGCGCCGTCCTCCGTGGGCTGGCGGCAGCGCGTCCTCGAACGCGAAGCCTCGGCAACCGCGGGTGCCGCTGCCTCCGTCCAGGCGGAACAGGCGGAAGGGGCCGGCGGCACCCGCGCGGGTACGGTCATGCGGACGCTCGTATGGTCCGCGGCGCTGCTGCTCACCATGTTCATGCTGTTCGTGATCGCGCGGCTGCCGTGGCTCGGCGACCTCGGTATTCACGCGGCGACGATCGAGAGGCTGCGTGCGAATCTCATCCACCCCGGCAGCCCGCAGGTCGACGCGGCCACCGACAGCCCGTACTACTCGCCCTGGACCGTGCTGCTCGGCTTTGTTGCCGGGGCGACCGGGCTGGACGTGTTCACCGTTCTTCGCATCGGGGCGCTGATCAGCCTCTCCCTGCTGCTGACCGGCGTCTGGCACTTCACTCGGACGCTCAGTTCCCGCCGGGCGGCACCGCCGCTGGCGGTGCTCTGTCTGCTACTGCTCTGGGGACCGCCGTGGCTGGCGTGGAGCGGTTTCCTGGAGCTGGGTTCGCTCACTCTGACGATCTCGTACCCGAGCACCTTCGTGATCGCGCTCTCCTTCCACTTCTGGGCGCTGCTCACGAAGGCGTTGCGTGCCGCGGCCTCCTGGCCGGCGTTCCTGGGGCTCGGGCTTCTGTGGGCGGTGATCCTGCTCAGCCACCAGTATTCGGGGGTGGTCGCCACCTTCGGGGCGCTGGCCCTGCTGCTCGGTGCACGGCCGTGGCCTGCCCGGGAGACCCTGCTGCGACTGGGGGCCGGGATCGTGCTGGGTGTCGCCTGGATCGCCATGTGGCCGTACTACTCGTTCTTCTCGCTGTTCGGCTTCGAGGGGCTGGAGGAGATCCACCGTCCGCTGTACAGCAATCTGCCGACGCGGTTCGGCATTGTGCTGGTCGGGGTGATCGCCCTGGTGTTCCGGTGGCGGCGGGACCGGCGCGATCCGCTGGTGATCTTCTTCGCGCTGGGGACGGCGATGGTCGCGGTCGGCGACCTCACCGGCCACTGGTCGTGGGGCAGGGTGCTGCCCGCGGCCATCATCCCGGCCCAGCTGGCCACCGCTCTCGCGATGGCGGAGGGCCGCAAGGTCTTCCTGGCGTTGTCGAGCGCCGCGCTGCTGTCCGGGGCGTGGGCGCAGGTCGGCACGCTCGGTTATGCCGTCCCCGCCGACATGCTGCCGCAGGCGGTGCGGCAGAAGACCTGGCCGACGTGGCAGGGCCTGAAGTGGATGACCCGCTGGGTGAAGCCCGGCGACACCGTCATGTCGTCACCGACCGCCAATGTGATGATCCCTGCGTACGGTGCCTATACCGTCGCGCCCGGCTACGACGACATTTTCCTGCCGGACCAGCAGGAACGGTATGCCGCCGTCGGGCGCTTCTTCGCATCCGGAACACCACGCGAGGAACAGCTGGACATCCTGGGCCGCTACAAGGTCAAGTGGGTCCTGCGATGGGGCTTCGAGGGCGGGCTGCCCCCGGACGACGCGGCGCTGCGGCTCGTGGACATCGGGCCCGACGGCCGGGAGCTGTACCAGGTGGTGGGCCGGGAGAAGGCCTAGAACTGGCCTAGAACCCGCCTCCGCCGCCGAAGTCACCGCCACCGGAACCGCCGTCGAACCCGCCGCCGAAGTCGGATGCCCCGAAGTCGGAGGCGTCGAAGTCGGCACCCGAGACATCGCCGCCCTCGTAGCCGGCGATGCCGAAGTCGCCGCCGCCGTACTCGTTGGCGTAGGCGGGGCTGGCGAGCATATGGCCGAGCACGGTCCCCACCAGCAGGCCGGGCAGCATGCCTCCGCCGAAGTAGCCCCCGGCCCAGGGTCCGTACGCGGGCCCCGCCTCCCAGTACGGGCGGCGGCCCCGCTCGGTCTCGACCGTGCGGGCCATCGGGTCCTCGCCGTCCTCGATACGGGCGGCGTCGGCGGCGCAGACCGGGACGTCACGCTCGGTGCCGCCCTCCGGGATCCAGGCGACGTCGGTGGTGGAGGGGCCGTGGCGCGGGTCGAAGAAGCAGGGGGCGCGGCGTTCCGGGAGCGGGCGGTGTTCGCGGCGGGCGGCGAGGACGGCGAGCGAGAAGCGGCCGCTCTCCAGGGCCTCGGTGACACGGCGGACGTCGTGCGGGCGCTGGGCGGAGGCCATCCGGGACTTGGCGGTCTCGTAGGCGTCGAGGGCCCGTTCGTAGTCGGCGCGCATGACGTCGTCGGCGCCGGCTTCCGCGGGGTGGAAGTCGAGCCGGTCGAGTTCCTCGCCGTACGCGGTGATGTCCTCGTCGACGACGACACGGAGCTTGTCGAGAGCGGCGCGTTCCTCCTCGGCCGTGCGCCGCCGGTTGCGGCGGATGACGGCGTACGCACCGACGCCGCCCGCGGCGAGCACCGCCGCCAGGGTGATCAGGCCGGAGGCGGAGGCCTTTCCACTGCTCGAGCTGCCTCCGCTCCAGGAGGCGGGGGCACTGCCGCGGGCCTGCCGCAGGGCCTGGTCGACGAACGCGTTCAGCTGGGTCGCGGCGTCGGTGGCGGTGCCGGGAGCCTTGACGGCGGTGACGAGGTTGCGGACGGCCTGGGTGGGCATCACCGCGTGGTCGGCGCCCGCGTTGAAGCCGTCGCCGAGCCGTACGGCGTACACTCCGACGATCCCGGTGTCGGTGCGGAGGTTCCGCAGCAGCGTGTCCGGTGGGAACTCCGCGGCCTTGGGGAGCACGGCCACGAACACCGGCTTGCCGGCGTCCTCGATCTTCTTCTCGAGCGCGACGGCCTGGGCGGGCGAGAGCTGCGCGGAGGCGCGCGGGTCGACGTACACCGGGCCCTGTCTGAGGGCGTCGGCCACGTCGGAGACTCCGGTGGCGGCGCGTATCGGAGCACCCGCGGCCACCAGGGCGAGCAGCAGTCCGGACAGGATCAGGAGCAGCCTCGACCACATACCACGAAATTACCCCAAGTGGGATAGTCCGGATAATTCAGCCGAGGCCGTCTGCTGTCCCGCCGTTCTGCCGTCCTGCTGATGCCGCGGCTACTCCGCCGGCTCGACCCCGGCCTTCAGCAGCCCGTACGTGTAGGCGTCCTCGAGTGCCTGCATGGAGGCCGCGATGACATTGGGGGCGACACCGACGGTGGACCATTCGCCGGTGCTGTCCGTCGTGGTGATCAGCACGCGGGTGATCGACTGGGTGCCGTGCTTGCCCTCCAGGATGCGGACCTTGTAGTCCACCAGTTCCATCTTGGCCAGCTGGGGGTAGATCTTCTCCAGGCCGACGCGCAGCGCGAGGTCGAGCGCGTTCACCGGGCCGTTGCCCTCGGCGGTGGCGACGATGCGCTCGCCCTTAGCCCACAGCTTCACGGTGGCCTCGTTGGCGTGCGAACCGTCCGGGCGGTCCTCGGTGATGGCGCGCCACGACTCCGTACGGAAGTAGCGGCGGGCCCGGCCCTCGACCTCCTCGCGGAGCAGCAGTTCGAAGGAGGCGTCGGCGGCCTCGTAGGTGTAGCCGTTGAGCTCGCGCTCCTTGACGCGCTCGACGACCCGGCCGACGAGTTCGCGGTTGCCGCCGAGGTCGATGCCGAGCTCCTTGCCCTTGAGCTCGACGGAGGCGCGGCCCGCCATGTCGGAGACCAGCATCCGCATGGTGTTGCCGACGAGTTCGGGGTCGATGTGCTGGTAGAGGTCCGGGTCGACCTTGATGGCGGAGGCGTGCAGGCCGGCCTTGTGGGCGAAGGCGGAGACACCCACATAGGGCTGGTGGGTGGAGGGCGTGAGGTTGACGACCTCGGCGATGGCGTGGGAGATCCGGGTCATCTCCTGAAGGGCGCCCTCGGGAAGCACCTTCCTGCCGTACTTGATCTCCAGCGCGGCGACGACCGGGAAGAGGTTGGCGTTGCCGACGCGCTCGCCGTAGCCGTTGGCGGTGCACTGGACGTGGGTGGCGCCCGCGTCGACGGCGGCGAGCGTGTTGGCGACCGCACAGCCGGTGTCGTCCTGGGCGTGGATGCCGAGGCGGGCACCGGTGTCCGCGAGGACGGTGGAGACGACCGCCGACACCTGGGCCGGCAGCATGCCGCCGTTGGTGTCGCACAGGACGACGACATCGGCGCCCGCCTCGGCGGCAGCGCGGACGACGCGCTTGGCGTAGGCGGGGTTGGCGCGATAGCCGTCGAAGAAGTGCTCGCAGTCGACGAAGACCCTGCGGCCCTGGGAGCGCAGGTACGAGACGGTGTCGCGGACCATCTCCACGTTCTCGTCGAGGGTGGTGCGCAGGGCCTTCTCGACATGGCGGTCGTGTGCCTTGGCGACCAGGGTGATCACCGGGGCGCCGGAGTCGAGGAGTGCCTTGACCTGGAGGTCCTCGGCGGCGGTGGCTCCGGCCCGGCGGGTGGCACCGAAGGCGACCAGCTGGGCGTTCCGGAAGCTGATCTCCTTCTTCGCGCGGGCGAAGAACTCGGTGTCGCGTGGGTTGGCGCCCGGCCAGCCGCCCTCGATGAAGCCCACGCCGAAGTCGTCCAGGTACCGGGCGATGGTCAGCTTGTCCGCCACGGTGAGGTTGATGCCCTCACGCTGGGCGCCGTCGCGCAGTGTGGTGTCGAAGACATGGAAGCTGTCGTCGGGACCTGTCGTGGTCATGGCTGTGGTGACTCCTGTCGGGTGAGTGGTTCCGGAATTCCGGGCTCCACTTGCCCCCATCATCGCGCGTGGGTCCGACTCGGCCGTGAGTGGGGCCGGGAAACGAAAAAACCTCTCGCGGGTGCGAGAGGTCTGCGCGCGGGTCTGGGGCACGATGACCGCTGCCGCGGAAGGTTGTCGCGGGTCAGCGGTCACTGCGGACCGGCGCGCTGCTGCCGATAATCATGGCGAATGCGAGCACAACCGGCAGTCTGCCATACGCCCATGACGCGCGGACGCCCGGTCTCACGATGCGGGCGTCCGCGCGAGGGACAGTGCGTAGTCCGTGCTCAGCGGGTGTGCCGCAGGAACACGTCGTACTCGCCGTTGGAGTCCCCGCTCACCACACCCTCGACGCCGGTGGCGAAGACCACCGCCCGGCCGCGGTCGGCGACCGAGTCCTGAAGGGCCTGTGTGCGGTACTGCGGTGCCGGGCCGATGTACTGGTGCTTTCCGGTGCGGGTGTCGAGCAGCCGCAGCTCCCCATCCTCTGCTCGGGCGTCAGCGCACCGTGCGCAGGTACACCTGCCAGGTGCTGTCGGCGTCGGGGAGCACGTTCGGCGCGTTCGAGGCGAACGCGACCCGGTGGCCGTCCGGGGCGATGCCGGCGAGGTCGAACACTCCGCTCAGCGGCGTGCCGTCGTGGGCGAGGTCGATGCGCGTGGTCCGGCCCGTCCTCAGATCTCGTACGTACACCGCGGCATCGCCGCCCGCCCTGGGCTCGACGAGGTCGGGGGCGGTCGAGGCGAGTACGGCGAAGCGGCCGTCGGCACTGAGCTGCTCCCCCTCGGACCAGCCGTGCGCGTCGCCGCCACCGGCCGCCTCGCTCACCCGTACCGTCCTCCCCGTCTCCAGGTCGCGCACGAAGGCGTCCTGCTCACCGTTGCCGTCACCGGGGACGACATCGGGGGCGTCGGAGTTGAACAGAAGCTTGCGGCCGTCGGCGCTGAGGACCGTGCCGCCGGCGCCCCTGCCGACGTGGGCGACGGTCTCGCGCCCGGTGGGGCGGTCGACCACGATCACTTTGCTCGGGCCGTACGGGTAGTCGGGACCCATGTACCGCTCACCGAATGTGAAGGCGATCCGGCGGCCGTCCGCGCTCATCGACGGGCGACTCGGAATGTACTCGCCATCGACCGGGCTGACCCGCGTGGTCGTGCCCGTCACACGGTCACGGACGTAGGCCCGGACGATCCCCTTGTCCTCATCGCTCTCCATGGAGTTCGCCCAGGCAGTGAAGAGGACATAACGACCGTCGGCGCTGATGCCCGGACGGTCCCGCCACGCGACTCCCGGGCGCCCATGGAGGCCGACACTCGCCCGCTCGGTGCTGCCGGTCCGCAGATCGTGGACGTAGATCTGGTCAGCGGGAGTGCCGTCGTCCGGCGGACCGTTGTGCCGGGCTGCGAAGGTGAGGAAGCGGCCGTCGGCGCTGATGCTCACGTTCTCGGCCGACCAGCCCGTCGTGTCGCCCTCGATGACGATCGGGATTCTGCGCAGCGTGCCCGTGCGGACGTCGCGGACGAAAAGGTCCGGGTCGTGCTCGGGATCCCCGGGTACCAGGCCTGGCGCCCAGGACGGGAAGGCCACATAACGGCCGTCCGGGCTCATGGACGCCTCGTACGTGTCGAAGCCGGCCGGCGAGCCGTCCGGCGCGGACGTGATCCGCTCGGTGCGGGGTGCCGGCGGCTGGGTGGCCGACGCGGTCGCCGAGGCGGTCAGCGGGAGCGCTCCCACTAATGCCGCGGTCAGGACGGTGCGTATGGAAACGAGCATGCTTCCCCCGTGTGACGCTGTTCCCCCGGCCCTGCGCCGAGGGCGCACGGGGATACAAGCGCACCTGGCGTGCACGGGTCAATCAGACCAATTGCGTACAACCGTCACCCTCCGCCGGGCGTCCGCGCCCGCGGTTCAGACGAGCGTCTCGTCGAGGAACTCGGCGATGTGCGCGAGGACTTGGGGCCGGTCGGAGCCCGGAAGGCCCATCGCCACGTGGGTGCTGAAGCCGTCCAGCAGGGCTCGTATCCGGGTGGCGTACCTGTCTGCGTCGACCTTGCGCAGCTCGCCGCGCGAGGCCCCCTCGACGAGGAGGGCGACCAGATCACGGTGCCAGGAGAGCTCGATGTCGAGGAGCCGGTTGCGGGATTCCTCGTCGAGGCTGTGGGCCCGGTTCCACAGCTCCAGCCACAGGGTCCAGTGAGGGTCGCGGGGGCCGTCGGCGACGTAGAGGTCGACATAGGCGTCGAGGCGCTCCCGGACCGGAACCTGGCGGGCGAGGGCGGAGCGGCGCTGCACCCCGAGCTGTTCCTCGCTCCACTCCAGGGTCTGCAGCAGCAGCTCGTCCTTGGTGCGGAAGTAGTACAGCAGGTGCCCGCTGCTCATGCCGACCTCACGGCCGAGGCCGGCCATGGTGAGTTTCTCCAGCCCGTGCTCGGCAATGCTCGCCTGGGCGGCGGCCAGCACGGTCTCCCGCGGCGGGGCGGCATTGCGCCGCCGCGTGGTGCGGGCGGGCTCGGGCATGGGATTCTCCGTGGTCGGGGCGGGGATCTCAGCATACGGGCGAGCGGTTGCACACCGCCGGGGCCGGACGGGGTGAGGATCCCGTCCGGCCCCGGCGGTGTGCTGTGGGGATGTGCCGTGGGCGTGACGTCAGACGCGCGGCTGCTGCTGGGTGATGCAGTGGATGCCGCCGCCGTTGGCGAAGATCGGGCGGGCGTCGACCAGCACGACCTCGCGGTCCGGGAAGAGGCCACGGAAGATCGCCGCCGCGTTCTCGTCGCGCTCGGCGTCGCCGAAACCGCACAGCACCACACCGCCGTTGCAGAGGTAGTGGTTGATATACGAGTAGTCGACCCAGTCATCGTCCTCCTTCAGGACGGTCGGCGCGGCGACCTCGATGACCTCGAGGGTGCGGCCCTTGGCGTCCGTCCGGGTGCGCAGGAAGTCCGCGATCTCCTTGCAGACCTCGTGGTCGGGGTGTGCCGGATCGGGCTGGGTGTGGACCAGGACCGTGCCGGGGCGGGCGAAGGAGGCGACGATGTCGACGTGGCCCAGGGTTCCGTAGGTGCCGTAGTCCGCGGTCAGGCCGCGCGGCAACCAGATGGCCTTGGTGGTGCCGAGGTGGGCGTGGATCTCGGCCTCGACCTCCTCCTTGGTCCAGTGCGGGTTGCGCTCGGGCCCGAGCTGGACGGTCTCGGTCAGCAGGACCGTGCCCTCGCCGTCGACGTGGATGCCGCCGCCCTCGTTGACGAGCCTGGAGGCGTACGTCTGCACGCCCGCCCGCTCGGCGACATATGCGGCGATCTTGGAGTCGTGCTCCCAGCTGGCCCAGTCCTGGGCGCCCCAGCCGTTGAAGATCCAGTCGACCGCGCGCAGTTCGGTGCCGTCGGTGACGAAGGTGGGACCGATGTCGCGCATCCAGGCGTCGTTCAGCTCGCGCTCGACGATGTCGATCCCGTCACCGAGGTACGTACGGGCGCTGTCGGTCCCGCCGGGGCCGACGACCACGGTGACCGGCTCGAAGCGGCGGATGGTGCGAGCGACCTCGGCCCAGGCGGTGCGGGCCGAGTCCAGCTCCTCGGCGTCGGTGAAGGTGGCGTTGAGACTGGGCCAGGCCATCCAGGTGCGCTCATGCGGAGCCCACTCGGCGGGCATGCGGAAGCCGTCGGCGACAGGGGTGCTGCTGCTCATGAGGGGGTCCTTACAGGAAGTACAGGCGGTTGAGGGAGACGGATTCGGCGGGCTCGGAGCGGATCGGGTCGCCGTCGAGGGAGACCAGGCCGGTACGGGCGTCGACCTGGACGTCTCCGATGCGGGAGTTGAGCATCAGGTCGGCGGGGCCGATGCCACGGGTGCCGCGGACGGCGACCCGGCGGCGGCGCGTCGGCATCCGGTCGTTGCCCTGCTCGAGCGCGGCGCCGGCGACGAACGCGACCGAGATGTCGGCGGCGGTGGCGCCGTGGCCGCCGATCTGCGGGCCGAGGACGAGCGGCTCGCAGGTGTCGGTGGCGGCGTTGGGGTCGCCGGTGACGCCCCAGGCGGGGAAGCCGGACTTCAGCACCAGCTGCGGCTTGGCGCCGAAGTACTCCGGACGCCACAGCACGATGTCGGCAAGCTTGCCGGCCTCGATCGAGCCGATCTCATGGGAGAGGCCGTGGGCGATGGCCGGGTTGATGGTCAGCTTGGCCATGTAGCGCAGCACACGCGCGTTGTCGTCGTGCTCGCCGTCGCCGGCCAGGGGGCCGAGCTCGGCCTTCATCTTCCCGGCCATGGCGAAGGTGCGGCGTACGGTCTCGCCGGCGCGGCCCATGCCCTGGGCGTCGGAGGAGGTGATGCCGATGGCACCCAGGTCGTGCAGGACGTCCTCGGCGCCCATCGTGCCCGCACGGATGCGGTCGCGGGCCATGGCGGCGTCGCCGGGCAGGTCCGTCTTCAGGTCGTGGACGGAGACGATCATGCCGTAGTGCTCGGCGACCGCGTCCCGGCCGAAGGGCAGGGTGGGGTTGGTGGAGGAGCCGATGACATTCGGCACGCCCGCCATCTTGAGCACGTTGGGCACATGACCGCCGCCGCAGCCCTCGATATGGAAGGCGTGGATCGTACGGCCGTCGAGGACGCGGAGGGTGTCCTCGACGGACAGGCACTCGTTGAGGCCGTCGCTGTGCAGGGCGACCTGGACGTCGTGTTCCTCGGCGACCCGCAGGGCGGTGTCGAGGGCCCGGGTGTGGGCGCCCATGTCCTCGTGGACCTTGAAGCCCAGGGCGCCGCCCTCGGCGAGGGCCTCGACCAGGGGCGCGCCGTGCGAGGACGAGCCGCGGCCGAGGAAGCCGATGTTGACGGGCCAGGCGTCGAAGGCGTTGAAGGCGTGGTTCAGGGCCCAGGGCGAGTTGACGCCGACGCCCCACACCGGGCCGAACTCCTGGCCGATGATCGTGGTGACGCCGGAGGAGAGCGAGGCCTCCATGATCCGCGGCGACAGCACATGAACATGGGTGTCGATGGCGCCGGCGGTGGCGATCAGGCCCTCGCCGGAGACGATCGAGGTGCCGGTGCCGACGACGACGTCCACGCCGTCGAGGGTGTCGGGGTTGCCGGCCCGGCCGATCGCGTGGATGCGGCCCTCGCGGATGCCGACGGAGACCTTGCGAACGCCCTGGACGGGGTCGATGACGACGACGTTGCTGATGACGACGTCGCAGGTCTCACGGACCGCGGCGGCCTTCAGGTGCAGTCCGTCACGGGCCGTCTTGCCGAAGCCGGCCAGGAACTCCTCGCCCGGCTTCTGGGCGTCGGACTCGACGCGGACGACGAGTCCGGTGTCGCCGAGGACGATCCGGTCGCCGGCCCGGGGGCCGTGCACGGCGGCATAGTCACGAGGGTCGATGCCGGTCACTGGTCCTCCTCCTTGTGCCCTGTCTCTGCGTGCCCCGCCTCTGCGTGCTCTGTCTCTGCGTGCCCCGCCTCTGCGTGCCCTGTCTCTGCGTCCGCGTCGGGTGCCACCGCTCCGAGGTATCCGCAGGCCGTTGCCCTGCGCAGCGCCTCCTCCTTGGCACCCGGCGCGTCGAGCGGGCCGTCGACCAGGCCCGCGAAGCCGATGGCGATCCGGTCGCCGCCGATCGGCACCAGGCCGACCTCGGCCTCGCCGCCCGCGTCGAAGCGGGCGGACGAGCCCGCGGGGACGCTCAGCCGCATGCCGTAGGCGGCGGCGCGGTCGAAGTCGAGGCGGGGGTTGGCCTCGAAGAAGTGGAAGTGCGAGGTCACACTGACCGGAACGGCCGCGGTGTTCCTCACGGTGATCCGCACCGCGGGCTCCGGCTCCTTGTGCTCGGGGCCGGGCAGCACCGCGCCGGGCGCCGCGTCGCCGAGCGAGCCTCCCCCTGTCTCGGACCCCCAGCCGATGGGGTCGGAGACCACCGCGAGCCGGGAGCCGTCATCGAAGACGGCCTCGACCATCACCTCGGTCACCACGTCCGCCACGCCGGGCAGGACGTCCTCGGGGCCGAGCACACTGCGGGCCGCCTCGATCGCCTCGGCGAGCCTGCGCCCGTCGCGAGCCGCCTCGCAGACGGTGTCCGCGATGAGCGCGGTCGCCTCGGGGACATTGAGCTTCAGTCCACGCGCCCGGCGCGCCCGCGCCAGTTCGGCGGCCCCGAAGAGCAGCAGCCGGTCGCGCTCCGTGGGAGTCAGTCTCACGCCACCACACCTCCTGTTTTGAACAACACTCTAACAATGCAATGAAGCTGACAATCCAATGAAGAGGATCGAAGAGCTGACGCGCCACCTAGGCACAGTCCACATTGAACGTCACTCAAGACATGGAGGAGCGCGCTGAACGGGACCGCGGAACGCCTGAGGGCCGCCCCGTACGAGACGGGGCGGCCCTCAGGCGTTTCTCAGCGCGGCTCATGTCGCGTCATATGCCGCCGCGGCGTGCGTCAGCCGAGCTCGTGCATCCAGCCGTGGCCGTCCTCGGTCCTGCCGGTCTGGATGTCCAGCAGTGCCTTGCGCAGCTTCATCGTGACCTCGCCGGGCTGCCCGTCGGCCTGGGTCCAGTTGCCGCCGTTGGACTTGACGGTGCCGACCGGGGTGATCACGGCTGCGGTGCCGCAGGCGAAAACCTCGGTCAGGGTGCCGTTCTCGGTGTCCCGCTGCCACTGCTCGATGGAGACGCGGCCCTCCTCGGCGGTGTAGCCGAGGTCGCGGGCGACGGTGAGGAGGGAGTCACGGGTGACGCCCGCCAGCAGGGAGCCGGTGAGCTCGGGCGTGACGATCTTGTCCCCGTACACGAAGTACAGGTTCATGCCGCCCAGCTCCTCGACCCACTTGTGCTCCAGCGCGTCGAGGTAGGCCACCTGGTCGCAGCCCTTCTCCGCGGCCTCGGCCTGGGCGAGCAGGGAGGCGGCGTAGTTGCCGCCGGTCTTCGCGAAGCCGATACCGCCGGGGACCGCGCGGACGCGGTCCTCGGAGAGCCAGATGGAGACGGGCTTGACGCCGCCGGGGAAGTAGGCGCCGGCCGGGGAGGCGATGACGATGAAGAGGTACTCGTTGGCGGGCCTCACGCCCAGGCCGACCTCGGTCGCGATCATGAAGGGCCGCAGGTAGAGGGAGGCCTCGCCGCCGTGCGCGGGGACCCATGCCTTGTCCTGCTCGACCAGGGCGTCGCAGGCCGCGATGAAGGTCTCGACCGGGAGCTCCGGCATGGCCAGGCGGCGGGCGGAGGCCTGGAAGCGCCGGGCGTTGGCGTCGGGGCGGAAGGTGGCGACGGTACCGTCGGGGCGGCGGTAGGCCTTCAGGCCCTCGAAGATCTCCTGCGCGTAGTGGAGCGTCATGTTCGCCGGATCGATCGAGAGCGGCGCGTACGGCACCAGTTCGGCGTCGTGCCAGCCGCGACCCTCGGTCCACTTGATCGTCACCATGTGGTCGGTGAAGTGGCGGCCGAAGCCGGGGTTGGCGAGGATCGCTTCGCGGTCCGCGTCCGCGAGCGGATGCGCGGTCGGCTTGAGCTCGATCGTGGGCGTCGTCATGAGTACCTGTCCTTCACCTTGTGTCTGACAGACCGCGCACCCATGTCCGTACGGCCCATTATCAGGACGTCCGAGTTCCCCCCATATCGCGGCCCCACGTTCGATTATCGCGCGTGGGTGGCCGAGGGTGAAACGGGGTGTGTGCGCGGTCAGAGGATGACGGTCGCACCCGGGGCCGCGCATGAGGAAGCCGCCGGGCGCTGAACGACCCGGCGGCTTTGTGTGTTGACGCGACGGGTCAGCTCGCTACGCGTACCGCGAGCGCGTCGCCGATCTGGTCCGTCGTGCGGAACGTGCCGTCGCGCTCCGCGAGGTCGGCGGAGACGGCGTCCTCGATCCGGGCCGCTTCGGCGTCGTAGCCGAGGTGCCGCAGGAGGAGGGCGACGGAGAGAATCGTGGCAGTGGGGTCGGCCTTGCCGGTGCCCGCGATGTCGGGCGCCGAGCCGTGCACGGGCTCGAACATCGACGGGAACGCGCCGGTCGGGTTGATGTTGCCGGAGGCCGCCAGGCCGATGCCGCCGGTCACGGCAGCGGCGAGGTCGGTGAGGATGTCACCGAAAAGGTTGTCGGTGACGATGACGTCGAATCGCTCCGGCTGGGTGACGAAGAAGATCGTCGCGGCGTCGACATGCAGATAGTCGGTGGTGACGTCCGGGTACTCCTGGGCGACCTTGTCGAAGATGTTCTTCCACAGGTGGCCCGCGTAGACCAGGACGTTGTTCTTGTGAACGAGCGTCAGCTTCTTGCGCGGGCGGGCGTCGGCCCGCTCGAAGGCGTCGCGGACGACGCGCTCCACACCGTACGCGGTGTTGACGCTGACCTCGGTGGCCACCTCGGCCGGCGTGCCGGTGCGCAGCGAACCGCCGTTGCCGGTGTACGGGCCCTCGGTGCCCTCGCGGACGACGACGAAGTCGATGGCCCCCCTCTGCTCATCGCGGATGGCCAGCGGCGTCGCGGTGTTGGGGAACAGCCTCGACGGGCGCAGGTTGATGAAGTGGTCGAAGGCGAACCGCAGTTTGAGCAGCAGCCCGCGCTCCAGGACGCCGGACGGTACGGAGGGGTCGCCGATCGCGCCGAGCAGGATGGCGTCGTGGTTCTTCAGCGCCTCCAGCTCCGCGTCCGGCAGGGTCTCGCCGGTGCGGTGCCAGCGCTTGGCGCCGAGGTCGTATTCCTTGGTCTCCAGCTTCACATCCTGCGGAAGGACAGCCGTGAGGACCTTGAGGCCCTGAGCCACGACTTCCTGGCCGATGCCGTCACCGGGGACAACTGCGAGATCGATGCTGCGAGACATGGCGGCACCCTACTTCTCATCCCAGTTCCTGACACGCCCCGTCCGCCATTCGGACGGATGGACAGGGCGCGCCGGATGCCGGACAGGGTTCAGTGGCCCGTGGACCCGCCGTTGTCCCTGCGGTCGAGGGACCGCTGGAGGGCGGCGGCGGCGTTCTTGCGGTCGGACTCACTCGCACGAGTGACATGGCGGACGCGGCGGCGGACAGTCGTCTCGGACATGAGGGATCGACTCCTTCGAGATCACGTTTGAGGGGACGCGGCCGCGCGACGGCCGCGGATACGTGTCGGAGAGGCGCCGGAGGGGGCGGAG